>JBAXAF010000007.1:0-48299 GCA_037142675.1 Candidatus Berkelbacteria bacterium | reverse complement strand
TTAAAATCAGAATACAGAAAATTAAACTTTGTTGCATTTGGAATTAGATTGTAGCTAACGCTTTGTGGTGTCTTTCGATAGACTATATGTATCTTGTTATAGCAATAAAAAAATATCATAGTTTATTATGAGATTTTTTTGGTTCCCGGTCAGAGATCTCGAGCGCTCGTTTCTCGCTTCTAAAAACCCACAGTTTTTATTCCAAGATATAATAATTAACTCAATGCGGAACAGGGACCCGCAAAGCGGGAATCAGTATTTTCCTCCACGGGAAACTCCCGCCCACAGGGCCACCTTCGGAAGATTTCCCGACCCCTTCCTTGTTCGAATCTCCACTACTTGCCAAAGAAAAAATACCAGATAAACTGGCATTCTTTCTTTGGTTCCCGGGTAGAGATTCGAACTCCAGTTGACTGGACCAAAACCAGCTGTCCTACCACTAGACGACCCGGGATTACAAAAGTAATATTATCAGGTTTGAGAGCAGAAATCTAGCGTCTAAGCACTAACTGAAGTCTTTAACTAATTTTTTATCAAACCAATGTGTTTTAAAAACTAGTCCGGCGAGTGAAAATATAGCTTGACTCAAAATTCTATTTTTTCGAAGCAAATCTAGAACATTTTCCTGATTAGCCTTTATTTTCAAAATTTTGTTTAATTCTGGTGTATCGTATTTTGGATCAAGAATTTTTTTGGCGATTTCGGCACCGGAAATCATGGCAAAATAAATTCCCTCGCCGGTAAACCCAGATGCAAAACCGGCCGCGTCGCCCGCAAGGAAGATATTGTCGAATTGATGCCCCTTGTAGTCGTAATTAATTACCCAAGCTTCGTACCAATCATCGTTTAGTTCAATTGACTTCGATTTTGCCCAATTGTCAAAACGCTCTTTTAGGTTCTCTGAATTATGGAAATCCCGCGCATGAAAACCGGCGCCGATTGATGTAAATTCTTTGTGTGGAAAAATCCAAGCGTAACCGGCACCAAAAGTTTTAGCATCAAAAATCAGCTCCATCTTGGCATATTTTTTCGGGACTTTGTAATGAAACGCTGTGGCATCTTTATTGTTGGATAATTTCAAATATCTCCTAACTAAAGATCTGCTTCCGTCAGCACCTATTAGAAAATCAAATTCATATTTTTCGCCATCTTCAGTCTCTAGGTGATTTTTATCGACGTCTTTAACTTCTTTGTTTAGATGAATGTCCACACCATTCATTCTATCTTGCTCCACCAAGAACTTTCCAAGCTTTTCTCGTGCAATCGTTGCCACAAAAGGCTTCTCCGATTTAATAACTGTGGTTGAAAGTGGAGTTTTAACTGTGACTTGACTGAATTTGACATCGGCAATTTCACTAGAAATTCCAAGAGCAAAATCTTTTGTGGTTAGCCCCCCGCCACAAACTTTTTTACCAAAAACTGAATTCCTTTCCAAAATTACCACTTTTTTTCCAGCCGAAGCCAAAATTTTCGCTGCCTCAAGTCCTGCCGGACCAGCGCCAATTATTGCCACATCGTACTTTTTCATTATTTTCCCTCGCTTATTTCTTTTAGTATATCAAACTGAACTAAAAAAGCCTTAAGTAGTTAATAAGCCGGGTTCTGTTTAAGTGACATCTATCTACGCGTGAAGGCCCGAGGTCATCTTCCGAGCAGGAATTGATGATAATGGGTCCGCTCCACTTGCACCAGACGAGGCTTGCCACAGACGACAATTGCTTGCCGAACGCGTGGGCTCTTACCCCACGATTTCAACCTTACTGCCGCGCAAAGCACAGAAACTCTAAATTCTAATTTCTAAACTCTAAACATTTTGAATTTCTAATTTTGAACATTAGAATTTGTTTAGGATTTAGGATTTTGAAATTCGGATTTCCGTGCTTCGCACGGTTAGCGGTATATTTTCTGTTGCGCTTTTCTCAAAGCTCGCACCTTGCTCATTTGGAGCGCTGAGCGTTCTTTTCAAAACGCTAAGCGTTTTTCACGAGCGTCTCGCTCTATAGTGCCCGGACTTTCCTTCCCTTGCGGGGTCACCCTAACTACTTAAGGCAATACTATTATATCAATTTAGCCACGTTTGTCAATATCAGAAGATAAATTACCTTTACTTATTGACTTTTTTCCGTCAATTTGCTATACTACTTACGAAAGTTGGAAAAACTCTATTAGTTTTAGGGGCAAGTACTCGAAAGCGAAAGGGAACTGCAACTTGGGTCGATCGTAATGTAATTATCCCGCGAAGCTTTATGCGAAGTGGGAAAAAGGATTTGAATGGATGATGTTGATGAAACGACAGATGCAGTTGCAGAAGATGCAGCTGAAGAAGTCAAACCTGCAGCACCAGCTGGTGATGCAGAAGGAAACAAACTTTATGTAGGCAACCTGCCTTTCTCAATTGACAACGCCAAACTAGGAGAAGCTTTCTCCGGTATCGATGGTGTTGAAGTTGTTGAAGCTGTTGTCATTACAGACAAGTTTAACGAAGGTAGATCAAAAGGTTTTGGATTCGTTACAGTTGGCGATGCTGCGCAAGCAGACAAAGCTATTGCTGCAATGAATGGCCAAGATCTTGATGGCCGCAAAATCGTTGTTAATGTTGCCCGACCAAAAGTTGAGCGAAATGACAGAGACAATGACCGACGCGGTGGTTTCAACCGAAGCTACTAAGTATTCCAAAAAAAATCACCTAGAGATTATATCAAAGGGTGATTTTTTTGTTACAAAAATATATACTATTAATATAGTGAGGTGATTTCAGTGCGGAAGCCAACGTGTAAGAACTGTCCTATCTGCGGTAGGTACATGGGGCTCTGCTGGGCTGAAAAAAGCGACCTGATTGTTAAGCGAGTGAAGATCGTGACCGAAGAAGACCGCGTAGCGGTTTTTTACTGCGAACACTGCAATGAATTTGATACCGAGGATCTGACGTCTGATTATCTCTGGGAGATTTATGGTGACTCGATTGATTTTTCGGAGGTTTCCAGTGATGATGCCGCAGTGATCAGAGCAGAACTCGAAGAAATGCGGCAAGCATTTCTATGCCGGCGTTATTTAGCGATTCCTGATTAGCGATCCGTAGTTGGATCGTTTTTTATATTAAAAATAGGGTACGAGTCCAGAGATTGGTCTCGTACCCCAATGTTCTTGTCGCCGCTGGCGCCGATCAGCTCGACGGCAGCGAGCTGGCCGCCTTGCTCACCGTACTGCTTGTGCGTCCGCCGAGGGTCGTCCACGCGGTAATCGCCGCGATGGCGACGAGCGCGAGCAGTAGGGCGTACTCCACGGTTGTTAAACCCTCTTCGTCCATCCATAACGTCTTGAGCATGACTCAATCCTCCATGTAGGTTTGCGGCCGAAGCGACTTCCGCAATTGCCACCAGACTATCATTTTTCAGCAGTATTTGCAACGTTTAAGCAAAGAAAAAACCGGCAGTCCATGGACGTCGGTCGGAATGTGGATGTGTCGGACAACGCTGCCCGCATGAGTTCCTGCCCTCCGGCAACACTAGGATGATCTAGCATTGCCGGAGGGGCCGCGTTGCTCCGAGGACAGCCTTTTCCTTGGAGGTTAAGGACTCGGAGCTGGTGGTGGTTAATGTCAGCGCGCCGGCTGTGTTGTTGCGCCTTGAGTGGCTGCAGTGTGTGTTGCGTGATACTGCCATAGTTTCATAGGCGCGCTTGTTGCTATCCTTCTACTTTCAAGTGTTGTTGTCAATGCAATTTCTATTTGCTATTATATTAATCTAATATGACAAAAGTAATTTCGGTAAAAAATCTAACAAAAAATTATGGCAACCTAATCGCTGTTGGCGGGATTTCTTTTGAGGTTAATAAAGGAGAAATTTTTGGGCTTTTGGGCGAAAACGGTGCTGGCAAAACCACAACACTGGAAATGATTGAGGGATTGCGCAAACCAACTTCGGGCAGTATTACTGTTCTTGGCTGCAATCTAGAAAAAGAGCTGGTTTGTATTAAGGAGAAAGTTGGGGTCCAGCTTCAGTCTTCAGCCTATTATCAATTTCTAACTCTCAAAGAAATACTTGAACTTTTCGGTGGATTTTATCAAAAACGCCTTGATCCAATGGAGCTTCTGAAAATGGTTGAATTAACAGAGAAGGCTAATAGCTATGTCGGTAGTCTTTCAGGTGGTCAAAAACAACGGTTTTCAATTGTTGCCAGTTTGGTTAATGATCCCGAAGTAGTTTTTCTTGATGAACCAACTACTGGACTCGACCCTCTAGCACGTCGAAATCTCTGGAATTTAATTTCGAAGATTAAATCGCAAGGAAAAACCATAATCTTAACTACTCATTATATGGAAGAAGCTGAGGTTTTATGTGATCGTATTGCGATAATGGAAAAAGGAAAAATTCTAGCAATGGATGATACTCATAAGTTAATGGATCAGGCTGAATTTCCATTTACAATTAATTTTGTCAAGGAAAATGTAAAAGATGCTATCATTTCCAAATTAGAAAAATTGGGCAAAGTTGAAAATCTTTTTGGAAAAAATAACCACTTTATCGTTAGGGTTAAAGAGAAAAAAGATTCTGATCTGGCTATTAAGATTGTTGAAAGCATAAATCCTGAAACCATTACTTCTGGTCGGGCGACGCTAGAAGATTTGTTTATTGAACTAACTGGCAAAACAATCGAGGACTAATATGTGGAAACTTTTTATATCTGATCTAAAAATGCTCGCTAGAAATCGCCAATCGCTTTTTTGGGTCTTGTTTTTCCCGCTGATGTTTACTTTTATATTTGGCTTGTTTTTTGGCAAAAATACTAGTCTAGGTTCGATAGCAGTTGTAAACAAGTCAAATACTCAAATCAGTTCGGGATTGGTTGAAACTTTAGACAAAACAGAACTATTCAAAATTCAAAAAGAAGACAACCTTGATATCGCTAAAGATGAAATCAAGAGGAGTAAAATTTCAGCAGTTGTATTTATCCCAGAGGATTTTGGTGCCCTAAATCCTGATTCTCCTAAGCAAGTTGAAATTGTTTACGATCCTGGAAGCCAAATATATTCAAGTTTATCTGGTGCTGTTGGTCAGTACCTGACTGCGGCAAATTATCAAATCCAAAACTCAAAACCGATTTTTTCTTCGACTCTAGTGCCGGTTACTGACCGTAAATTGACTTATTTTGATTTCGTTCTTGCGGGTGTTCTTGGCCTTGCGCTTATGAATTCTTCAATTATTGGAATTGGAGTTAACCTTTCAAAATATCGAGAAGATAAAATTTTGAAACGAATTACAACTACTCCTATAAAAAGTTGGAAATTTATTCTTGCTGAGGTTCTCTCTCGGATAGTGATAAATTTTATCCAAATTTCAATTATTCTTGCTGTTGGAAAGTATTTATTCGATGCTCACATTTATGGCAATATTTTCATTATTATTCCGGTCGCTCTTGTTGGTGCCTTCCTTTTCCAGTCTATCGGTTTTGTAGTTGCTGCATTATCTAAAACTGCTGATGCAGCTCAGGGCATGGCTCAGGCAATTTCAATTCCTATGATGTTCTTAGCCGGAGTATTTTTCCCAGTTGATTCTCTCCCCAAATGGCTCTACACTTTTGTTCAGTATTTGCCACTCGCTCCTCTCTTGCGAATATTGCGAGGTGTAATGCTCGAAGGCACGTCGCCATTTTTCGAACCAAAAAATGCAATAATTATTTTCTCCTGGATAGTTGTTGCTCTACTAATATCAATCTACAAATTTAAGCTCTCAGACGAATAAAACTTGAAATATTTGACAGCAGCAAAACATCTTTCTATAATTAAGCCAATTAGTTAGTATTAAATAGGGAGGAAGAATGAAAAGCAAAGCTCTCGCAATGGTGCTGTTTTGGGTATCGGTTATCGCTGTAGTTTTGGCGCTTTTGGATGCGCTAGCGGTTGGTGTTTGGCTGTCAGCATCTTCTTGGCTGGTTATTGCTGCCGTTACCGGTATATGGGCAATTTTCACTGACGAAAAGAAATAAGTTTTTTATTAAGAATTTGGAGGCAAAATGTCTCGAGTAACATTGGGTATCGTTGGAGTTTTGTTGGCTATTATGGGAGTTTGGGCGTTAATACCAGCATGGAGAATTTCAGGCGCCGTCACACCAGCCTGGCATTCATGGGCAGATATCATTGTTGGTGTCATTATCCTAATCATTGCGATTTCCGATTCGAAGGAATAGCACAATTAAAAAACAGCCTTGAATTTTCAGGGCTGTTTTTTTGTTGTCTCATCTGCTATTTTACCCTTAGTGTGAATTTGTATCTCACACCACTCTCCCAAAAGTCCTGGCGCCTAGGGCCTACTGCCCACAAAAACTATTAGCCAGGCAGGAGACTGATATGCCGAGTTGGTTCTGGCTGGATTCTCTGATGTTTGCGATTGCGCTTTGGTTGGCGTTGTCTGCCATCCGCGTGGCGTGGATGGAGCCAAAGGCGCGGTCAGTAGCGCTGATCATTTTGGTAACGGAGGTGGCTTGCCTGTTTCTGCTCTGCCGCGCCACCTTTGGGGAGAACGGGAAGGACATTCCGTTTCTTCACGCCACTCCGCCCGTCGTGGCTATGATTGTGGTGTTGCTGATCGGGCTTGTTCTTCCGATGGCCAGCATCAACAGCAGTTCCCGGGTCTGGATCGGTTGGTGGAAGTCGCTTTTCCGCCCACCGGTGTACTATTTCGGGGTCGTGAGTTATGACGTCATGCTCTGGCGCCCGCGGTTGTTCATCTCGGGGTTTCGCCAGTTTTCGCGGAAGGCGAAATACTGGAAGGAAAGTGTTGGCTACGAATTGCCACTGACCTTTCAGCTCACAGCGCTTCCGACCGCGACTCCGGCCGAGTATCTGGATGATGTGTACAGCGTGAAGCAGATTCTCAGCAATCAGGCCCTGAGCAACCTGATGCAAGCGCATGGGCTGACGGCTGACTCCACGGATTCTGACATGGACGGCTTTTCTGCTGCCATCACTGCGATGTGCCAGTGCCTTAAGTCACTAAGGGTGACGATCTCCGATTTCAAGGTCAAACAGTCCGAAGTGCGAGAGCAGGAGTTCTCTCGAGCTGCTAGCCGACAGATCTGGCCATTGCCCGATCCGGCTGTATGTAGCGAGGCGATCGAGGGGTAGCTCCAGCCGGTCGAACAACATGTCGGCGACTACGATGCTTGTGGTTGCCGGCTTTTTTTATTCCACCAAAAGCGATATACTGGGCTTATGAAAAAACTTTTTTTGGATATTGAAACCTTGCCGGCAGAAGGTAAAGATTTGCCAATTGTTAAACAACTTTTTGAGGAACAGAAAAAGAAGAATGGAAAAAAATCTCCGGAAGTTTCATTTGACGGTTATTTTCGCGGGACGTCGTTTTCCGGTGAATTTGGTCGCATTTTTTGTATCGGTTATGCAGTTGACGATCAGCCGACACAGTGTTTATCTAGTGGTGAAGCAGAGATGCTAGAAAAGTTCTGGCAGATTGCAGCCGATGCTGGCCAATTTATTGGTCACAACGTCATGGATTTTGACCTGCGTTTTATTTATAAGCGATCAATTATTTTGGGAGTTAAACCAACGCAGCAACTGTCTTTTGCCAGATACAGAAATAATCCGATTTTTGATACAATGAGAGAGTGGGAAAAGTGGGGCGGTACTGGAGTCAGCCTGCACAAATTAGCCCTAGCGCTAGGGCTAGAATCATCAAAACAAGACGGTATTGATGGCTCACAAGTTTATGATTTCTTTCTGGCAGGCAAAACGGAGGAGATTTGCGATTACTGTAAGCGCGATGTTGAGGTGACAAGAAAAATTTACAATCGAATAACATTCACAAATTAAGAAACCCGAATGACTAATGACATTAACAAATGCATAAATCCGAATTTTAAATTTCGAATTGAATCATTTGAAAACTTGTCATTTGTTGGTCATTCTTAATTCTGACTTAGTCATTAATTAATTCATTTAAGAAAGGTGGCATTATGTTTGTTGGACTTATGGTTCTGATCGTTGGTATTGTCTTTCTGTTACAGAATTTGGGTTACATTGGTGGCAATGTTTGGGGGATTATTTGGCCGGCTATCATTATTATCGTCGGTCTTTCAATGGTAATGCGGCCAAAACTTCGTGGCCACTGGTTTGAAGGCAAAAGCAAAAAGTAAAACCTGCGGTTTTGTTACGCTTTGAATATTCATTATCGGATCTTGTAATAAAACCTGCGGTTTTGTTACGCTTTGAATATTTCGCTATTAAATCTTGCAATAAATTAGTTTGTAAAGTCAAAGAGTTCGTAAAGTAAAAAGTTTGAGGAGCGGGTTATGAAATTTCTGGCTTGGTTTTTTGCAGTAATAGTATTCTTCTCGAGTTTTTTTGTTGCCTTTTCATATAATTTACATCAAACTTTTTTGACCCCAGAAAAAACAAAACAGGCTTTGGTAAAAGTCGATTTTTACAATCAAATAAAATCAGTTCTGAAAAAAGATTTATTTGAAAACGGTAGCGCCAGTTCTGAGGAGGTAGCGAGTGCCTCAAAAGCAATAAATACCAGTTTAGATCAATTTGATTTTCAGCCCAAAATAGAGTCCTTGGTTGCCGATTTTTATCAGGGGCTTACCCAAAAAGATGGGTTTGCCGTGAATATCAACTTGGTTGATTTTAAGAACATTTTTATCTCCAATATCTCATCAGCCACCGACAAGCAATCGGTCGATGAATTTTCAACGTCAATCCCTGATAACTGGAAGGTAGATTTTGTTAATTATTCAGCCCCGTTGGCCGCAGTTGCCTTTATTTACTCAAATTACGAGTTGATATTAGTCGTTTACGCCGCGCTGGTTTTGTTATTTTTTATCTTCTGCATTCTGGTGAATTTCAAATATCTAAGGCTGTTTTTCTGGGTGTTTATGATTATTGGAATATTTACTTTAATTCAATTGGCTCTGTGGAAAATTGTTAACCTGGCACCATTTCTGGCCAGCATCGAGTCGCAAGGGCGCTCTGGCGTTGGTATTTTAGTTGATAATTTTGCTGATTATTTTAAACAGGAAAATATTGCCCTTTTGTTTTGGGAGTCAATTTATTTAATTGGGGCATCACTAGTCGGTTTAATCGTCATATCTCTAATCCCGACAAAAATAGGCAGTGTCCCACTGCATGAAACGAAATAGTTCGGCTGGTAATAACAAATATGAAAAAGACTTTGGCTAAAATATTGTATCTTTTAGTAGCCATAATGGCCATCGGGACTGTTGGTGCTTTTTTATTTAAAGCTAAAATATTCGCTTCTGATACTGGAGGCGGTGACCAACAAATTATCAATTTGGGCAGTGGGCTGGAAAGTAAAACTGTAAGAACCGCGGTAAGCAATAATAAAGGTAGTATTGAAGTTGACAAGAGCATGTTTTCAAATTGCTCTTCGGCTCTTTCTGGTTTCCAAGATGAAGCGAAAATTCGCGGAACCATTTCGGTTGGCGGCGATAAAAAGCTAATTGAGGTTGTGGGCGTTGCCGGTGCTCATACAGAAAATCGCCAGTATTTTTCGGTTGATAATAATTATTGCCCAAAACCAATTGCTTTTGTAAAAAATGGCACAATCAATTATAATATTTATAGTGACGAACCAAGTTTTTTGCTCCAAGATTTCAACGCAGATAACGTCACGGATTTGGCGGTCGAGTACCGTAATTATGACCTAAGTCCGATTCTTGATGGAGCGCGTGATATCTATATTTTTGATTCGATTGGCAATAAATTTGATTTTAGTCGGACAGAAAGTTTTCAATATCAGGAAATTGATTAAGATAAAATAACCATGCCACCAGAAGAAGCGGAATTTAATAGAACAATGCAGAAAAAGCCAAAATCCATAACTTTTTTGTGGGTTGCGGTTTTGGTTTTGTTCGTGGCATCAGCTGCGGTAATTTTTGGCATTTGGACATCGTATAAAACTGATCGTGCCAGTAACAATTTAGCCAGGTTGAACAACATTGAATCTGGTGACGTAATGGGTGCAACAACCGAGGATCCAGAATATTTAGTTAAATTAACCGATAATCTTAAGGCCGCTGGGGTAACAATATATGGCTCAAGCACTGATCAGAAGACTGCAAAACAGTTGGTGCTTTTTGGCCAAGCCGCGACTAGGCTAGATTATGTTGAATGTAATTCACAGTCAGCTGATTCAAATTCTGACGAATGTATTGCTAGGGGAATTACTCATTATCCAACTTGGGTTAAGGCTGACAAAAAGATTACAGGATATCAGACTTTAGCGGATCTGGAAAAGTTTTTAGCCAACTAGAAAATTGACTAACAGTTTGTAAATAAATGGCGCTTTAGGCCATTTTTGTTTTTGTAAAATTTGAGCTTAATTGTGTTAATTTATCACTTCTAGATTAGATATCAGCTTGCCTGGTGCAAAAATAATTTTAAAATTCGCTTGACAAGCGTGCGCCACGCTCTCTACAATATACTCATGAGCTGTTACGCTCATGAAAATTGTAAAAAAATCTACATCGAGAGGAGGTGAGTGTAATGGTACAAGCATACTGCGTAAAATGTAAAGCAAAAAAAGAGATGCAAAATGCAACAGCGGTTACTATGAAAAATGGTAAGCCAGCAATGAAAGGTATTTGCCCAACATGTGGAACAGGAATGTATAGAATCGGCAAAGCTGTCTAATTTATACAAATCTCTTACATATCTCCGCCTCGTGCGGAAAGAAAAAACTTCGGATTCGTCTGGAGTTTTTTCTTTTTTCTCATCTTCGGACTCGATCCGGAGATCCACAAATAGTTAAGATCCCTGCTTTCGCAGGAATGGCATTAATAAAAAAAGCCAGCGCGTGCGGCGCTGGGCGGGGTGAAGATTTGTCCGCGATTAGCCGTGCAGCAAGGCATCGCGTGTGGCCAGGGCCGCGCGGGCTTCTTCTTGATTTGCTGCTAATACGATCCAAATAGAGCGCTCGGCGAAGTTGTTGATGTTCCACTTGTAGCCTGTGCCGAAGCTGATGCTGACTGGCTCATAGGCTACTCGATCAACTTGTACGGTAGTGATGATGCCCTCCTGCGTCGAGTGCGGAAACCCGACAATTAGGTACTGTCCAAGCAGTTCCTGGTCGTTTTCGCGCAACCGACGCATCAGGTTGAGTATCATCGCATCGTCGGCAGCCTTGACGACTGTCTCAGGGTCAGCGATGACCAAGCGGTCCTCCATCTGGAAGACGCCGATCATCTGGCCAGGTATTGGCTGAAGAACGTGTGTCGGCATTACAATGCCTGTGGCGCCGATGAGATCGCCCAACTGCAGTTCAGCCCCGTCATTGCCGACGAAGATCAGCGACTTGCCGTTACCCAACAACAGATGTCCCAGCATCAAAACATGTTTCATGGACGCACCGCTTTCAATGGAGTTGAGTCAGCAAGAATATACCACGAATTTGATTGCTTTGCAATAAAAAAAGCCAGCGCGTGAGACGGCGCTGGGTGCGGATTGGATTACACGACTTGTGCCTTAGATCAGTCGGTGTCGATGTCATGCGGGGACTTGGCAGCCAGTCGAGCGGCCAGGATCAACTCAGCTTCTTCTTGATTGCTTGCCACCACTACTGTTGCTTTTGGGTCGAACAGCCACTGTGGACGCAAGATGCCCTTTGGCATGGATTTGACAGAGACGCACGGAGTGTGGTGGTTGCCGTTGTCTACCCGATGTATCTCCCCCTCTAGCCGTGCCCAGCCCAGGCGTCCGTAATCGACGATCACAAACATGCCGACCAGGCTAGTGTCGCCGCGCATGATCTTGGTGGCCAGTTCGGCCATCTCGAGCTGCCTTGTCATCTTCTCGGCGGTTGCGGGGGTGGCGATGGTCAGGCTACCATCGCCACCGAAGGTTTTGACGTCATCGCCAGTATTGAAGCCAGCGAATGCCAGCACGTTACTCACTGGGATCTTCCGTCCGTCGGTCTCGATGATGAAACAGCTGTCACCATTGATCAGCAGACGTCCTTCACGATCGGAATCGTCGCGCATTTAAAGTTGTCCTTTCAGTGTCACAGTGATGATAAATATATATCACAAAACAATTATAATGTCCAGGGAATTTTATTGCTATCGTGGCTCAAATTTGCTATCATAAATGAGCTGTTAGCTACTAGCTGTTGGCTGTTAGGACTTAAGAGCTAGAAGCCAAAAGCTGAAAGCCGAAAGCTATTTTTATGAAACGATCTGAATTATTTTTCTCATTTCTTCTAATACCAGTTGATGCGGCGATGATAATCGCTTCTTTTATCTTGTCGTATTACATTCGAATCAAAACCGATATTTTGCCGGTGAATTCCGATGTTACCTTTGGCCACTACTTAATGTACGTGTTGTATATCGTGCCGGTTTGGTTGATCATTTATGCGCTGTCAGGACTTTATAAAATTTCCCGTGAGCGAAATTACTTCAACGATTTCTACAAAATTTTTATTAACAATGCAGTTGCAGTCCTAATTTTCATTGTGGCTATCTTCTTTAGTCGCTCCTACTTCTTTTCGAGAGCAATTTTAATTCTCATTCCACTCTTATCAATTATCTTTGTTTTCGCCGCTCGGGTGATTATCACTTCTATTCAGCGCTATCTTTACCAGTACGGCTATGGTGTTCACCGGGTTATCATCATTGGTAATAATGAAGTTTCACACAAGTTGGCAAGAGAAATTACCTACATTAAGCGATTGGGCATGAAATTCATTGGTATTGTAAATGGCCTCGGTGACACCGCTAAACATCCAGATGATTTGAAGCTACTCGGCCATGTTGACGACTTGCCAAAAATTATTAGTAAATACCACCCAGGCGAAGTAATTTTGACTGACGTTAGCATTAACCGTGAAAAAGTTCTTGGTATTATTAGTGCTTGCACCGATGCCAATGTCGGTTTTAAATATATTTCCGACATTTACTCCATGGTAACGAGTTCTGTTAGTTCGAGCGTACTGGCTGGTTTTCCGGTGATGGAACTAAAAACTATTGCCCTTGACGGCTGGGGTCGAATCGCCAAACGTTTTTTTGACATTTTGTTTTCAGTAATTTGCTTAATCATTGCCTCGCCGCTAATGCTAGTAATCGCAATTTTGGAAAAACTGACGTCGGAAGGCCCGGTTATTTATTCTCACGAAAGAGTCGGTCGCGACGGAAAAACATTTAGAGTTCATAAATTTCGCTCAATGTATAAAGATGCGGAAAAGAACGGTCGTTTTTGGACTGAGGCAAATGACAATCGAATCACTCCACTGGGCAAAATTATTCGTAAAACAAATTTGGACGAATTGCCGCAGTTGTGGAATATTTTCATTGGTGAAATGAGTTTTGTCGGTCCGCGCCCGGAACAGCCACGATTTGTTGAAAAATTCAGCCATGAAATTCCTGATTACCTAAAACGCCACCGGGTTAAATCCGGTCTCACTGGTTGGGCACAGGCTAATGGCCTAAAAGGGGACACCTCAATTTCTGAGCGAGTTCGTTTTGATACTTTCTACATTGAAAACTGGAGCATTTGGTTTGACGTAAAAATTGTGATTAAAACTATATTTCTAATTATCGGCGAAGCTCTAGGAGGCAAGTATGAATATCGCAATCGTCCATGATTGGTTGTCGGAGTTTGCCGGCGCCGAAAAAGTTCTTTTGGAAATTGTAAAAATTTATCCGGACGCTGATATTTACACCTCAATTTACGATCCGAAAAAAGTCACACAGTTTGCAAAAAACAAAGTATATACTACATATTTGCAAAAGCTGCCGTTAGCGAAAAAGCTCAGATCAATTATGATCCCTCTAATGCCACTGGCTTTTGAGCAGCTTGATTTTTCAAGCTACGACTTGGTAATTTCCAGCTCGACCTCAGCTGCCAAGGGTATTATCACCCGGCCGTCAACGTGCCATATTTCATATTGTCACACACCGACCCGTTATCTTTGGATGCCGGCCATGGACAAGAGGGCCTCAACCAGTTGGCTGCGCCGAAAAGTTAATCACACGCTGCGAATTTGGGATATTGCCGCCGCCGCTCGTGTTGATTATTTCATTGGCAATTCAAAAACTGTTGCCGAAAGAATTCAAAAATTCTATCGCCGTGGCTCCGAGGTTATTTATCCGCCAGTAGATACCAGTTTTTATAATCCAAAAAAAGAAGACATTAAAAAAGGCAACCATTATTTGTTCGTTGGTCGCTTTGTGCCGTACAAAAAAGCTGATTTAGCTATTGAGGCATTTAACAAATTGGGCATTGAACTGCGTTTAATTGGTACTGGACCGGAAGAGGAAAAACTCAAGCAGTTGGCGAAAGATAACATAAAATTTCTTGGTCGCGCATCAGACACAGTATTATTCGATAATTTAAAATCAGCCAAGGCGGTAATTTTTCCATCTGAAGAAGATTTTGGTATTGTTCCGGTTGAAGCGATGGCCTGTGGGACCCCTGTAATCGCCTACGGCGTCGGCGGTGCCACGGAAACGGTCATTCCAGGCAAAACGGGGGAATTATTTATGCAGCAAACCCCAGAAGCTCTAATTGAAACTATAAAAAAGTTTGAACCTAGTAACTATAAATTCGAAGACTTGCGTGCCAGGTCCGAAGAATATTCTACGCAAGTTTTTGCTAAAAACTTCTCATCAACAGTCGACAAATTGTACTCCGACTACAAAAAACAAATGGACCTCTAAACATTTTGGAATAAAAAAATGCACCGGCTTGTGGGCGCGGTGCTGCGGTGTACGTAATCGGAGTATTTAGCTGGAACTGTCTCCGACGTAGTGATAGAAGTAACTCTGGAGGCCAGACACCTGTGCCCAGCCGTAGTACTCAACCAGCTCGACTATCTCTTCGCTGCCAGGCCCACCCCAAAGCTCGATCATGTCCCAGGTCGTCTCCTCAGGTGGGCAGTAGAACGCCTGAATAACCTTGGCCTTAGCCAAAGAAATGAGAGTTTCCTTGGGCTGGGTGAGTACCAGGCGCAGGCTGGCTAGCCACCTCGCGACGTCCGTGTTCATCCCCGCGACGGACTCGATCAAAACGTCGTTCGTTACGATGGCGTCCTCATCCCACTCGAGAATAATGGTCCCAGCTTCCGTGCCGATGTGCCATTCACAGTACGGCACGGGTCGGTGCCCCATGCCGGTCTCGATTCCGTACTCCATCGTGCCGTCAGCATCTTGGTGAACCACGAAACCTTGCAGTTTAGAGCGAAGACTTTGCATTTGTTAGCTCCCATTGTAGGCTGCAAAGAATATACTAAATATCTTCTATAAAGTCAACGAGATAACGGCTATAATATAAGGTATGAAACAAATACAGGACATTCGGCCGGGAAAAAAGAGAGTGCGTCAACCTGAACCGACTGAGCCGGTTTTTTCGGCTCCTGACTTTTATGCTGAAGCCCCGTCGCTGCCAGTTCTTGAGCCGGAAATTCCAGCAGAAAACATTCGGCCAACAAAAAAACAGCCGAAAGCAAAGATCGGTTGGCTATTTTTTGTATTAATTGTTATTAGTATTACATTTTTTTGTGGCTTTGAACTGGTTAAGGTTAAGGCAAAAATATCCGCCAATATTAATGGACTGAATTCGAGCTTTTCGGTATTAACGGACGCGATGTCGAAAAAGGATTTTGCTGTTCTTGGTGGCCAGGTAAAGACGTTAAATCAAAAAACCAATGATTCACTAATTGATTTGCAATCTGTCGGCCAAGACGTTTATGCCCTGAATTTGCTTTACCCAAAAGGCAAATCATCAAAAACAACCGGCGAAATTGATGCCGTTCGCGGGGCACAAATGCTAACTAGTTCTTTTGACCAAATTTTTTCATTTAATTCAACTCCCACAAGTGTGGCCAGCTCTGATTATTTGTCAAAAATAAATGGTTTCTTAAACACTTTCGGCCAAGTTATCGGCTCTGCCCCAGAGAAAATTAGGCAGGCTAAATTTTATAGTAAGGAAGCACAAAACCTAAATTCCTCGATAAATTCCAGCCAGTTTCCAACATCCGAGCAGAAATCAGTAGCTAATTTGCAGAAGTTTTCCACTACTTCAGCAGACTTCTTTGATTATCTCTCTGGCGTACCAGCCAATTTGTCTGATGCTCTAACATTTTCCGGTGGCAAAAAGAGCTATCTTATTCTATTTCTAAATAATGCCGAACTTCGACCTGGCGGTGGATTTATCGGCTCGTTCGCTAGGATGGACTTAGAAAATGGCCGAGCAATAGCACTCGATTTTGAGACAAATATTTATACGCTGGATAAAAAATTCACTGACGCCGGAAATATTATAGCTCCGCCGCCAGAAATGGCTGGCATGACTCCGGCCTGGACCATGAGAGATTCAAATATTTTTGCTGACTATGGGGCCAGCTCAGAAAAAGTCGCTTGGTTTTATCAGCAGGAATCGGCCCTGCCGGCGGCGAAGGAAATAGCCGGTGTAATTTCTATCGACACAACGCTTTTCAGGAATTTGCTAAAAGCCGTTGGTCCAATTAATATGCCGGAGTACAATTTGGTCGTGACTGACCAAAATTTTCTCTCGGATGTTCAATATCAAGTTGAGGTGGCATATTTTCAAAACGATAAAAATAAGGTCGAAAACCAACCAAAAAAGATTTTAGCCGACATGATGCCGAAATTTGTTTCAGCGGCGACGAAAGATAGCCAAGTCCAGGCTAGAGTAGGCAAGGAAATATTTAAAGCAATTTCGGAAAAGCATTTTTTGTTTTACTCTACAAATCCGTCAGTTGAGGATTTGGTCGATGGAATCGGCATGTCAGGAAAAATTCATGATACCACTGGTGACTACCTATATTTGTCAGACGCTAATATTGGCGGTTTAAAAAGCAGTTTGAATATTGCTGAAACTGTTGATCAAAACGTTACAATCGACAATGTTGGCACGGCCAAAGAGAATTTGAGAATATCGAGAAAGCATAATGGAAGTTACGAGTGGCCAGATGGGGAAAACATAAATTACTTGCGTCTGCTGCTGCCGTTGGCAACGCAAATTGATACGTCTGGCTTGATTCCAGAAGTTGTGTCAGGAAAAACATCTGTGGCTTATTGGCAAAATACCAAACCTGGGGATACTTCGGTGTCGAGTCTGGATTATCATCGCGGTCAGGCGGTAGACCTTACTGGCAACAGTTTTGAATATCAAATTACAATCCAAAAACAGCCGGGCATAGAGAGTTTTAATTGGAACCTGTATTTAGTGTATCCCGATGGTTGGAAACCACAAAATGTTGAAGGATATGACGCAAAGAATCATAAAATTTATCTCTCGCAATCGATTTCAAAAGACTCGGTTTTTCGACTTCGATTTATCCGCGACTAGAGAAGAGAAAATGCCAACTTTACCTTTGATTTATTGAGATATTTTACGTATACTATATATAGTAGGAATTAAGGAGGGCTTAGTGCGTTGTTGTCGGAAAAGGCAGCATATTTCTATTTTTGACCAATAAAAACCTTATATATGGAAGAAAAACTCAAAAAATCTAACGCATATGATGCCTCAAAAATTACCGTTCTCGAAGGCTTGGATCCAGTTCGAAAACGTCCTGGTATGTACATTGGTGGCACCAGCATTGATGGTCTCCACCATTTAATATGGGAAGTTTTAGACAATGCTATAGATGAAGCTATGGCTGGTTTTTGTGATTGCGTCACAATCACCATCGAAGACGGAAATGTCGTTACAGTTGAAGACAACGGTCGCGGAATCCCAGTCGACAAACACAAAACTACCGGCAAGTCAGCCCTAGAGACGGTTTTGACTGTGCTGCACGCGGGTGGAAAATTTGGCGGTGATTCTTCATACAAAGTATCTGGCGGGCTTCACGGCGTCGGCGTTTCTGTTGTTAATGCCCTGTCCTCAGAATTTATCGCCGAAGTTCATCGTGATGGAAATATTTACCAACAAAAATATGTTCGTGGCAAAGCCGTCACTGAAGTCGAAATTGTTGGAAAAGTAGAAGGAACCGGCACAATCCAAAAGTTCACTCCTGATCCCGAGATTTTTCCTATTATCGATTTCAATTTTATGACGGTTGTTAACCATTGTCGCCAACAAGCCTATCTGACAAAGGGACTTCGGCTAAATCTTCGCGACAAACGAGCCGGCGGCGGTGCTCCAGAGTTTATCGAAGCGCTAAAAGCTGACATTAAAGAGCAAGAGGAAATTATTGACCTTGAACACGCTAATAATGATGAAATTCAAGTGGCTGATGAAAGTGCCAAAGACGAAAAAAATGAAATCGAAAAAATAAAAGTTCCAGAAGAAAAAATTTCTAAACTTTTTCCGAAGGAATACACTTTCTACTTCGAGGGTGGTATTGCATCGTATGTTCGGCATTTAAACAAGGCCAAACAGTCGCTCAATGATCCTCCGTTTTATGTTGAAAAAGAGTCTGGTGGGATTATCGTTGAGGTGGCATTGGCTTATACTGACGATTTTAAGGAGCATACCTATACTTTTGCTAATAACATCTTTACACCAGAAGGCGGAATGCACTTGACAGGCTTCCGTTCCGCTCTAACTCGAGCAATCAACGATTATTTAAAGAAATCTGGCTTTACCTCAAATGGTGATAAAAAAGGTGGCGTTGCCTTAACTGGTGACGACGTTCGTGAAGGGCTGACCTCAATTATTTCTGTCAAACTTCAAGATCCGCAATTTGAGGGCCAAACCAAAGCCAAGTTAGGCAATCCGGAAGTTCGCAGCATTGTTGAATCGGTTACCAACGAAGCGCTGGCCTTCTATTTTGACGAACATCCAAACGAAGGTCGCCGCGTGATGGAGAAGTGTTTTCTTTCCGCCAAAGCCAGAATGGCTGCCCGAGCTGCAAGAGACACAGTTATGCGAAAAGGTGCACTTGATGGCATGACGTTGCCTGGAAAGCTAGCCGATTGCTCAGAGCGTGATCCGAAAAAAACCGAACTCTATATAGTTGAGGGAGATTCTGCTGGCGGCTCAACCAAACAGGGTCGCGATCGAAGTTTTCAGGCTGTTTTGCCGCTTCGTGGTAAAATCCTAAACGTTGAGCGGGCCAGACTCGATCGCATGCTTGCGTCCGATGAAATTAAGGCCCTTATTGTTGCCCTGGGCATTGGTATTGGCGAAGATATCAATTATGACAAACTTCGTTATTCCCGCATCATTATCATGACAGATGCTGACGTTGATGGTGCTCATATCCGCGCGCTACTTTTAACTTTTTTCTTTCGAAATTTCCCAGGCTTGTTCGATAACGGCAATATTTATATTGCTCAACCGCCGTTATTCTCAATTCCTGTCGGTAAAGAAATCCGCTACGCCTACAGTGACAGCCAGCGAGATGCCTTGGTGGCTGAAATTCGCGGAAAAAATCCAAATGCCAATATTTCAATTCAGCGTTATAAAGGCTTGGGTGAAATGAACCCAACTCAGCTTTGGGATACGACCATGGACCCGACCCACCGCACGCTGCTGCAGGTTTCATCGCCAGATGCTGCTGACGCTGACGAAATATTTACAACGCTTATGGGAGATGAGGTTTTGCCGCGCAAGCGCTTTATTCAAACCCATGCTAGAAATGTAAAAAATCTTGATGTTTAAATCAGTTATAAATTAAATTATATGGACGAAAACATAGACCCAATTGAAGAAAACCCAATCGACGAGACAGCTGCAGAGTCCGAGCAATCTATTGCTGTTGAAAATCAAGCCGACACAGTGCTGTCGAGTGCCCCGGATGTTCAGGAGATAGAGTTTGTCGACACAAACATCGGCAAATTAGCTGACCGCAACATTAGAACTGAAATGGAGGAGTCGTACCTTGATTACGCTATGAGCGTTATAGTTTCTCGGGCCCTTCCAGATGTTCGTGATGGCATGAAGCCTGTCCACCGTCGAGTTTTATATGCAATGTGGGATACCGGCCTCAAAGCTTCGGCCAAATATCGAAAATGCGCCGCCGTCGTTGGTGAGGTGATGAAGAGTTATCATCCGCATGGTGACACTGCTATCTACGATACATTGGTTCGCATGGCTCAAGATTTCTCCATGCGCTACCCATTGGTTGATGGTCAGGGAAACTTTGGCTCCATGGACGGAGACAGCGCCGCTGCTATGCGTTATACTGAGTCCCGCATGACTCATTTGTCCGAAGAAATGCTGGCCGATATAGACAAGGACACTGTTGATTTTACCGAAAACTACGACGGCTCAACCAGGGAACCAACAGTTCTGCCAACCAGAATACCGCAACTCTTGCTCAATGGTTCTGTTGGAATTGCCGTTGGTATGGCGACAAATATTCCGCCTCATAATCTAGTTGAAATTTGTAACGGTGTAATTCATTTAATAGATAATCCCGAAGCTTCTTCTGAAGATTTGACGCAGTTTGTTTTGGGCCCAGATTTCCCAACTGGCGGCTTAATATTTGATATTGATGAAATAAAACAGGCCTATATTACCGGAAAAGGCAAAGTCGTAATGCGTGCCAAGGCTGAAATTGAGGAAGCCAAGCGCGGATTTCGTATTATCGTCACTGAAATTCCTTTTCAGGTTAATAAATCAACTCTAATCCAAAAAATTGCTGAGTTAGTTAAAGATCATAAAATTGACGGAATCTCCGATTTACGCGACGAGTCAGACAGAAATGGCGTCCGAGTTGTTATCGAGCTCAAGGCAAATTCTTATCCGAAAAAAGTTTTGAACCGCTTGTTCGAGCTAACTCAGCTGCAAACTGCTTTTCACGTAAACATGCTGGCGCTCACTCCATCACTTGAACCACGGGTTATGAACTTACATTCCGTGCTAGATTTTTTCATTAAACATCGTCAAGAAGTTATTGAGCGACGCAGCCGCTATGACCTGAAAAAAGCCCAGGAGCGAGCCCATATTCTTGAGGGTTTAATTAAGGCCCTGGACTCAATTGATAAAATTATTGAAACAATCAAAAAATCGGCCAATCGTGAAGAAGCGGCGAAAAATTTAGTCGCTGGCTTCGGACTATCCGAGCTTCAGGCATCAGCTATTCTTGACATGCGTCTTTCGGCTTTAGCTGCTCTTGAGCGCCAAAAAATTGAAGATGAATACCAAGAAAAATTAAAACTAATTGCTTATCTGGAAGATTTATTGGCCCACCCGGAGAAAATTTTAGTTCTGATCAAAAAAGACCTGGAAGAAATCAAAGAAAAATATGGCGATGATCGTCGCACACAAATTATCCCGTCTGGGCTTAACAAATTCTCTGCCGAAGATTTAATCCCGGATGAACAAGTCATAATCACAATTACTCGCGGCAACTATGTTAAACGTCAGCCAACCGATACCTACCGAAAACAAATTCGTGGTGGCAAGGGAATAATCGGTATTGAAACCAAGGAAGAAGATTCAGTAATCCATATGGTTTCAGCCTCGACCCATGACGATCTATTCATTTTTACCGACTCCGGGCGTATTTTTGCCAATAAGGTTTATGAGTTGCCGGCAACTTCTCGCCAATCAAAAGGTGTGCCAATTGTTAACATTATTCAGTTATCACAGAACGAAAAAGTCACTGCCATTCTTCCAATTAAAAAGACAGAGGACATCACTGGCAAGTTCTTTGTTATGACCACTGTCCGCGGTATCATAAAGCGCACTTTGGTTGAAAAATATCAGCATATACGCAAAACCGGCATTGCGGCAATTAAGCTGGCTAGCGGCGACCAACTCAAATGGGTACAAATGTCATCTGGCAACGATATTATTGTCGAGGTTTCAAACAAGGGCTTGGCAATATGTTATAAAGAAGCAGATTCCAGACCTATGGGCAGAAGCGCTTCTGGTGTTATCGGTATGAAACTCAGGTCGGGTGACAAAGTTGTTGGCACAGCAATAATTCCAGATGGCGAAAAATACTTTTCTCCAACCGCCGGATTCCCTGACTTGCTGACTGTTCTCGAGAATGGTTTTGGCAAACGAACAATGATCAAAAATTTCCATATTCAAAATCGTGGTGGCATTGGCATTAAAGTTGCTAACTGTACTGAGAGAACCGGCAACTTAGTCGGCATGGAAGTTATAAGTGACGACTTGGGCGATGCCCTGTTGGCTTCGAAGAACGGGCAGTTCATTAGAATGGCCGTAAAAGACATTAAGCGGCTCGGACGTGATACACAGGGTGTTACGCTAATGAAGATGCATGCAGGTGACAAAGTTTCCTCTCTAACAGTTGTTCGGCCGGAAGAAAAAGATGACGAATCTAAGCCGGAGAATCTTGAACTACCGATTGGCAACGACCCCACTCCAGAAATTGAGGAAGTAGCGCCAAAAGAGAAAGTTGAAAAAGCAATTAAACCTAAACCGGTGAAAGAAAAACCTGTCAAAAAAGAAAAGGCCGTCGTTCAAGAAGTCACCGCACCGGAGCTGAAACAGGAAGCACCTAGCATCCCAGCGCCGGAAGAAGAAGTTGAGGAAGATGGAGCCGAAGCCGAAGTTCACAATTCACTACTCGAGAAGCCGGCCGATGTCATGCCAACTATTCGCGCCTATAGTCCAAAAGTTGATTTGGAAATCAAAAAGACGCAGGACGAAAAACCAGATGAAGTCGATGATAAATCTGGGGGAGATGTGAATTGGTGGGGAAAGCAGTAAAATAGTATTTAGAGTATAGTAGTTGGAATTTAGAATGAGAACATTGTTTTTTGACCAAATACTAACTAGTTGATACTAAATTTTGTCTTTGGCTGATTTAATAAGTCCTGATAGTATCTTTTGAACTAAAATTGTTTGATCGGCAAGCAAGCAGAAATGCGGCGCGTCGATGTATTTTAAATCTCTTGCTATTAATAATTGGTTTTGCAATTCAGTCAATGATCCGAGGGCAATTACAAAAAATGAGAGTTTGTCTTTTGATGTTCGTCTACTAAATCCCTCAGCAACATTTGATGTTATAGACACTACACATCTTTTGGTTTGGCTAGTTAAAGCAAAAATTTCCTCTCTTGGATAATTTTTTGTTGTTTTGTAGATGGCCAAGACGAGTTTGTGACCTTCTTGCCAAACTTTGAGATCAGTGAACGATCTTATTTTATCCATCATTTATCTTTTGCTAAATACCAACTACTATATTCTAAATACTTTTTTACAGTGGTGTATGAGACCCGGGTATTTGCCAGTTTGGTTTTTCTGGTTTTGGTAATTCATTGTCAGTTGGGACGCGCAGCTGATCCTGACTTTCGGCTGGAGAAGTCAACCTTGGTTTTTGATTTATCAAATGGTGGATTCCAACGTTTGAAATATCAGCTGTTCCAAATTTAGATCGTTTTTGGTTGTATTTTTCGATGATATCAGCCGAATCAACAATTTCTCTTCGACTGGTCGTTGGCTGGGACGCAAGTACTGGTTTTACGGAAGGCTTATTAGCCACTCTTACTTCATCCATACCAATAATAACTCTGGCTGGGGTCAGAGATGACTTAATTCGAACCGAATGATGAATGTGAGTACTGTAGCCAGGCTTTGAAATTAGAATTTTATAAAAGCCCTTAGGAAGCGCCACCAAAAATCTGCCTTTGGCATCAGAGACACTGGTGGCTTTAAGTTTTCCATCTGATTCAGAGATTAGATTGATGGTAGCCAGCTCAATTCCTTGTCCGTTGTTTATGTCATAAACTTTACCGAATCCGCGGCCGCTAAGTACTAGATATTTTACCAGGTAATATGTAATCAGCACGCCATAAAGACAAAGAATAATTAAATTAATAATCGTATGAGATTTTGAGTAGGCAATACCAGATATTGCAAAGCCGAATAATATAATTGGTAAATTTAGGATTCTTAGGATCTTGGAAATTGATTCCAGCGATTTAAATTTTTTAGTCTCCGCCAAAGCCTCGCTGTTTGCTTCCAGCGGCAATGCTTTATTAAACAATTTTTCAGTTTCTGCGGGACGGAAAATATTTTTGGCAAAATAATTCTGATCGTAGGCGAGTTCTGCACTTTGCAACCCTTGGTTTTTTACTAGATCATATCCTATCTTGTCAATTTCAACGTAGTATTCTTCTCCTGGTGGTGTTTCTAGAGCAAATTTTCCATTTTTGTCTGATTTTACTGTGTGAATTAATTTTTTATCTCTGGCTCGAAAAAGCATTATGATAACGCCAGCGAGTGGCAGTCCAGTTGCCCCATCATAGACAACTCCTGGAGAATGTTTCTTGTCTTTGCCTTTAGCAAAGAGCCCGGACATTCTTGATGCTGCATTGCTTATCAAACTCAAGTTCTGCGGGTTGGCTAGTGTCAGCACTAGAGCTGCAAGCAATGGTATTAACAAAAAAGGATTTATTGGCCACCCGTGTGGTGTTTGCACACAAAATGATCCAATACAAATTGGTCCGGCTGTTTCTGGTGGAAAAATATGACAAAAGATACCAGTGCAAGGAATGCAAGCATCGCCGACACAGGCTTTCGGACCACAATCATCACCAACGCATGGTTTGCATTCATTTCCGGTACATGGAGTACAAGAGTCCCCAATACATGTCTGGCAGATATCTGGGTTTGAACATAGACAGTCTGGACCGGTACAAATGCAAGTATCGGTTGTACAAGAACAATCCGGACCAATACATGGACAATTAGGCCCAGGACAGATTAGGGCTGGCGGCGGTGTTGTTGGTCCCGCCACAATCCTAAAGTTGTAATCCGACTCATCTGGTTTGATGATCCCGCCACAGCCAAATACAACTGGCACTAATTTAATCTTAGCTGTATTAGATATTAGCGAAACTGCATTTGGTATGTAGAAGGAGTATGAGTAATACCCATTCTTTATTGCAGAGTTTGCATTGTATGCATGATACGAAGTATATGGTTTGTAACCACCATACTGACCAGCGATCCAGTCTGAATAAACATTACCACTGGTTAGATTACCTAAGTATGCTGGATATATCATCTCTAACATTTTGTTGTAAGTTGCCCCACCATCGGTTGAGAGTACTACACCAATTGGAACATTCTGAAATGATGTTTTCTCTCCCTTTGATAGATCAGGAAAAGCTCCTGGAGTATTCGGATCAACATTACCGTTACCATAGACCCAGTTAACCGTCATTGTCCTGGTTAGCTGGTATGTTTCTCCACCATTAGGTACTAGCACCTTAGTTCCAACTGCCATATCAGCACCACTGCCACCACAACCAACGATACATGCTTGCCCAGCGCATCTAGCTTCACTTACGCATTCCTGTTGAGTTTTGCCAACTGGAGGATTAGTAAAACATGCTGACTCGGCATCTTGAGCTTGTTGTTGACAAGCACTCTCTCCGCCTGCTGGACAGGTACTACCACAGCTCCCACCAGTATCTACCCCTGTCTCACTTCCATTCTGTATTCCATCAGAACATGTTGGGTCAGCGGTACAGGCTGGACAACTCCCGCCGCAGTCCACCCCTGTCTCTGTCCCATTCTGTATGCCATCGGAACAGGTCGGTGGATCTGGTGGTGTTGCTGTTACCGTCATTACCGCATCGAGAGTCTTAGTTACTCCGTCTACAGTAGATGAAGCTGTAACTGTACAAGTATTACCACCAGGGACCGCAGCAGGTGCCGTAAATGTTACAGTAGTTCCTGCAGCATCAACGGTTCCACAAGTAGTAGACCAAGTAAATGTCGCATCTAGTATTGGATCTCCATAATCATCAATAGCTGATGCTGTTAAACTTTGTGTTCCATTAACCTGAACAGAAGCATTGGCTGGAAGCACTGTTAAATGATCTAGCGCTGAATAATTGTAGTTAGCAGTATATGCATTAAGTGTTGGAGTACTAGCTCCATCTGTATTAGCCAGTGTAGTTTCTACCTGCAGATACCTCTTAGCAGCATCTCCTGCTCCTAGTAGTGTAGCAATATCAATACTACCAGCAGATGCAGTACTAGCAGTATATGAACCCCATGTAGCATGATCATCTGAAGTTCTAAACCTGTAATTAACAGAAGTATTCGCAGGAATATCATCATCAGGAACAAATGTTGTCCAGTCTTTAAAGTGTGTTCCTCCATCTAGTTGGGTAGCAGAGGAGATGTGGGTGGCAGAGGCACCTTGGTAAAATTCAACTTCATACACACGCCAGCCTTCTGGCGGAGTCGGGGCGGTGGAGTAAAATTTTGCATAACGCGCAGATGCATTGATTGGTTGGTGAGTTTCATCCGCATCCCAGTAATCTTGGGCGTAGCTCGACCAATCGACCCCATTTATTGATAGCTGTATTCCACCTACTGCACCAATATATGCGATCGGTTTTCGACTTATTATTTCTGTAAGATAATAGCTTTGACCAAAATCAATCTCCCACAATAGTGAATCTCCAAATGCCGCCCCATAATAAGTGTTGATATCCCCATCTACTGGGTTGGCTGACGTTGTAGTCATCCCAGTGGTATCGAGCTGAGCGCCGCTAGTTTTATCATTCATCGTCACACTACTCCCCGGATCCGCCGATATAGTTGTATTGGTATTTGTTCCCGCTGTCCACTCTGCATTGGAGGTTAGTGTCTTTGATGATGTCGCTGCTTCTGTCTTGGTATTAACCCTCTTATCATCTTTACCATAAAACCCAAAATAGACTGATATTACAGCCAAAATAGAGACCAGAGATACTAATAGTATTAAAGCCCTCCTGCTCATCAATCACCCTAATATTAATTTGTACATATATATTGTATCAAAAACAGAGGAAGAAGAGAATAAAAATACCTCGCTGGCAGGAGATGCCAGCGAGGCGTGTGTTCACAGTGATACTTCGTAGATTCGCCACTCCGTACCCATGGAGTTTGAGATCCGGAGCCGATTGAACGGCTTTTCGGACTCAACAACCCTGGGGATACTTTCCGCCCCGGGGTTGAAGTTGAGCGGCGGGTTTGTTGCCCTCCAGCCACTTTGATCCCCAACATCGAACACAACATCACCGGGTCCAGGTATCCCGTTCTGAACCACAGTTACCTTCCTGACGTTTCTCGGAAACTGTATCTGCAGAACGGCATTGAGACCGGACACTCCTTTCCAGAAGCTCTTGGGGTTACCGTCACAGACAGCCGCCAGTTCGACCCTCATGATTGAGGACGGTAAGGCGGCGCACGTGACGATCATCGAAGCGTTCTTGAACTGCTGATAGGCTGTAGATGAAGGGTCAAAGGGCAGTCTGACCTTATCGTTCGCGGTTAGCAGGTACGGAACCAGCTTCCCGCGACTGAACTTCCATGCGGCAGTCAGTTCTGGGTTGGCCAGGATTGGGTCTCCAGTCTCACCACCGATGTGTATCAGACTCGACGGCGTCCCGTTGATCTGGACACGCAGGGTTTCGGCCTTTGCCCAAGTCTTGGATCCAGGATCGGCGTAAATCAGGCGACGAGTATCTTCGTGAAGCGTCAGCCCGTTGAGGAACCATCCGCCGGCCGAGAAGCATCTCGAGGCAAACTCTCGCGAGAAGATCTTCTCCTTCCGGACCCGGATCCCGTCGTATTCCAGAGACCAGCCGAGGGTGAGCCAGTGCCAGAAAGCACTAGGAGCAAGGCTGATGGGACCAGCAACGATCTTGCCGTTGACGTCTGTCAGGGGTACCCAGCACGGGGGAATTGAGTTGATCGGATTGAGTCCCCGGACGTACAAGTACCCTGGACTTACATCAGTCACGGCTTTGATGCTTCCGCCGTTCTCTTCGGCTGACGATCCGCCTCTGTACTGGAAACTCACGATGTCGCCAACCCTGTACGCCGGTAATTTCGCAGTCCAATACTGGGACAGGGGCATGACGCCACCGTCAGCGGCCATGGACCAGGACTTGTTGTCGTCGCTGATGTTGTGCCAGCTCCAACCCCAGGCAAGGGGAAGAAAAATGGCGATGACCTGAATCACAACCAGGCCCAATGCGCCGTAGGCGAAATAACCTACCCATCGGGGGAGGTGGGACTGCTCCCGTTGGGGTTTTGTTGTCTCGGTCGCTGATGTTCTGGGCCAGTGGACATGCGGACGTGCTGTAGCAACGCGAGTCGGGGCCATGAAACTTCACCTCTTTCCGCTCCCCGTTAAACGGGCTAGCGGGGAACTTGATGGAGGTTTGAAAACCTCTTCGTACAACTGTCTGGTGCTTTGACGCAGCCGAACTAGTCATACCATTTATAGCACAGTTTTTTCTTTTTGTCAACGGGATTTTGAGAAATATTAAACTCCCCATAAATTTTCCATTCCTGCCTTAACGAATTACCAACACAAATAAAAAAATATATTATACTGATTTGAGTCGATCGACTCAAATCAGTATAATATTGTGTATGGGTAAAATAAAAAGAATTGATTTGAAAAAAGTTGGCAGCGTAACGTTATTCGCATTGCGTGAAATTTCGAATTTTTTAGATAAGATCGTTGGCCCCATGACATTAAGCGGAATGAAACGAAATCAAAATTTTGGTTGGGCACCTAAAAGAATTTCCGATAATTTGCTAAGTCTTGATCGTCGTGGCTATATTATAATCAACCCAACCGCGGACAGTATTGAACTGACGAATAAAGGCAGAATTAAATTGATTGAGAATTCGCTAGATAGCAAAATTGATGGTAAGTGGCGGATGTTGTCCTGGGATATACCAGAAGATTCTAGAGTTAAGCGACAGCAATTTTGCCGATCAATTCGTAGAGTTGGTTATAGACAGGTACAAAAAAGTTTATGGGCTTGCCCTTATTCTCATGCCGATCAGGTCGATTTGATAATTAGCGAGTTACGCCTTGGTAAGTATGTTGCTTTTTTACGGGTTGATAAAACTGATATTGAATCTCATCTCAAGCGATTATTTAAAATGACTTAATCTTGGTTAATATACTGATTTGAGTCGATCGACTCAAATCAGTATAAAAAAGAAAAAATACATTAAAATAGAAACATAAGGAATTGTTGTAGGTTGCGTGCCGCAACAAGTAAATACCTATCTGGCAAAGTTTTGGATGTCGTGGCAGATCAAAAACATGGTAAATAAAAAAACGGCCCTAACCTTTGTGGGGTTGGGCCGGAAGTGCGGGTAGCTGACAAGGCGTTAGTTGCTCTTCACTGGAAAAATGGTTGTTCCTCCAGTGAAAAACACGTCTTTGGATTCGATTTTGCTTGATGGCAGACGCCACTTTGCGTGACCATCGAGATATACACAGTTGCCTCCGCCTTCGTGGCGCGTTGACATAAGGCGGCCAACATAAGGGACGCCCATGGGTGAGTCTCCATAGAAGCGCATTTCTGCTGGTTTTGGGATGCTGCCAATTCTCCCGGGATGAAGCAGCCCAGCACCATAGCCAAGCGACAAAGCGGGTTCGCTTGGGCAAGTAAAGATCTCGGTGTTTTTGATGTATGGGTCCAGTGCGCCGCCGGCTGAGGTGTACATCCAGGGACCAGTGCATCTTACCCAGCAGCCAAATTGGCCTTGGCTTGGCACAGCGCCGGGAAGCTTACCATCCCAATCCTCGGTATAGGAGAGCGACGCAATACCTAATTGCCTCAGATTTGATAGGCAGGTGTGGCGATGCAGACGCTCGATCGTGACTGGCAAGACCGAATGATTCATTCCCGCGACGATTCCGGCGGTGATCGCGATGATCGCGATAACGACCAGAATCTCTATTAGTGTGAAGCCCTTGATCATTTCCTTGGTTCCTTGGCGCCGCAGCCCAGCGCAAGTTGTTTTGATTGCCGCTAGCTAACTAACAGAAGCCGACTAGCTTATAGTACCATTTAAAGCACAGTTTTTTCTTTTTGTCAACGCTTGGTTTTTCACCTGGTTGTCTTTTGAGCGTAAGAGTGATATAATTTAGGTCATGGCATTTAAAAAACGAAAACTCTCAAAGAAGGAACAAAAAGCGGTTGATAAACTGCCGGCTTTTGTTGAGCGCGACACCGCAGATATCGCTGATGCCGCACCAAAAGCTAAAAAGAAAGTTTCATTGCCGGAAATTGTTTCCGTTAAGGATTTTGCTGAAATCTCTGGTTTGCCGGTGACCGAAATTATTGGCCAGCTGATCAAAAATGGCGTTTTGGCCAATATCAACGAAAATATTGATTTTGAAACCGCTCAAATTGTCGGTGATGATTTAGGTTTAGAAATTTTGCACAAAGACGTTAAGTTCGAGGAGTTTACTGAAAAATCAGAAGTTGCAGAATCTAAGAGTTTGCAAACTAGACCCCCAGTGGTTTCTATCATGGGTCATGTCGATCACGGCAAAACCTCACTACTGGACAAAATTCGCGAAACTCACGTTGCGGCAGGGGAGTCCGGTGGAATTACTCAGCATATTTCGGCTTACAATATTGAGGTTACCGACCCAGAAGACAAGAAAAAAACCAGAGCTATTACTTTTATTGATACTCCCGGTCACTCAGCTTTCTCTGCAATGCGTTCACATGGCGCTACCATCGCTGATATTGTTGTTTTAATTGTTGCTGCTGATGATGGCGTCATGCCACAAACTATAGAGGTTATTCAAAGTGCTAAAACACAAAATGTGCCAATTATAGTTGCTATTAATAAAACTGATTTGCCGGATTCCGATATCATGAAAATCCGCCAGCAGCTTTCAGAGTATGAATTGATTGGTGAGGACTGGGGTGGAAAAACTACTATAGTAGAGATTTCAGCCAAAACAGGCAAAAATGTTGATCAACTACTGGAAATGATTCTGCTTCAGGCTGATTTAATGGATCTAAAAGCTGATCCTGAGGTTCCAGCCACTGGGATTGTTATCGAATCTCACATTCACAAGGGCGCAGGCGCACTAGCGATTATACTAATAGAAAATGGAACATTGAAATTGGGCGACGCAATGGCGATTGGACCGGTTTATGGCAAGGTAAGAATTTTAGAAAATTGGATGGGCAATCCAATCAAATCTGCTGGCCCAAGCATGCCGGTTCGCGTTGCTGGCCTTCGTTCACTGCCGAACTTCGCCGAGCGTTTGGTGACTTTCGAATCAGAAAAAGAAGCTAAAAATGCAGCCAAGAGATTTTTGGAGCGCAACACCACAAGACGATATATCGCCAAATCTGTTAGCAAAACTGATTCCGATATTATTGAACTTAATTTAATTATCAAGTCTGACGTTGCCGGATCGCTCGAAGCTATTAAAAAGTCACTGTCCGAAATTTCTAATCCTGGACTTAAAATAAAAATTATTTCCGACGGTGTGGGTGCTATTTCTGAGTCTGACGCTGCAATGGCTCACGCCACCAAAGCCATCATTTTGGCTTTTAGGGTTGCTATTTCCTTGCCGGCCAAGAAAATTATTGATAAAGAAAAAATTAACGCAGTTGAATATCAGGTTATTTATGAATTGGTTGATGACGTCAAGAAAATTCTTGAGGAAATGCTGCCTCCAATTATTAACGAAATTCAAACTGGTAGTGGCGAGATATTGGCTGATTTCCGAAATGACAAAAAAGGCGTTGTCGTCGGTTTCCGCTCGGATGATGGTGAATTCAAAACTGGCGAAATGCTAAAAATTATGTCAGGCAGTGAAGAAATTTGGCGCGGTAAAATTGAATCGCTTCGTCGGGAAAAGGATCAAGTTTCATCCATATCAGCTGGAACTCAAGCGGGCGTTGGCCTTGCTGCCGGTGCAAAATACTCTATTGGCGACAAAGTAATTGCCTTCCGAATTGAAGAGATAAAACAAACTTTGTAGTTTGTAAAGTCGAAAGTTCACAAAGAATTTCAAAAATATTGCTATACTATAGTAAAGCGAGGGGAAATTGTTGTCTTTATCATCACAACTAGTGACGGTTTGGGACAAAATATACTATTTCTTTTTGGGACTTCAGATAAATTTTAGTGCTAATGTTCTTGTCGATGTCGCCATAGTTGCCTTTTTCTTTTATTGGATCTATTTGTTTTTGCGCGAGACCCGTGCCCTCCGAATTTTATACGGATTTCTTATCTTAATATTGGCGATGCTTATTGCCAATATATTCAATATGATACTGCTTAATTTCATTTTGCGTTATTTAACCACTGCCTTGGTTGTTGCTATACCGATAGTTTTTCAACCGGAGTTGCGACAAGCGCTGGAAAAGATCGGTCGACCACGTTTTTGGGCTGACATACAGCTTAGTCGTGATGATTTTTCTAAATTATTAGACGAAATTGCTTTAACCTCAGAGCAATTTTCTAAACAAAAAATCGGCGCGCTCATTGTCTTGCAGCGGTCAACCGGATTGCGTGAATATATTGAAAATGGAATTCGAATAGACGCCAAAGTATCAGCTGGAATTTTAAGTTCAATATTTTTTCCTAAGTCGCCACTTCATGATGGCGCCGTAATTATTGTCGGCCAGCGAGTTTTATCAGCTTCTTCCATTCTGCCGGTAGCTGATATTGAGTCTGGTCGCAATTTAGGCACCCGCCATCGTGCAGCCATTGGTATTAGCCAAGTGTCAGACGCTGTGGTGATAGTAGTTTCTGAAGAGACTGGGTCAATTTCCATAGCTGTAGCCGGTTCATTGGAGCGTCGAATAAACCCTGAACGGCTGAGACAACGTCTTTCGCGACTCTTACGTAAATCTGTTCAATCCAAACCGAAAAGGTTGCCGTTTTGGCAAAACAAGAAATCGGCGGGGCAGGAATGAAATATTTAAAGCCCATCACGAATAATTGGACAATAAAGCTTTTTGCGATTTTAGTTGCCTTCGGTTTATGGATCTATGCCGCTTCGGTCAAAATGTCCATTGCAAATTTTCCTAATGACATCCCGGTTAAGGCATTTAACCTAACTCCTGGCTACGTGGCGATTTTAGATCAGAGTTCAATAAAAATAAGTATTTCGGCTGATTCAGGTACCTGGAACAAACTATCAACTGATTCTTTCGCGGCTTTTATAGACTTAAACGGTTTTACAGTCGGCACCTATCAGTTGCCGATCAATGTTACAACTTCGGTCCCTGGTGTTTCCATTATTACTAAAAATCCAACTAAAGCGACGGTGACTATCGAGCCATCTATTAGCAAAGATATTCCAGTCGTGGCCAAAATATCAGGAGATGCCGCACAAAATATGATTGCTGGTAGCGTAATATTTGATCCGTCAACTGTCCGCATTACTGGCCCAAAGTCTGCAGTTGATGGCATAAGTCAGGCTACCGCCAGCATTACTCTTACTGGGGAAAGCAGTGATTTCTCCAAGTCGATTACGGTTGAAGCCCAAGATCAAAAAGGTGAAGCGATAAAAAATGTTAGTTTCGCTCCAGTAGCTGTACAGGCAAGTATTAAAATTGTTTCTGCTGGTAATGTAAAAAATCTCGGTGTATCGGTTATCACCTCTGGTACTATTGCCGATGGGTATGCAATTTCTAGCATTACAACTAATCCACCGACCATATCGGTTGTTGGTGCCGCTGACGCAATTAGAGCACTCGGCTCAATTTCAACTTTGCCAGTCAATATAAATAATATAAATAAAACCCTGACCGTTAACACGAATTTAGTATTTCCTGTTGGAGTTGGTGCTAATGGAGTGAGCTCAGTTTCAGTTACCATATTGGTTACAAATCAAACTTTATCCAAAACTTTAGTTGTGCCGGTAAGCGTTATAAATCTGCCTTCTGGTCTTGCTGTGGCTTCGGTTTCCCCGACTAGCGTGAATGCAGTAGTTTCCGGCCAGGTTGATTTAATAAATTCACTTTCCCCGTCATCAATTTCGGTAACGGTTGATTTGTCATCTGCAACCACTGGAAGCCACCAATACCAAGTATCGGCGAGCAATTTTTCTTTGCCAGCTGGCGTTAGCCTTATTAATTTTGCACCAGCTACAGTAACTATAACGACATCAGGGTAGGCGAAAAATCAGCCTAAAAAATAAAAAAAGGCTTGACAAGTTTTGTGTCCACTGATAAGCTCGATGATGTGTTTCCAAAAACCGCTGATTTCAGAAAAATTAGTTAAGAAAAAAGATCAGCAAAATTAAGGAGATCATTATAGCTTTGCTTCCGTCTGATGAACCTCCGCTTAGTACGGAGTCTAAAAAAACAAAAGTCAAAGGAAAAAATCTTCTACAAGCCTTGCTAACAAAGCTTGCAGAACTCGCAAAAAGCAAAAACCATCTAAATACCTTCAACCAATTCTTGGCATTCTGGCCACGGCTGACTAACAAGGACGCCCTGACCAAGACCACTCACAAGGTGGTATCCAGACTTAAATCGGCCAAGAATTTTATAGTTGAGCAGAAGCTCGTGCCACACTTTGCCATAGTCATTCTAGGGCTTGCGGTGGCCCTTTGTAATGTTCTCGTGGCTCGCGGCGCAGACAATTTATATAACTTAATTCCAGCAGATCCTTCAAGTCAAATTGCCATTGCTACATCGATCTCAAAATATACGCCAATAATTCAAAATAGTGGCACAGCAGTTGCCCAGCTTGTTTCGGCCCCATCTGATCCCAACAGTGGAGTGTTCAGCGTTGCGTCAAAAACAACTTCAACTCAAGTTACTGCCCAAGATGTTGCTGCTCCAGCTGCAGTCGCATCTGCCGGCCCGCGAACGAAGAATATCTCCTATACGGTTGCAAACGGTGATACACTTTCCGGGCTGAGCATGAGATTTAATGTTAAAATTTCCTCACTTCAGTTTGCCAATAGTTTGAGCAACGCAAACTTGATTAAGCCTGGGGACACATTAAAAATTCCACCAGACGGTTGGGAGCCTAGCGCGTCTCAATTAGCAGCAGCAAACAAAGCTACTGCGGCTAAAACAACAAAAAACACTAAAGGCATTGTAGTTGATATTAAGGCCGGATCCAGCAACAATGGTTATCCGTATGGCTATTGCACCTATTATGTTGCTTCTCGTCGTGCTGTGCCATCAAGCTGGGGCAACGCAGGCCAGTGGTTAGGCAGCGCCCAAAGAGCTGGCTATGCAACCGGATCTACTCCTGTGGCAGGTGCAATTGTTGTCACCCGTGAATCATGGTGGGGGCACGTAGCCTATGTTGAATCCGTTGACGGTGATTCTTTCACCGTGGCTGAAATGAACGTTAAAGGCTGGGGAGTTACTTCCCGTCGTAGCGTCTCAATCGGTGATTCTGTAATTAAGGGCTTTGTCTACTAATTGAATATTGCATCTAAAATCTAGAAAGTTTCCAAAAATGATCTCGAAAGAGGTCATTTTTGATATAAAAAAACGCCGGCGGTTAGCCGGACGTGGGCAGGGGGCTCTTTTGCTGATTGTTGTCACAAATCCATAAGACTTATTGTCATAACCCCATAGTTGTCGCAAAAGAGCGTGTGTTTGCAGCCACATCTCTTGCAGTGAACATCCCGAGCGATCACCAGCCCTTTTTCTCTGGCGGCGCTGGATACATCTTCCAACGTTAGCTCGCACTTTAGACCGTGCGAGAGGCGAATCCAGAAGAGAATCCAAAAAAGGTTGACTTCACGCTCACAATTATTGCATTTCATGGTTATGCTCCCGGCAGTCTGGTTGATGGTTGTAATTTATCCGGTTTCTATCATATTGTCAAGTTAGCATAATTCTGTTATTATAAAATCAAATGACAGATGAAGTAACAATTCGAATTAAAGCGGGCAAGGGCGGCGATGGAGCCGTCTCATTTTTGCGTGAAAAATTTCGACCAAATGGTGGCCCAGACGGAGGCGACGGTGGCAACGGCGGATCAATTATTTTCGTCGCCGATAACAATGTGAATACTCTGACTTATTTCGATAGTCGCAAACAATTTCAGGCCCAAAATGGTGAAAATGGTATTGGCAAGAATATGCACGGCAAAGAAGCCCCAGATCTAACTTTGCTGGTTCCGCAAGGCACCACAATTATGGAGGACGGCAAAATTATTCTTGACATGACCAAAGTCGGACAAACCTTTATTGCTGCCAAGGGTGGCAATGGTGGTTGGGGAAACCAGCATTTTGCTTCATCGATAAAACAAAAGCCGGAGTGGTCAAAACAAGGGCTACCTGGTGAAGAAAAAGAAATTAAGCTTGAATTAAAACTAATCGCTGATGTTGGGCTCGTCGGATTTCCGAACGCCGGCAAATCGACATTGCTATCTGTGGTCTCGAATGCTCGGCCAAAAATTGCCGATTATCCATTTACCACTCTTGAGCCGAACTTAGGCGTGGTCACAATTTACGATAAAGAGTTCATTTTTGCGGACATTCCCGGTTTAATTGAAGGTGCATCGCTTGGTCGTGGACTTGGAGTGAAATTTTTGAAGCATATTGAAAGAACTAAAGAGCTTTTACTTTTAATCTCGGCTGAATCAGAAAATCCAGTAGGGGACTACAAAATTCTGCTTAAAGAATTAAAAGATTACTCTAAAATATTAGCTAAAAAACGGATATTGGTCACAATCTCCAAGTCAGAAATTCTAGACAGCGAAAAACGAAAAAAAATTGAAAAAGATTTTAAAAAACTAAAAATTGCTCCTATTTTCTTTTCGGCCGCAACCAGAGACAACCTAGATGTACTAATGTCTAGGATATTTGAACTAATAAAATAAAAGTTTTTTTGTAGTGATGATATATAAAAAAGCGCGACCTAAATGGCTGGTCGCGCTGTTGTTCTTATTGATGTTCTTTGCTTCCCGGCGGCTTCGCTAGTACATCCAGTTGCTGGTCTTCGGCTGGCCGTCGACGTACATGACATCGACATAGAAGTTGTCGCCGATGCCGAGGTCCCAGTAGGAGACCCTGTCTCCAAAGTCTTCCTCGTTGAAAGTGATGACGATGTCGAAGCCGTTCAGCCTGATTGTGCCGCTGGTCGTGTCGTCATCAAGGGTGATGATGATGCCCCTGACCATCCTCGCACCGGCCTGTGTGACTTCGGACCCCTGTGTCTCACGCCGCGGCTGCGGGCGCATGATCGGGTTGCCGATTACGAATACGACGTTGACGGCGCGATCTTTCATCTTGCCGGGTTCCGGCACGGTGTCGAAAGCAACCCGCTGGTCGCGGAGATCGATATCGTCATCACTCTCATTCGGCCGTTCGTACAGGTCGTTGATGTGGACAAACAGGTAGTCCCCGCCGGCGTCGTTCTTGACAAACCCGAAGCCCTTGTCCGCGACCCAGTCAGTGATGGTGCCAGTGAGGCCGCGTGGATCGTTCTCGCTGGGAAGTACTTCGTCCTTGGGCGCAGGCTGAGAAGTGACCACAACGTTGGTGGCGCGTATTCCCTTTGTGTACGTCTCGGTGTCGAACTCGACCTCGGCGCCTTCCGTCAGTGTGCGGTGACCGCGACCCAGAATGCCGGTGAAGTGGACGAACACGTCTTCGCCACCGTCCACACCGATGAAACCGAACCCCTTTACATCATTGAACCACTTGACTGTTCCTGTCGGCACAGCTTATCACTCCTCCCGAAATTAGCCAACAAACATGGACGCACTATAGCAGTTTAGTCGCCCTGTGTAAAGTAATAAAAAAACGTGACCCCATGGTCACGCGCGGTGCTTCTTCATTTGTCTTGCGGGGTAATCTTTCGGATTGACCCTAGCGGCGATTCGCTCGCGGCTAATGTCGTCGTCAATCGGCTCGTTGCTAACGCTAACCGGCGGAGGTGTTGCTTTGACCGCGGTGCGACCCGGCACAGGCCTCATGTACGCTTCAATGTTCTCAGCGGGCGGATTTTCGCTGGGGACTGTAGCGTAGGGGCGCTTCCGCGTGTGTTCCGGCTTGGCCTCGACGAGCACAACGTTCATTGCGTGTTGTCCTCGGCCGCCTTCTTCCAGGTCGAATTCGACTACATCGCCAGCATCCAGCGTCTTGAAGCCGGTTCCCGCGATGCCGGTGTGGTGGACGAATACGTCTTTCTGGCCTTCGACCTTGATGAATCCCCAGCCGTTCTCGAAAACGATCACAGTGCCGATCATGGAAATCTCCCTTTGGGGCAAGCTTTCGCCAGAATATCATCTTTTGAGCTAACTGTAAAGTCATTGACAGTTTTTTGCCAGCAGCTATACTATTATATGTACTATCAAATAAGTGCAGGGAAAAACTGCATGCACAAATTGTTCATACAAGGAGGGGTTTAGAGCTGCCAGCCGGAGGGGTTGACAAAGTTTTTTGAGTTTGATAATATTATTTTGTAGTCAATAATTGAAGCGGTTAATGAGTTCTATCACACTATAAAAGGGATAGGTTTTTCAGTGCCCAACCATCGGGCAAGTTTTTGGTTTAAAAAATATCCGATTAGACCAATGCGTCTAATGCAGCCTGGAAGGGCTGAAAGGATCTAATATATAAGGAGAGATTAATGGCAGTGAAAACTCAGCTCACGAACATGCGTCTTCTAGAGAAGAAAAAAGCTCATGAAGTACCACTACCGAACCTTATTGAGGTTCAAACCGAATCTTACAATTGGTTTTTTGCCGAAGGAATGCGAGAACTCTTTGATGAAATCTCTCCAATCGAAGACTTCACCGGCGAAGTAATGTCTCTGACTTTCGGGGATTACTACCTAGGAGATCCAAAAACTACAGAGGCTGTTGCCAGAGAAAAAAATCTTACCTACAAGGCTCCGCTAAAAGTTCGTGTTTCACTGCTGAACAAAAGAACCGAAGAAATTAAAGAAGCCGATGTATTCATGGGCGATTTTCCAATTATGACCCACCGAGGCACATTTATTATCAACGGTGTTGAGCGTGTCATTGTTTCTCAAATTGTCCGCTCCTATGGTGTGCTCTTTACCGCAACTGAAGTTGCCGGCCGAAAATTATTTGGTTCTAAAATTATCCCGTCTCGTGGCGCTTGGTTAGAGCTTGAAACTGATCTCAAAAATGTTATTACTGTTAAAATTGATAGAAAACGCCGAATTCCAGTTACCACCTTCTTGCGTGCACTTGGAATTGGCTCAGACGAAGAAATTAAAGCACTTTTTGCTGACGTTGATACCGACGATGAAAATCATTTCATTGAAGCGACTCTTAAAAAAGATTCAGCCAAAAACTATGAAGAAGGTTTAGTTGAAACATATAAAAAGATTCGGCCAGGAGATTTAGCCACTGTTGAAAGTGCTAAATCATTTATTGAAGCTATGTTCTTCAATATTAAGCGTTATGACATTGGTCGCGTCGGCCGATACAAAATGAATGCCAGACTTAAAGTTGACGTTGAAAATATTCCAGAAAATCGAGCTTTGCGTCGCGAAGACTTTATCGCTATTGTCAGGGAAATTATTGCCCTAAACAACGATCCAGAAGCCCAGCCTTGCGATGTCGACAGCTTGAAGAACCGCCGAATCCGAGCCGTAGGTGAATTAATTCAAGGCCGCGTTCGCGTTGGTCTGCTTCGTGTTGAACGAATCGTCAAAGATCGCATGAGCATTTCTGAGCCAGACGACACTACTCCAGCCCAACTCATAAACTCCCGGCCAATCGTTGCTGCACTTCAAGAGTTTTTTGCCTCATCTCAAATGTCCCAGTTTATGAATCAAACGAACCCGCTTTCTGAGCTTGAGCACAAGAGAACATTGTCAGCAACGGGACCTGGTGGACTTTCGAGAGAACGTGCCGGGTTTGAAGTTCGTGACGTTCACGTTACTCACTATGGAAGAATCTGCCCAATTGAAACTCCAGAAGGTCCAAACATTGGCCTCGTGGGTTATTTGGCATCTTACGCAAAAATTAATGACTATGGCTTTATTGAAACTCCATACCGTAAAGTTGTTCTTGATGCTGGCCGACCTCGAGTAACCGACGAAATTATCTATCTTGATGCGACAAAAGAAGAAAACACAATTATTGCTCCTGCGTCAGTTGAGGTAGATGAAAAAGGCTTTATAAAAGACAAGCGAGTTATCGTTCGTCACGGTGGTGAACCAACAATCGCTGATGCTGTTTCCGTTATGTTTATGGATGTTTCGCCAAAACAAATTATCTCTGTTACTGCTGCGCTTATTCCTTTTATCGAGCATGACGATGCTGCAAGGGCTCTCATGGGTGCCAATATGCAACGACAGGCAGTGCCATTGGTAGATCCACAGTCAGCAGTTATTGGAACCGGCATGGAAAGCGCCGCGGCCAAGGATTCTGGTCAAATTATTTTGGCCTCCGCCGCAGGTACCGTTAGCCACGTTTCTTCTAACTTAATTCGTGTCAAAGAAAATAAAACCGAACGTGATTATGTGTTATCAAAATTTGTAAGGTCAAACCAGGGTACGGTTATTAACCACAAGCCTCGTGTTAACGTTGGCGATGTTGTTAGCGCTGGCGATCTTTTGGCCGACGGTTCGGCGACTCAAGATGGTGAAATTGCACTCGGACGAAACCTAAAAGTTGCCTTTATGTCTTGGGGCGGTGGAAACTACGAAGATGCTATTATTATCTCCTCAAAACTAGTCAAAAATCATGTATTGTCATCAATTCATATCGAAAAATATACTTTGGAAGTTAGAGATACTAAACTTGGACCAGAAATTCTAACTAGGGATATTCCAAATGTCTCGGAAGAAGCACTTTCAAATCTTGATGAAAATGGAATTATCCGAGTTGGTGCAGAAATTTCAGCAGGTGATATTCTCGTTGGTAAGATTTCACCAAAAGGTGAAACCGAGCTTTCAGCTGAAGAAAAATTGCTTCGGGCCATCTTCGGTGAAAAGGCCAAAGATGTTCGCGATTCAAGCTTGCGCCTACCTCATGGTGAGCGCGGTAAAATTGTTGAAGTTAAAATCTTCTCACGTGAATCTGGCGATGAACTTCCAGCTGGTGTTTACCAAATGGTAGAGGTCTCGGTTGCTCAACTTAGAAAAATCTCAGTTGGAGACAAGTTGGCCGGGCGCCATGGTAATAAAGGTGTTATCTCGACAATTCTACCAGAGGAAGATATGCCATTTATGCCTGATGGAACTCCGGTTGATATTATTCTAAATCCACTTGGTGTGCCTTCCCGTATGAACATTGGTCAGCTTTTCGAAACTCATTTGGGCTGGGCCATGGAAGCCCAAGGCCTTAAGGTTGCCTCTCCATCACTTGATGGTGTCAAACTCGAGGAAATTCGCGATGAGCTTATTAAATCCGACTTACCTGAGGACGGAAAAATTCAGCTTTATGATGGAAAAACCGGTGAGCCATTCGATCATCGCACTGTTGTTGGTGTCATTTATATCATGAAACTTTTCCACTTGGTTGACGATAAAATGCATGCTCGCTCAATTGGGCCTTACTCAATGATTACACAACAGCCTCTTGGTGGCAAAGCTCAATTTGGTGGTCAGCGTTTTGGGGAAATGGAAGTTTGGGCTATTGAGGCCTATGGCGCAGCTTACACTTTGCAGGAGCTCTTAACTATTAAATCAGATGATGTTGTTGGCCGAAGCCGAGCATACGAGTCTATTATCAAAGGCGAGCCAATTCAGAACCCAACTATTCCAGAAGCCTTTAACCTCTTAATTAAAGAAATGCAGTCACTTGGCCTGAAAGTTGATTTGGTAACAGATGAAAATGTTCCTGTCATTGAACCGCCAATTGATGAGAAATTTGTTGAACTGGCTCCTGAAGTCGAGAGTGAGCTAGACGAAGAAATCGATGAAAAGCTGACAGAACTTGCTGCCGAGCAGGTTTCTGAAGACGAAGACATCGTTTCTGAAGAAGTCGAAGAACTTTAAGCCCTAAAATAATAATTGGAGAGATAATATGCCAAAACTAGAAGTCAAAGATGCTGTCAACGTGGTCGACTTCAAATCGATGCGAATCTCAGTCGCCTCGCCAGATGACATTCTTTCTTGGTCTCATGGCGAAGTGCTGAAACCAGAAACTATTAACTATCGCACACAAAAACCTGAGCGCGATGGTCTTTTTGCCGAAAACATTTTTGGCCCAACTAGGGATTGGGAGTGTTACTGCGGAAAGTATCGTAAAGTTCGCTACTCTGGCGTGGTTTGTGATAAATGCGGCGTCGAAGTCACTAAATCATCTGTTCGTCGTGTCCGTATGGGCCATATTGATCTCGTGGTGCCAATTGCTCACATTTGGTACGTAAGAAGCGTTCCTTGTATTATGGGCCAGATTCTTGATTTATCCGCCTCTGACCTAGAAAAAATCATTTATTTTGCCAGTTTTGTTATTGTCGATGTTAATGAAGAACTGCGCCAAGAAATTTTAACCCGTGTTGAGGCTGAGTTCGCTGATATGAAAGAAGAAAAGACATCTTCGGCCGACCCTACAATTTCCGAGGCTTCAAAAGACATCTCGTCTGAGGAAATTAATGCAGCTTATAAAACTGCAAAATCTGAGCTTGAGTCACTCAAAATCGGAAAAATTATTTCCGAGCGTGATTATTACAATCTGTCGCATCGTTACGGCAATGTTGTCCGTGTTGGTATTGGCGCCGAAGCAATTCTTGAACTACTGGAAAAAATTGACGCTGACTCTGAAATCAAAAAGCTTGAAGATGAAGCTGCTAGCTTAATAGGCTTGCAGAAACGAAAAGTTGTCAAGCGTATCCGAACACTCCAAGGTCTAAAAGCCGCCAGCCTGAAACCTGACTGGTTGGTATTGCGCCGATTGCCGGTTATTCCGCCGGATCTTCGACCAATGGTTCAGCTAGACGGTGGCCGTTTTGCCGCTTCAGATTTGAATGACTTGTATCGCCGTGTTATCAACCGAAATAACCGTCTAAAGCGACTTATCAACCAGGGCGCACCGGAAGTTATTTGCCGAAATGAAAAACGCATGCTTCAGGAAGCTGTCGATGCTTTAATCGATAACTCAGCACGACGTGGACGAGCCACAACTACCGCTAACAACCGACGCAAACTAAAATCACTTTCCGACATGCTGCGTGGCAAACAAGGTCGTTTCCGCCAGAACCTTCTTGGAAAACGTGTCGACTATTCTGGCCGATCAGTTATCGTTGTTGGCCCGGAACTAAAGCTTCACCAATGCGGTTTGCCAAAAGTCATGGCTATGGAACTTTACAAACCATTTGTTATCGGTCGCCTAATTTCTGAAGGCTATGTCCATAATGTAAAAAATGCTACCAGACTAATTGAAAAGAACGAAACCTTCGTTTGGGACATTTTGGAAGATATTACCAAAGACTCTCACGTACTTCTAAACCGCGCGCCAACTCTTCACCGCTTAGGTATTCAAGCCTTTCAGCCAATTCTAATTGAGGGCAAGGCAATCAAAATTCATCCACTGGTTTGCCCAGCTTTTAATGCTGACTTTGATGGCGACCAAATGGCAGTTCACTTGCCACTTTCTGTTGAGGCGCAAAGAGAAGCCAGAGAAATTATGCTTTCTCGCAAAAACCTTCTAAAGCCTTCATCTGGCGAACCTGTTATTTCGCCAACCCTAGACATGATTCTTGGCTGTTACTTCCTAACAACCATTGGCGAAGGACGCTTGGGTACAGGTAAAGTTTTTGCTTGCAGTGATGATGCGCTTTTAGCCTACGACTCAAAAGTCGTCGATTTAAAATCTAAAATTAAGGTTAAGATTGAAGGGGAATTAATTGAAACTACCGTTGGCCGAATCATCTTCAACGCAATCATCCCAGTGGAATTAGGTTATCGCAATCAAGATTTTGATAAACCAAGCATCGCTAAACTAATCGCAGAATCATTCAAGAAATCAGGTTTGGACAATACAGCTACTTTCGTTGATCACATTAAAGAATTGGGCTTCCGTTACTCTCAAATGTCCGGAATAACCTTCTCGGCTTTCGACATCCAAGTTCCACCACAAAAGAAAGCTATTCTTGGTAATGCTGAAAGCCATCTCGAGGTCATTAACAAGCAGTATAGTCGCGGTTTAATTACCGACGAAGAGCGTTACTCCAAGACCGTTGAAATATGGATGAATGCCCAAGGTGAATTACAAGAAGCCATGTTGGCAAACTTTAGCCCAGAAAACGACATCAATATCATCAGAATTTCTGGCGCTCAAGGTAAAGTTTCACAGCTCAATCAGCTGGCTGGTATGAAGGGCTTGGTTGCTGATCCTACTGGTAACATTATCGAACTTCCTATTAAATCAAACTTTAAAGAAGGCCTGTCAGTTTTCGAATACTTTGTATCTTCTCACGGTTCACGAAAAGGACGAGCTGACACCGCGCTTCGAACATCTGAAGCTGGTTACCTGACCCGCCGACTAGTCGATGTTTCACAAGACACAGTCATTACCACTCTTGATTGTGGAACCCAAAACGGTGCAACAATCAGCAAAGACTTTTATCAGTCTCTAAATGATGATTGGTCAAAGCATTTGATTGGCCGAGTATTAAACAAAGAAACTGCTGGCTTCCCACGTGATACACTGATCGACTTAGCTACGCTAGAGAAAATTCTTGCCAGTGGTGTCACCGAGGTTGAGATTAGGTCACTGTTGGCTTGTGAGCAGCCATGGGGCGTTTGCCAACACTGCTACGGTGAAGATCTTTCAACTGGAAGATTAGTCGAAATAGGATCCGCTGTTGGTATTGTCGCTGCCCAGGCTATTGGTGAGCCAGGCACACAGCTTACTATGCGTACCTTCCATACTGGAGGAGCCGCTGGAGTTGATATTACATCTGGTCTGCCGCGAGTTGGTGAGCTTTTCGAAGCCAGAACTCCAAGAATTACGGCTATAATGTCAGAAATCGACGGCAAGGCCAGTGTTCGAAAAGAAAAGAACAAAAATATCATTACTGTCGTTGGCCGTGGACAATTGGAAAGTGAATACCAAATTCCTGAAGGATATAAAGTTACGGTTAAAAATGGCGAAACGGCTAAAACCAAGCAAATTATTGCTGCCGCTCCGGCTGATGGCATTGAGCCAATTCGAGCCAAAACTGCAGGTGTCATCAAAATCGAAAACGATACCATTCGCATTGTTGCTAAGGGTAAAACCATGAAAGAATACATTGTTTCTGAAATGGTTGGACTGTATATCGCCGATGGTGATGAAGTAAAGCGTGGCCAAGTTTTGACTGAAGGCCATGTCGACCTGCAGGTTTCCAGGGAGTTAGCTGGCCGTCATTTTACAGAACGTTATGTCATGACTGAAGTACAGAAAATCTACGCTTCACAGGGTCAGGAAATCAATGATAAACATTTGGAAGTTATCGTTCGTCAAATGAATTCAAAGGCCAGAATCGAAGAGCCAGGTGATTCAGAATATCTTGAAGGTTCAATCCACGATGTTACCGCTATCAAGTTGCAGAACGTTGCACTTAAGGCAAAAGGCAAAAAAGAAATTGAGTATGCCGAAGTTGTTATGGGTATCACCCGCGTCGCCTTAAAGACTGAAAGCTTTCTATCTGCTGCATCGTTTATGGAAACCACCTCAATTCTGATCAATGCAGCCATAACTGGGGCCACCGATAATCTTCGTGGGTTAAAGGAAAATGTCATCATTGGACGACTAATTCCAGCCGGAACAGGTTATAGAAAAGTCTAACAGCGACCGAGGTGTTTACTTTTCATGATTATTTTGCTTTAATGATTAAGTCCACAGTTAACAGTTATTAACTTTTAGTTATTAGTTTGAGCGAAGCTCATTATGCCAACAATAAATCAATTAATTAGACACGGGCGCCAAAAGCCTGTGAACAAGTCCAAAACTACGGCCCTAAAACGCGGTTTCAACTTTTTGAAAAACCGTCCTGTTGTAATTTCCAAGGGTTGCCCACAAAAACGCGGTGTCTGCGTTAAAGTTTCCACCATGACACCAAAAAAACCAAACTCAGCTCTGCGAAAGTTTGCCCGTGTCAGATTAACAAATGGTATGGAAGTTAACGCCTATATTGGCGGTGAAGGTCATACATTGCAGGAACACTCAGTTGTAATTATCCGTGGCGGTCGTGTAAAAGATTTGCCGGGTATGCGATATCACATTGTTCGTGGTAAACTCGATCTTACCGGTGTAAAAGACCGCAAGCAAGGACGTAGTAAATACGGTGTTAAAAGAGGTAAAGAATAATGTCTAGAGGACATCAGAAAATTAAAAGAATTCCACTGGCCCCAGATCGTAAATATGGCAGTATTTTAGTAACAAAATTTACCAACTATATTATGGAGCGTGGTAAAAAATCTATCGCCGAAAGCATTATCTACGGAGCGCTTGAAGATTCATCTAAAAAACTCAACGCCCAGCCACTCGATGTTCTGGACCGAATGATTAAAAATGTCGGCCCGCTACTTGAAGTCAAGGCTAAGCGTATTGGTGGAGCTAACTACCAAGTTCCAATGGAAGTTAACCGTGAAAGAAAAGAAACACTAACGCTTCGTTGGATCATCATTGCTGCCAAATCACGAAAAGGTGCTCCAATGGCCCAGAAGTTAGCCTCAGAACTAGTAGATGCCTGCAACAACACAGGTGCCGCTGTCAAAAAGAAAGATGACACTCATCGCATGGCTGAAGCCAACAAAGCCTTTGCTCACTTCGCCCGATTGTAAAAAATTCGTTTCAATATTACAAAAACCCCGATCTCTCGGGGTTTTTGTTTTGTTGGAATAAAAAAATGCCCCAGCGTCGGGGCCGGAGCATAGGATGGAGCCGTTAAGCAACGGCGTCTTCGACCATCTGGACAAAGTGCTTGATATCAAACGGCTGTGCGACGCAAGCCAGGCGGCGTTTTCCGTGGCCATCGGGAATGAGTAGCTCCTGCTCGCTGTTGACGATTAGGATGACAGGAATGCCGATGTAGCGGTCTTCCTGGTGGATCCAGTCGAGGACCAGTGCGGCAGACACTTCAGTGATGTTGACATCGACGATGATCAGGTCGAAAGCCGGCAGTGGCTTCCTGTGCTTCGTTACCGCCTTGCCAATGTTGGTCACCTCGGGAATCCGCTGCATCAGTTCGACGGCGTGCTCGCCGGTTCTGGCGGCACTTGCCTTGAACTTGTCACGGCGCAGGTGGTTTTCGATCAAGTTGCGGAGGATGTGGTTATCAGTCACTACCAAAATGCGTTTCTGCAAGCGTGCGGCCATGATGCCTCCTCGAGCTGAATTGCTGAGCAGATAATATCATTTAGTTGTCTGGCAGTCAACAATTTGGAATATACTAAGTAATTTGTTAAGATATTTTCATCCTGCTACCTGAAAGGAGGCGGTATCATTGCCGCGTCTGGTTAGGATTAATCAGTATCCTATCGTTGATATCGCTAACTTTTGGGAGGTTGGCGAGCATCCAGAACAAGACGGAACTCCGTCCTATCCGGCGATCCAAGCCGGTTTCTATTACAACTCAACTAAGGAAAGTTGGATTTTTCTTAGTGGAGAGTTCCGAAACTACTTCCCTGGTGAGGAAATTGAGCGGGGGGTTGTTCGTGTTGATATGCGCCAAGGAAAGGGTGATCGGCAGTATAAGCATCTTGTGTTGCATCCTGAGCAGTACCCGGATGACAGCTCAATTTACGTGGCTTGTTATGGTCGGTTTGGCTGGCATCCAACCTTTCCAGAACGCAGACTACGCCCATGTGAGACTAGGGGTGAGCATTCTTCCTATTTTGCCTCGCGTCAGCGTCCCTGCCCGGACTGTGGTGAGATGCCGACGAGAGCGGCCGACATCCGAACTACGGGCTTTATCTCGAAAACTGGGTCGAGATTGGCCCTAGCTATGAAAAGAGCATGCTCGACCAGTCTCAGCCCAACGTAGAAGTGTTGGCTCTTCGCCAGACACTGCGCAACCGTCGCTACTTTCTTCGACTAGCAGACGGTGCAAAGATCCGAATTCCTGGCATGGCGAACCGCGACGAGAGTGTTTCTGCCGACTATATATTGTCGTATTCAATGGGGGAACTGAGGTTTCAGCTTATTCCGGACGAAGAAGATTTGGAGGCGATTAACCACGATTAGGCCGCTTGCACAACGCACGCGGCATTTTTTTATACAAAAAAATCCCGGTTGTTAGCCGGGACACGGTTAGAGCAGAGTGGCGACAAGCGCCACCAAGGATGCAGGGCGGAAGGGTGTCGGTATGGTCGCCTTGATTCTGTCGTGCACTACCTCTGATTTGCCCAGTAGAATCAATAATGTGGCGCTAACGTGACTGTCCAGAAGTGATAAAATGTCGTCTAGCCCCATACGCAACAACGTGGCGGCTGATATGACTAGATCATAGTAATGGGACTGAAGCTTTTCGGCGGCTTCTGCCCCGTCGTATGCAGTATGGACTTCATGACCAGCTCGGCGCAGGTACGTTTCACAGTTGCGGAGTATCTGGACCCGCTGATGAACGACAAGAATCTTCATATTCTCGCCTTCTTTCTTCTGCAAATTATACTACTAAATTTGCAAAAAGTCAAGCACAAAAGGTAATGTGTACACACTTTTTGCACTTTTTGGTTAACTTGGAGCATGAAGA
>JBAXAF010000006.1:0-49994 GCA_037142675.1 Candidatus Berkelbacteria bacterium | reverse complement strand
TCTAACGCCACACGAGGTTTTCATTAAAAGTTGCATTTCGGAGTAGAATTCACCACACTGCTATTGACTTTTTTTAATATGTATGATATAATGTTAATAGTAAATGGAGGTGGCATATGTCCACACGCAAATACAGATTCTTGTTAGTTTTGTCGGTTTGCGGACTGATCCTGACAACAGTGGCCGTTATCTGGCTGTTGTCACCAGCACCGCTCCCTGACCACCAACACCTTGGCCTTGCAGCTCTACTACGGTAGCGCTGCTTTTTTTATGCCTAAATTATCTTCTACTAGTGCAGATATATTTTTTAAAATATTCTTGACAGTGTTCGGGTTGTGTTTGGTATACTGTATACATGAATACCGAACACAAACCAAACATTAATAGAATAAAAACCGAACCATTCAATGGCGGGTTTTTGGAATAAGGAAAATATGGAGAGTTTAACCAAAAGACAAAAAGAGATTCTCGACTTTATCCGCAATTTCATTACGGAAAACGGTTATGCACCAAGCTTTAGAGAAATTGCATATTATTTTGAGCTTTCATCGGTCTCCACAGTGGCCGAGTACATTTCTATATTAGAAGAGAAAGGCTATCTGACCAAAGAGGCGATGGAGGCTCGTTCAATCCAGCTGACACCGGCGTTCGCATCCGGCATCGACACTTTCGAAATACCCCTCTCGGGAGTCATCGATGCCGGCAAGCCAATTGAAGCCATTCGCACAAACGAAACAATAGATATCCCTAAAGACATGATGGGGCGCCGAACGTTCGCCCTGCGCGTCCGCGGCGAATCAATGATAGACGACGGCATACTCGATGGTGATTATGTAATTATTGAGCAATCACAAAACCCACGAAATGGAGAAATAGTTGTTGCCCTAATCGACAATGAAAACGCCACTCTTAAACGCTATTACAACGAGCCAAGCGGTATTCGTTTGCAGCCAGCCAATAAAACCATGAGACCAATGCGTTTTGCCAAAGGCAGGGTCACAATTCAAGGAAAAGTTAAGGGTGTAATTCGAAAATTCCACCAGTAAATCGCTCCTAATTGAAAAAAGTTGACACGCAATATATACTAGTAACAATTAGTATATTTTTATTGGAGGGCGAACTATGGAATCAGAAAACAGAAAATTGATTAAGTTTTCTAACTACAGCTTATGCGTTACATTACCTAAATCAGTTACCAGGGAACTAAAGTGGAACAAAGGTGACGTCGTCCAAATGGTTGTTGACGAAAAGAAGGGTGAGATTTTGATTAAAAAGGCCCATGCAGCTAAGATAGAGAAAAAATTAGCCAAAAAGCCGCTTAAAACTGTAACGATGAAAAAATCCCGCTGGTAAATAACTGCACAGATTTTGCACACGGACACAACACGGAAATCAAAAGTCATCAAATTGTTCGAGTTGCTAAAATTTGCTACAATATTATTGCTGGCCTATCTTTATTTTCAGTGATGTATTTCGTCCGTGTAGTCAGGAGGGGATTTGGGTATTTCAGATGATATTCGTCCAAAAACTTACAGGCCAATCTCTAAAAAAGTCGTTCAGGCCGAGATTAAAGTTGCCAGAAAAAAGATAGAAGAAAAAGACGAGGGCAATTTATTTCAGGAGTCACACGAAGGTGATTTTTTTGCTAATACTCCCATGAGTAACGGCAACAGCGTTGGCAATAAGCGAGCTATAAGAGACCCAAAAAACAGCAAAACTAAAAAACATCGTTGGGTTTATCCGACTATTATAGCCTTAGCAGTTTGCACCTTAATAGGTTTAGTTGTCTGGCAAAATTATGCCACAATAAAAAGTTATGTTGATGGTTCATACAAAAAGAAGAGCAGTCAAAACTTAAGTGATATTATTAATACTACCACTGACTCAGCTAAAAATTATAACAGTCAGTCTGGGGCCAGCAGCACCCCAGCAGTCACAGCGACGCCAACAGTAACTGCTGTGCCAACAGTCGATAAATCAACTATCGCAATTTCCGTTTTAAATGGATCTGGAGTAAAAAATTCTGCTACTACTGTTGCCAACACGCTTAAAGCTGCCGGATTTAGCGTTAAGGGCACAGGTAACGCCAAATCATTTAATTACAGCAAAACCTATATTTATTACAAAACCGATGATTCATCTGCAGCAAATCTGGTTAAAGCCGCTTTGCCTGATCGGCAAACTGAAGTCTCAAAAAATACTTCCGTTGTTGGCTCAGCCTATGACATCGTCGTTGTTGTCGGCAAACTTTAAGAAAAAAACACTATGGATCTAAGCAAAATATTTGCCTATTACGACAAAGTAATCATGGGCTTATCACCCGGATACTCCAGTTTAATTTCTCTGGTAATTTTAATTATTTTAGTTTGGTCCCTTTGGCGCTTTATCAAGGGCAACTTCATCTGGGTTGTTTTGGTACTATTTTTTATTCCAGCTGCTTGGCCTGCACTGAAGAGTATTGGTCGACTTCTGGAAATTCTTGGTTTATTTTTAATTGTTCACATTCAACTATGAAATCATTTATAATTCGCTTGAAAAAGGGAGATGAGGCAATCTCGTCGCTTGTAAGTTTTTGTCAGAAAAACAATATTAAATTCGGCAGTTTCTCTGGCATAGGGGCAGCGCAGTCGGCAAAATTGGCAATTTACGACTTAGATAAAAAAGAGTATATTCGGAAAGAACTTTCCGGTATTTTAGAAATTTTAAATTATGCAGGCAACGTTAGCCAAATGGACGATAAAACCATCATACATAGCCACGCAACGCTGTCAAATAAAACTTTTGCCGCTTTCGGCGGTCATGTGGACGAGCTGGTTGTCGCCGCCACTTGTGAAATAATTTTGCATCAACTGGATATTGAATTAGTCCGAAAACACGACGATGAAATTGGTTTAAATCTTTTAGATATTTAAGGAGAAAAATGTTATACGATGTAATAATAGTTGGTGGCGGACCAGCTGGCATGACAGCGGCAATATATACCAGCCGTCGGATGCTAAAAACTCTTGTTATAACCAAAGAAGTCGGCGGACAAGTGGTAAAAACCCCCGATATTGAAAACTACCCGGGTTTTGATTTAATTGCAGGCACAGATTTAGCAACTAAATTTGTTGATCAAGCAAAAAAATTTGGCGCCGAACTCGCTTTTGATGAAATCACTCACCTGGAAGAAAAATCTGGTGATTTTGTTTTAACTGGTTCAAAAGAAAAATACCACGCCAAGTCATTGATTTTAGCTTTTGGAAAAGTCCCGCGACAACTCAAGGTTAAGGGTGAAAATGATTTCAAAGGCAAAGGTGTTTCATACTGCGCAACTTGCGACGCGCCATTTTTCAAAAATAAAATTGTTGCCGTTAATGGTGGCGGAAATTCGGCCTTTGATGCCGCGCTTCTCTTGGCCAAAATAGCTAAAAAAGTCTATTTGATTCACAGACGCGAAGAGTTTCGGGCTGAAGAGGTTTTAATTGAAAAAGTTAAGAAATTGTCTAATGTTGAAATAATTACCGGTGCTACCATTGCTGAGATTAAGGGTGATCAAATTGTAAAGTCACTTGTCTACCACAAAAACAACAAGGAAAACGAAATTGATGTTGACGGTATTTTTGTTGAAGTTGGCTACATTGTCGCCGATGGAATCATTAAAGAGTTTGTCGATATGGATGAGCGCAATCAAATAAAAACCAATAAAGACCATTCAACCTCCCGCGAAGGAGTTTTTGCAGCAGGGGATTTAACAAATTCCTATTACAAACAAATTGTTATTTCCGCAGGCGAAGGCGCGATTGCCGGCCTCTCCGCCGCAAAGTACATAGATGAAAAAAAATAATTATGGAACCAACTGGTACAAAAATTGATTCAGATGAACTCTCTGTAAACGACCGACGTATGTCAGTATTGGCCCCCAAAAAAAATGAAGTCGGGTCAAAATTTGAAGCTAAGGCAAAAGCAAAAAATCTTGAGATTCTATCCAGTTTCGTGAAAAACGGGATATTATCCCCCAAGAGATTGAAGGATATCGAGATGACTGGCGCGTTTAGTTCCGCGACGTCGAGTGAAAATCTTGAAATCATTGTTGGAAATACCTATGATCCTGATGTTGAAGCAGACTTCAATGAAGAGGCAGGCATATTTACTCTAAAAGAAAAAAATACTGGTCGAACTATCTATACCAATGGACCCAATGACCGGTATATTTGGGATGGCGAATCAGATTATGGATATTACAATGATTATCTTTTAGGAAAAGAAACTCCAGCAGCTCAATTTATGAGAGACATTGTTGAGGGTTGGCCCCAAAGGTTGTATGAAGGCGGTTCAGCAATTTTACCAGTTTTAGCAGAAAGACCGTGGATAAAACCACCGTACGGGAACAGCTCCAATCAAGAAGTGCAAGGAAATCTTTATTATGAATATTTAATGCCTGAGGACGAAGAAGAAAGAATGAAACATTCTATATTGTGCGCCTCAACATTGAATAAAATTGCGAATAACTCCTTGCACAACATGCCATCACTTCATAATGGCCCATATGAATATAATGCCATTGGCAATGTTCCTCTTGACGATATTGATCGAATTATTGTGCCAGATCATTTAAAGGGTTTAATTGCAGAAATTTTCCCTCAAGACTTAATCAATGAAAAATGCTCTTTCGTCTCAAACACAAGAAGACATATTAAAGACGTGTACAGAAAATTCGATCAGCAAATGCAGGTCCCGGACTATGAAAGTTCGATCCGAGATTTAACTGACACATTGCCACACACCCCACTTTGGCTCCACGGGATCAGACTGCTAACAGCGGAAGATGTAGCAAATCTTACAGCAATCAATAACCAATAATATATTAAAATGCTAGATCTATTTGATGAGAACCTAAAACTGGGGGCTCCTCTTGCTGACCGGATGCGGCCGGCTGATTTTAAAGATTATATCGGTCAAGATCATATCCTCGGAAAAGACAAGATACTTCGCCGGGCAATTGAAGCAGATAAACTTTTTTCAATGATTTTGTGGGGTCCTCCGGGCTCCGGTAAAACAACATTGGCACGGCTGATTGCCAACAAAACCGAATCATTCTTCCAGCCTTTTTCTGCCGTCACCTCCGGAATATCTGACGTTCGAAAAGCTTTGGACGAAGCTAAAACGCGGAAAAAATTCCATCAGCAAAAGACCGTTTTGTTTGTGGATGAAATTCATCACTTCAATAAAACTCAGCAAGATGCTTTTTTGCCGGCAGTTGAAGACGGCACAATTATTTTAATCGGTGCGACAACGGAAAATCCATCCTTTCAGGTTAATGCGCCACTACTGTCCAGGGCTCGCGTTTTTCACCTCCGTGAACTATCTGAAGAAGATATCATTCGAATACTTAAAAATGCCATTAAAGATAATGATAGGGGATACGGAAAATTCAAGGTTAAAATAGACGATGCGGCAATTAAACACATAGCCCGCCTTTGCGAGGGTGATGCCAGAGATGCCTACAATGCCTTGGAACTAGCAATTTCGACAGCCAAGAAGGACAAGACAGGTTTGATAAAAATAACTTTGGCCGATGCTGAAGACGCTATCCAGGGAAAATTTATTCGCTACGACAAATCATCCGATGGCCACTTTGATGCCATATCCGCTTTGCATAAATCTGTGCGAGCCTCTGATATCGATGCATCACTGCATTACTTGGCCCGCATGCTCGAGGCTGGAGAAGAACCACTATATATTTTGCGGCGATTAATGAGAGCCGCGTCTGAAGATATTGGGCTGGCCGATCCACAAGCATTAATTTTGGCGGCAGCAACGCGTGAAGCAATATCATTTATGGGCATGCCCGAAGCCAATGATGCAATCGCCGAATTGACAATATACCTGGCCAAAGCACCAAAATCTCGGGCAGTTGACGACGCTTATTCAGCCGCCCTTGATGATGTTAAAAACAATCGACTTGACCCAGTCCCATTGGATATTCGCAATGCCCCAACTAAAATGATGAAAGATTTTGGTTTCGGAAAAGGTTACCAACCATACGAGAAAAAAGATCACCGACCGGAAAACATTCACGAGCATAAATATTGGCAAGACAACTAAAGTTGTTGTATAATTAAAGAGACAACACAGATTTATAACGCAGACAAAACACAGATCCACAATTTCTGTGACCGCTCTGCGTCAATATCAGTGTGGTTTCTATAATAATAAAGAGCAAGGCCGGGTAGTAGAAATTTGACTAATTATTCTGCTTTCTGACAATCGCATTAATTAACAACGCAATTTTATATTAATTTAGTAAAGAGGAAATTTGACTGAATAATTGAGAAAGCTGTCAAATTTTCACTACCCGGGAGGGGATTTTATGAATCTTGACCTAAAAGAAGACAGTGACGAAGTTGTAATTAAGGGCAAAAAATCATTTAAACAAAAATTGAAAGATTTTTGGTCAGTTAAACGCAATCGTGTCATCACAATCATTGTGATTATAGCTCTCATTCTGGCCGCGCTTGCAACTGGCTTCTATTTCTTGATTTATAAAAAAGACAGTTTGCCACTAGGCCTGGATGTTCAAAAAACTACGGAAACCAAACCTCAGCTTTATGCCTCGTCACTAGACGGCACCATGGTTAGTTCCGAAGACGCCAACAAGCACCCACTTGGAGTAATGGTAGAAAATCATGTTGACGCAAGGCCACAATCTGGGTTGTCTCAGGCATCTGTTGTTTACGAAGCAATTGCAGAAGGCGGCATAACCAGATTTTTAGCAGTCTATGGGCCACGTGGCGCTGCCAAAGTTGGACCAGTACGGTCCGCAAGAACTTACTACGTTGATTGGATTCGTGAGCTAAACGGTTACCTAGCTCATGTTGGCGGAAATTACGACGCGTTGGACATGATTAAGAAAGTTGGAATACTCGATCTTGACCAATTTGCTAATCCTTCGGCCTACTGGAGAGATAATTCAAGAAAAGTTTCATCTGAACACACAATGTATGCGGACACAACAAAGCTATATGGCATTGCGGCGGATAAAAAATATACGACTGCCAACAGTTTTATCCCGTGGAAATTTAAGACTGATACGGCTTCAGCTACTGAGGCAGCTGACCCAACCGCAACTACAACAAATCAAATTTCCGAAGCCTATGCTGTTGCAACAACAATTAACATAAACTTTGGCAATGCAAACTACAATGTTTCCTACGCTTATGATAAGACCACAAATAATTACCTAAGAAACTTGGCTGGAAAAGCGCACCTCGATGCTGAAAACAGCACACAACTTTCAGCTAAAAATGTAGTGGTTCAAACCGTTAACCGCAAACCAACTGTAACTGCTATCAATGAAAACGGCTATATTATGGACACAGTCGGGTCAGGAGTAGCAGCTGTTTTTCAGGACGGAATTAAAATTGATGCAACTTGGAAAAAAGAAAATGAAAGTTCCAGAACCAGATTTTTTAACAAGGCAACTAGTGCCGAAATAGATTTCAATTCAGGTGTTACTTGGATAGAAGTTATATCACCGGAATTATCATATACAAGTTCATAACATCAATAAAGGAGTCTCATGGCCAAGATTCAAAATATTATTCCACTCGAAGTTCTTGATTCCAGGGGCAACCCAACAATTTGTGTTAAAACCACTCTGGACGATGGGACAGTAGGCCTCGGGTTTGTTCCATCTGGTGCCTCAACCGGAAAATATGAAGCCCTGGAGCTTAGAGACAAAGACCAAAAACGTTTTGGCGGCAAGGGAGTGCTTTTGGCAATTAAAAATATCACCGATATAATAGCACCGGCAGTTATTGGTATGGAAATTGAAGATTTTCGTACAGTAGACCAAAAAATGATCCAGCTCGATGGAACACCAAATAAATCAAAGTTGGGCGGCAATGCGACATTGGCGGTCTCAATTTCAACTGCCGACGCACTGGCCAAAAGCAAAAAAATAGAGATGTTCGCTTATCTCTCACCGTATTTTGGTCAAGCGCAATCCTACATTTTACCTCTCCCGTATTTTAATATTCTAAATGGTGGCAAACATGCAGTTGGTTCCACCGACTTTCAGGAATTTATGGTCGTTCCAGTAAAATTTCCAAATTTTGCAGAATCATACCGCGCTGGCACTGAAATTTATCATGCACTGGGAGATATTTTATTAGAAAGAAATTATCAACCGCTCGTCGGTGATGAAGGTGGGTTTGCTCCTTCACTTTTTTCCAATGAACAAGCAATGGAATTAATCATGATGGCAATCAAAAATGCCGGGTACTCCGCCGGCGAAGAAGTGTTCATCGCGCTCGACCCAGCCGCTTCTCGTTTTTTCTATCAAGACGTTTATCAATTGCACCGAGAAAATAGAACTTTTACCGGAGATGAATTAATTGATTTTTATAAAACCTGGATTGATAAATATCCAATAATTTCTATTGAAGATGGTTTGGATGAAGATGATTGGCGCACTTGGCAACGACTAACGGCCGAGGTTGGAAGTCGGGTGGACACAATTGGAGACGATCTATATACCACCAATGTCGAGCGGCTCAAAACTGGAATTGCGCAGCACGCCACTACATCTATTCTAATTAAGCCAAATCAAATTGGCACGCTGACCGAAACCATTGAGACAATAAATTTTGCCAAGCAAAATAATATTAAATTTATGATATCTCACCGCTCGGGCGAAAACGAAGATACCTTTATTGCTGACCTAGCTGTTGCTGCTGGTGGGGGAATGATCAAATCTGGCGCACCATGCAGGAGCGAAAGGACATCGAAATATAATCGGATTAAAGAAATTGAGGTATTGTTGGGTGATAAAGCCAAACTCGCCACTAGAGACGTTAGCCAAAATACTGGAATACAGTAAAATATCTAATTCATTCTAATTGACCTAATTGGTCTAAATAATTCACAATGCTTTAATTTCTAAACTTAGACATTAGTTATTTTTTAGGTTAATTAGAGCAATTTGAGAGTATTAGACATTAAAAAAATCCCCTTTGATATTATCTCAGGGGATTTTTTATTTAGAATCCCAAACTTTTTGCAACATCCATAACCTTATAAAAATACGAGGTTGATGGGTTATATGACCACAAAGCAGTCTTATATCCATTCATTGATCCACCGGAAGCAGAAAGGTAGTTGGCGGCGGCATAAATTGCGTCGTTAACGTTAGTAATGTCAACAACTCCGTCACCGTTACCGTCTACACCATAATGTCTCCAAGTGGAAGGAATAAACTGCATTGGGCCTGTCGCACCAGAAGGGTTTCTCTTAGAAGTTGATCCGGAACATCCGGTTTCAACATAGTGGACAGCTTTAATAATTCGCCAGTCAATGCCATAAGCGGCACCAGCCGACTGATAAATACCATCGAAACTTGACGGGTCAACATAGACACGTGAAACTGATGTTTTAACAGTCTTAGCTGATCTCGCAGCTGCGGCCGCTTTCGCGGCATTTTCAGCAGCAACTCTAGCGGCAATTTGATCTTGGCTCTCACCAGGAACAATTGTCGGAGTTTTTAAGGCAACATCAACGACTTGGGAACTCTTAGTTAACACAACATTACTCTGAAAGCTAGGTGTGTTTTGGTCGGCAACAGCCGGCAAAACAGACAAAGGAATCAGGACACCAATAAGGGCAAAAGATGCCATTTTGGTATAATGTGTGTTTTCAACTGATAATTTGTGAAAGTACGATTTGATCCTCTCCTGAAGGCTTTTGGCGACTTTGTTAATTTGAATCTTAACAGCACGCCCCTTGCCAAAGCCGGTCCTGAGCCGGTCGAAGGATTGAAGGGTCATGTACATTATTCTGGCGTTCGAACCCCACTGAGCTTGTGCTCCGAGGGGCATGCGTGCCACCGAAGTGGTACTACTTGCGCACAGAAATTGTTATTAATATAAGCTCATTTTGTGCTCATCGACTAAACGAGCCCAATTTGAACTAAAAACGTCGCCCCCTTTCGAAAGCAACTTCTCCAGTATAGCATATGATTTAAATATTGTCAATACCCCAAGCACGTTGTCTAAATTTATATAAAAATGTGGGTGCCTGGCGAACTCCGCCAAACACCCACTTGTATTCACTGAGACTTGACACAGAGGTTGGCCTCAACCCACTTGTACCAATCAGCGTTGTTCTTGTTGCCAACGGCCGCAAAGCCCGTTTCCGCCTTCTGCGAGACGATGTCGGTCATCCGTCCGGCTTTCATCATTGGACGCACAATCTTCGGGATCTGATAGGCCCAGACCTTGGCCTCACCGGCCACATACCGGCGGTGGCTGGCATCGGTGCGTGATTCGCCCAAAGTTGCAGGCGTCAACCGCAAGTGAAGCGCCTCGTGACAGATAGACTCCAGTATGTTATTGCTGAAGTCGTCAGGAGCAAGCTCCATCATTCGTTGCCACAAAACCGGACCAGCGAAGATGATTGTCGGGAGCTTTGGCGTCCCTGTCATCTGTGTAAAGGCTACAGTTTCACCAGTGGCCAAGGGCACCACTGACATTGCAGCCTTGCCGGAGTCCAATTGCGACTTGAGCCAGGTAGTCAGATGGCTGATCTCAAGCACTGGATCACCAGTCCCGACGATCAGCACAGCACCGATCTTTTCCCGTAGTTTTGCCAGCTGAGATTCGGTCAACCCGTTGGACATGTCCCAGGGAGCCTGAACCTCAGGCGAAGCCTGAACAGGAGTTGAAGCAGGGACAACCACTGGTTGGCGATGCGGGCGGCTGAGCACTATAACAGCCAGTCCCAACAGCAGCACCGGCACTATCCAGATCCAACGTAGGTTGAACTGCTGAACTGGTTGGGCTTGTTTGCTCTTGCGGCTCTTACTGCGGCACATCTATATCATCCTCTCCCCAATGGGGGCAGACTGTGTATCAGTACGTGCGTAATTCTAGCACAATTAAGCACGTATGTCAAGACGTATTTAGAATAAAAAAGCCGCCAATCCGGTGAAGGACGGGCGGTGTTCTTTTGACCACAGCCGATTATCGGCCCAATATGACCAGAAGGGCAACGGCCAGACCAACCACCGTCAGCCCCAACCAGGGCAATGGCTTTTTGACGGTGGTTGCCGACTTACTCTTCCGATAGTGCCTCTTGCCGTCGGGCGCGCGACGCTTACGCTGCGACATTGGTTCTGCCTCCCTATGTTAGACGGCCAGACTTCAGCCGCTTTGCGGTCTGCTGATTGATCTTGATGATCATCGCAGCGAGTCGCTCATCCTTCCAGACTGAGCAAGCGATTCGCCGCATCTTCTGCTCAGTCCTTGACTTTGCCATCGATGATCCACCTCATTCCTTCGTATGCCTGGACGAGAGGCGGCAACTTCTCGTTGGCAGCAGCGAACTTATCTGCTCGCGTGCCCGAGAGGTATTCAGCAGGGCAATCGAACCAGAACTTGCCTGGCTCGTGGCAAAATTTGAGCCCTGGCAAGGATGTGAACGTATCGAAGCGATAACTGGCAGGCGATTCGTTCTGCATCACCTGATCGAACTTGCTGTGATACTGCGAACCGGGCGGATACCCCAAATGCCTCACAGCCAGCAGAAAAACCTCGGTGAAAATACGACTTACTGGGTTGTTGTATATTGCCGCGCCCAGCTTATCAGCGAAAACCCGGGCAAAGTTGCACGGCTCGGCGATCATCGCCTCGCTGCTCGCGCCAGACAGGAACAGTCGGATTTCACGGCGATCGCCGAGATAGCGATAGCTAATGGACCCGAGTTCCTTGTACAAATTCAGCATCTCCCACAAAGCGAACCGAAACTCAGCGGGAATTCTCATCTCAGCAGCCGGAACTTCTCTCGCCAGACAGCCATTGTACTTCTGCGAAACTTCGACAATACGGTAGCCCCCACCGTCACGTTCTATCGTCAAGTCTTCCCGACTAAGAGTGGAAACGTGGAGAAGGAGCGGCGGCGGCAAGTGCTTGAGCACCATCTGGGCACAAACCACTTGGTCTCCTGACGCCGGGGCGTAGTAGAAGGGGAGACCATCGTGGGCTGCCGCAAGATAATCCAGCCTGCCATAACCATGTACCTTGTTCATCATTCTCACCATCCGTACAGATGATCCGCCTAGGGCGGAGAAGCACTGATTGGTTTCTCCCCAGCTTCTTAGGGATATTCCTTTCGGATGAGTTATTTATATCATGTTGAGCTTGTTTTGTCGAGAGTAAATCACTTGTGGTACAATCAGAAGCATGAGATCAATTACTTGGTTGGAAAACAGGTTCGAACATATTTACCGCACTTATTTTGCTGATTTGGAAGCGCCGAATCAAATCGAGATCAATTGGGGTCGCAGAAGCCGTCGCCAGCTCGGATGTATCAAAAGAGAGCGACCAAAAACATTGGCCGATCGATTCAAAAAAGACTTTAAAACTATTATTGTTATTAACGGATTATTCAAGGATGAAGCAATCCCGGAGTATGTAATTGATGCGGTGATTGTCCACGAAATGGCACACTATGCTCATGGTTTTAATTCTCCGCTGCCACAACAACACAAAAGCCCCCACAAGGGTAATGTCATTCGGCGTGAATTTCTACTTCGCGGGATAGGGGATCTAGAACGTAAAGAGCAAAAGTGGATGAAAGAAAACTGGCAGAAGTATTTAGATCAAAACTTTCCTTCGACTCGTAAACCTAAAATTAGATATAAAATTGTATGGAAATAAAAAATCGGCAATTATGTTGCCACAATTGCCGATCGGCTGCTGCTGATAACGTCTCAGCTTGTTTCTACTCCTCCGCAAGCCTACGGTAAGCCTCGGCCAGGGTCATGGAGGTCATATACCTGTAGGCCTCGACCTGGTCATTGTCGTCGGGATCGAACCCCGTGAGGATGATCTTGGCCTTCTCGCTCTCGGTGCCGACCTCATCGGCGGGGAGACCGGAGATCAAGATGCACTGATCCTCGGTCAAACCCCAGTTATGGGCGTTGCGATAAACGTCCCACTGGCCCAGTCTGCCCGGGCGGATACGCCCATCTTCATAGCCCAGGCAGTACGATTTGGTCATGTTGGTCAAGACGCGGACCACTTAGGGATCCACATTGGCCAGTTGCAATGCTCTAATGCGCGCCGGCCAGAAGTCCAAGAAGTTGAGGATGTGGTGGGGCTGAAGCACGGGAAGTTTTCTCATGGCACGATCTCCTGGTATTGTCTGTGTATCAACTTGTGTTAACATATTATCATATTTTATCGATTATGTCAACAAGGTGCTGCTACAGCTTGCTAAATAACAAGCTTTGCGGTATAGTGAATACAGATTTCGGAGCTAATTCCGATAAATATCTTCGAGAGTAGGTGATTACACTTGATAGAAGTAAAACGCAAAGGACAAGAACGTTTTGAGTCACTGCTTCGCCGCTTTAACCGAGAAATCCAGCAAAGCGGTATTTTGACTATTGCCAAAAAAGATAGATATTTTGAAAAAGAACCAAATCGTACTATGCGACGCGAAACTGCAACTAGAAAAACAGTTCGACGACGAATTAAGCAAGGATATTAAGACAACCAAATCCTAATTTCAAATATCTAATTTCTAAACGATATCAAAATCCAAATGACCAAATATCTAACATATTGGAAAATTTGAAAATTAGAATTTGTTTAGGATTTAGAACTTAGAGCTTAGAACTTTGATTGAAAGGAAAATATGTCTCTAATCGATCAGATTGAAAGTGATTATATTGCCGCGCTAAAAGCCAAAGAAACTGAAAAAGTTTCCGTTCTTCGGATGCTGAAGTCAGCTTTGCAAAACGAGAAAATTAAGATCGGTCACGATCTTTCAGATGAAGAAATTATCAAAGTCATTCAAAGCCAAATCAAGCAACGAAAAGATTCAATCGAGATTTTCGCTGCAGGTGGTCGAACAGAGTTAGCTGATAAGGAAAAGGTTGAAATAGAATTTCTCTCAGCATATATGCCAGAACAGTTATCGGATGACGAGTTAACTTCTATCGTAAAAGCCGCAATTGAAACAACTGGCGCAACAACGGCGGCCGATATGGGCAAAGTCATGGGTAATGTTATGCCGCAGGTTGCCGGCCGAGCCGATGGCGGACAAATTTCAGCCAAAGTCAAAGAGCTGTTGAGCTAATATGAAAATAGATTTAACAATCCAGACTGATAGTGATTGTAGTTTTGACGCCGAGTCATTGGAATCTATTGCGAATAATATTTTAGATAAACTTGATTTAAAAAAACCTCAGAGTATTATTGAGGTTTTTTTAGTTACCGACGATGAAATCAAGGACTTAAACAAAAAACATCGCGACAAAAATGAAGCAACAGATGTGTTATCATTCCCGCAGGAGCAGTTCCCGGTTGGCAACGAACAAACACTAGGTACTATATTCATTGCTCCGGAATTTGCAAAGAATGAAGGCGTTGAGTGCAAAGAACTTTTTACCCACGGCATTCTACATCTTTTAGGCTATGATCACGAAACAAACATAAAAAAATGGGAGCATGCCGAGGCAAAAACCGGCATTAAAACACTATGAGCTACAACAAATGGAGTATCGCCAAACTATTTAACAGCTTTATGTATGCTTCTCGTGGCATCGTCAATCTATTAAAAAGTGAACAAAATGCCCGGATCCATTTAATCTACGCAATTGTCGTTGCCACCTTGGCATATATCCTATCAATTTCGAGAATTGAAGCAATTGTTCTCTTCTTCGCCGTAACCCTGGTTATCGCTATGGAAACTATCAATACCGCAATTGAAAAACTCTTAGATATTGTAAAGCCCGAGCAGTGCAAGCAAGTCGAGTTTATCAAAGATGCTATGGCCGGTGCTGTGCTTATCACTTCTATTATCGCTGTGGTGGTTAGCGTTCTAATTTTTTTCCCATATTTTGACAAGTTAGTCGGATAATTGACGAACTGTTTGACCATTCTGTCATCCCCGATCCAGTCGGGGATCCACCAATAGTAGACTCCCGTCTTCACGGGAATGACAAATTTTGTCGCTTGCAAAAATGTGCTCTACTCTGATAAAATAGGTTGGTAGATAATTAATTTTCGCTCTTGGAGGGCTAGTGTCAAAAAAACTAATCTCTTGCGGCCTTGATATTGGAACATCAAAAGTCTCTGTTTGTATTGGCACAATATCAGACGGCAATATTGATATCTTGGGGCTCGGAAAATCTGTTTGTAACGGCGTTCGCAAGGGCGTTATTGTTGATGTCGAAGAAACCGTTACCGCCATCTCGACAGCCCTGGAAGAAGCAGAGCGAATGTGTGACTGCCAAGTTGACAGCGTGGTTGTTGGTGTTGGCGGTTCTCATATCGAATCCACAATCAGCCGCGGAGTTATTGCTGTTTCCAAAAACGACGGTGAAATTTCCGAAGCTGACGCCATGAGAGTAATAGACGCTGCAAGAGCAGTCCCAAATCAACCCAACAGAGAAGTTCTTCACGTTATTCCAAAAACATTTACCGTCGATGGACAGCCGGGAATTTCTGACCCCGTTGGCATGTCTGGGATCAGACTCGAAGTCGATACCAATGTAATCTCCGGTTCGCTAGCCGCCATAAAAAATGTGTCTCGCTGCGCTTCACAAGCTGGACTCGCAATCTCTGATATGGTTTTCTCTCCACTGGCTACCGCTAAAATCATGCTTTCCAAACAACAAAAAGAAATTGGTGTTATTTTAATTGATATTGGTGCCGGGACAACCTCATATGTTGTCTTTGAAGAAGGCGATTTGGTCCACTCCGGAGTTTTGGCTATCGGCTCTGCTCATATTACAAATGACATTGCCATCGGTCTGCGCACAAATATAAATTTGGCTGAATTGATTAAAATCAAATACGGCTACGCGTCACCCGAAAAAATTGACGACAAAGAAGAAATCAATCTTTCGACCTTCGACAAAACAGAAACTGGGACCGCTAGTGTTAAATACATCGCCGAAATAATTGAAGCCAGACTTAACGAAATTTTTGTCTTGATTAGAGATGAACTTCGAGAAATTAATCGAGAGGGTATGCTACCAGCCGGCGTTGTCTTGACTGGTGGTGGAGCAAAACTCGAAGGTATGGCCGAAATGGTTAAAGATATTTTGCGTCTCCCAACTCAGATTGGTAAACCAATTTTGCCTCTTACCGGTGTTGTTGACAACTTGAATGACCCAGTATATGCTACAAGTGCTGGACTCATGACGTGGGGAATTGAATCTGGAAGCGTTGCGGCACCAAAGAAAATGTCCGCACCGGAACTAGGAGGAGTGGTCAATAAAGTCAAAGACGCCTTCAAGCATTTTTTGCCGTAATTTCTCAGCTATTGACACCTTTGGTATAATAACCAAAAATAGACTTAATGATCGAATATACTACTTCAAGGAGCAACAATGGATAAAAGGTCCGAGATGGAAGGCTTCGCAATGATAAAGGTTGTTGGTGTTGGCGGCTCAGGCGGCAGCGCCATAACCAGAATGATTAACTCAAAACTTCGCGGTGTTGAGTTTGTTTCAGTTAACACAGATGCTCAAGCCTTGGCCTTCAATGAAGCTCCAGTAAAAATTCAAATTGGAAAAGAAACTACCAGGGGACTAGGAAGCGGAGCCGATCCGGAAGTTGGTCGCAAAGCAATAGAAGAAAACAAGGAAGAAGTCTACGAGGCGCTCAAAGGTTCTGACATGGTCTTTGTTACTTTTGGCGCTGGCGGCGGAACCGGAACAGGTGCCGGACCTTTTGTTGCCGAAATTGCCAAAGAGTTAGGCGCTCTAACAATTGGTGTTGTTACTAAACCATTTTCTTTTGAAGGCCAGCGCCGAATGAAGCTTGCCGAACTTGGCATTGCTGAAATGAAAGACAAAGTTGACACCTTAATTACAATTCCAAATGACAGATTGCTTCAAGTTATCGATAAAAAGACTTCACTTTTCGATGCTTTCGGTATTGTCGATGACGTTCTACGTCAAGGCGTCCAAGGTATTGCAGATTTAATTACTTTGCACGGAATAATCAACGTTGACTTTGCAGATGTTAAGGCTATTATGGCCGATGCCGGCTCTGCCCTTATGGGAATTGGCCGTGGATCAGGCGACAACCGAGCAATCGAAGCCGCCAGGGCCGCAATTGATTCACCACTTCTCGAGCTTTCAATCGATGGCGCAAAAGGGATTCTGTTCAACATTACCGGCGGACCAGATCTTGGGATGTACGAGATTGACGAAGCCGCTAAGGCCATCACCGAAGCCGCTGACTCGGATGCCAATATCATTTTCGGTGCCATTATAGACGAAGCAATGCAAGGCGAAGTCAAAATTACTGTTATTGCTACCGGATTTGAAACTGACAATACAAAACTTCATAAAAGACCAAGCTTTGGACCAATTGGCGGCAACGAGATTCCACAATCGCAAATGGTTACACGCGAAGATCGCCGAAGCTACGATACACCAGATTTCGGATCATATGAACCACGAGTCGAGGAGCCAAGGCCAGAAGTACGCGAAGATTATCGAAATGATAGGAACAATAATGGCAATAATGATCGAAACGACAAAGACGAAAAAGATGACGGCGAGCTAGAAGTGCCGGCATTCATACGTCGCAAACTCCGCTAATATTCCATTGTCATCCTGAACTTGTTTCAGGATCTAGATTCCGGATCAAGCCCGGAATGACAGAAAAAAATCACCCAAGGAAACGCGGGTGATTTTTGTATTGACAAACAATGAATATTTCGATATAATTTCACCGCATCTGAATTCACGAGAGAGAGGCTAATTCCATGCCCCATGCCAACCTGAAAGTGCGATTCCTTCCAACCGACGCCAGTGATTACAGCGTACTTCAGTCGGCGGTCCAGGCCCTGCCGGCAATCATCGCCGAATGCCTCAACTGCGATGATCCAAACGGGCAGCTCATCCAGACCGACATCGAGGTCAAGGTCGAGACTCCCGGCCCGCTGGACATCATGCGCTACGATGCAGAACTGCGCATCGAAGCCATGGACTTCCCGTCAAGGACGGCCGACAAGGACAAGCGCAACCAGAAGATCATGGACGCATTCGCGCCGCTCCTACCTCCGTGCTATCGGACACGACACTCCTGGCTGGTGCTGGCCAACGCCGCCTTCACCGACAAGGTGTCCATGGTAGACCGCCGCACCCCATCGTCTTCAACAGGCTTCTAGGCCAAGCCGACACACCCGTCCGCAACTCAGCGCGACGGTTTTTTATTTGGAGGTGATTTTTTGATTGACAAAACAATTACTAATTGATATAATCTCAGCACAATCACCGTACCGCCAATGGAGGAGGCAGCAGAGATGAGCACTAGATCACTCGTCGTTCTGATCGCTTTCGTCGTCATCTTGGGACTGATCGCTGCGAACAACCAGCAGAAGTGGGTTTCGCTACACATGCCCAAGACTGCTTCAGCTCAAGTCGCACCAGAGAAGGCCAAGCCATGGATCACAAAAGGCGACGAGATCTGGCGCGGAACGACTCGGAATGGTCACGTCACTCTGACTCTCTATGCTATCGACGCAGTGCCTGAGACTAGACACTGCTATGTGGATACCTTTCTGCGTGTCACAAACGTGGTCGAGGGCTACCGAGTCAGATCCATCAAAGAGAATGCCATTCCGGGTTCGCCAGAGCCTGATACGGATATATCCGTCAGGTTGTTCACACCCGACAGCGATGTGACCGTGACCGATAACCTGCTGATCCCGTCGAGGGTTTTCAGGGGGAGAGGCACAGTAATGCTGGGCCCACCTGAAATTGAGATGCCCAGATGAGACAACGCAACAAGCTGTCTGGCCAAGACACAATCATCAAGAATAGGCAGGAGTGACAAAATGCCTTGGTATGTTGAAGCATGGATGTGGTTTCTGGCCGTCTGCATCGCCGCAGGGGTAGCTCTGCTAATAGCAACCGGCGGTTCCGGCCATTTGCCAGTTCACCCATAGTCGACCGTCTGCAACGCATCGCGTCGCAGACGGTTTTTTATTTGGAGGCGGCTGGTTATTTGACATAAAACTGTTAGCCTGATATAATATTCGATGTATTCACCGCACCCATTGAGAGGAAGATTACCCATGAACAGCGCACTATACGGGATTTTGTTTCTGCTCGTGGTGGCAATTGCCATCGCGGCTATCGCAATTAGGCGATCCGAGATCAAGGCAACCAGGGCAGATTTTGCTCGCCTGCCAATCCGGATCCCAATAACCATGCTGTACCTGGATGGCGGCGAACCGTCATTCGTCTACGTCAGAGAGGGAGACGGAGGCGAGGTCAACCGCAGCGTGTATGGCTGCACGCCGAACCGTGTCCGAGGTCAATACAATGTCTCAAGGCATGTCATCTACCATGATGTCGATTCCGACGAGGATTACATGCTAATACGGGCGCCTTATCCAGAAGAAGCCAGCTGGGTAAAGGATGGCAAAACATCGCCTTCTAGCGGCTACTGCCTGCGATACGTCCTGGAGTTTCACTTGGCGCCTGGCAACGTGCCACACGCCGACTGATGTCACCGCACCCATGACCGAGAGATCACCAATTCAAAGGCTTCCATGCCTACGAGGTGGTCTCTTTTTTTATTGCATACCACATCTACCATCTAGCTACTCTGGAACACACAAATTGTAGAACTAAAGCTAATTTTCCACTGCCAAGGTGGTGTTTTTTGTTTGTGGATAACTATACCACTTTTCACGCTCGACACCTGGTTGACGCCGCTATATCTGGTAGAGGACAATGGTAGTTGTAACTAGATATGGTTACTTAAATACTAAATCCTAAACTCTAAATTATAGACAAACTCAAGTGATCAAATTTCCAAATATTTTGAACAATATAGCATTTGTATTTTGAAAATTGTTTAGAGTTTAGATATTAGAATTTAGGATTTGATTTTATGCAATGTATCGAATGTAAAAAAGGCGACACCAAAGTCATTGACTCCCGTGATGACGAAAAGACCATTCGTCGACGACGGGAGTGCTTAAAGTGTGGCTACAGGTTCACTACGTATGAGAAAATCGAAATTCCAATAATTCGAATTGAAAAGCGCGACGGCCGCCTGGAAAATTATGACCGAGAAAAAATTAAGGCTGGGATTCTGCTATCGCTGGAGAAACGACCAATCGATGACCACAATGTTTGCGGACTTCTAGACGACATTGAGCACGAAATAGTCTCCTTGGACAAAAAAACCGTTGCCAGCATTGAAGTCGGGGAGATTGTATCAAAGAAATTGCGAAAAATTGATGATGTCGCTTACTTACGTTTTATTTCAGTATATAAATCATTTTCGTCAGCGAAAAGTTTTGCCAGCGAAGCGAAAAAAATATTAGGGAGGAAGAATGATTGAAAAAGTTGGAGCAAAAAAAGAGACGGTTGAAAACGCCTTGTTTGAAACAGTTATTGAAGAAACTATAACGCTGGTCAAAAATGTGCCAGAAATTAGTGATAATTTTCCCGAACCGGAAATTTCCGAAAATTCCAGAATGGTTTTGGAACGCAGATATTTGAAAAAGGACGAAGATGGCAAGCTAATCGAAACGCCGAGAGACATGTTTATGCGCGTTGCGACGACGATCGCTCAAGCCGACAAAACTTACGATAAAAACGCTGACACAGATGCACTGGCTAAAAGATTTTACAGCATGATCTCGAGCTTTGAATTCATGCCAAATTCACCGACGCTAATGAATGCCGGCCGCGACCTTGGCCAGCTTTCGGCCTGCTTTGTTTTGCCGGTAGAAGATGACATGGAAAAGATTTTTGATGCGGTTAAATACACCGCGCTGATTCATAAATCCGGTGGCGGGACCGGTTTTTCCTTTTCGCGCCTACGACCGTCGGGTGACCGAGTAAAAAGCACCTCCGGCGTATCCTCCGGGCCAATATCATTTATGCGAGCATTTGATGCCGCCACCGAAACCGTTAAACAAGGGGGCACTAGGCGCGGCGCAAACATGGGTATTTTACGCGTTGATCATCCCGATGTCCTACATTTTATCGATGCAAAATTGGTTGAAGGCGATTTGTCGAACTTCAACACTTCAGTTGCCCTAACAGATAAATTTATGGCAGCCGTAGAGAAAGATGCTGACTATGACTTAATAAACCCTAGGGACAAAAAGCCGGCTGGCAAATTAAACGCTCGTGAAGTTTTTAACAAAATTGTTGACAACGCTTGGGGCAACGGAGAACCGGGTATTATCTTTATCGACAGAATGAATAAATTCAATCCAACTCCGGAAATTGGCGAACTTGAGAGCACTAACCCCTGCGGTGAGCAGCCGCTTCTGCCATACGAATCATGTAATTTAGGATCAATTAATTTGGGCAAGGTAATTAAGCATGACGCTGCAGGCAAAACATCTATCGATTGGGACAAGCTCGAGCAGCTGTGTTTCGATGCGCTTCATTTTCTTGATAATGTTATTGACTTGAACAATTATCCGCTGCCAGAGATTGACGAAATGACTCGGGCTAATCGAAAAATCGGCTTCGGTGTTATGGGCTTTGCTGATCTGCTTATTAAGCTTGGAATTCCTTACAACTCGGAAAAATCGGTAACGCTGGCGCGAAAAATTATGAAGTTTATTGATGATAAATCAAAAGAGGAGTCACGAATCTTGGCCAAAATCCGCGGGCCATTCCCAAATTTTGATAAATCGGTTTACTCCAAAAGGGGAGAGGAGCCAATTCGAAATGCAACAACAACCACAATTGCTCCAACAGGCACAATTAGTATTATCGCCAACGCTTCCTCTGGGATAGAACCACTGTTTGCCGTTTGCTACCAAAGAAACGTTATGGACAACGACATTTTAGTTGAAGTTCACCCTGAATTCGAAAAAATTGCCAGAGACCGCGGATTCTATTCTGCTGAGCTAATGAAGCGAATCGCCAGTGCCGGCAACATTCATGAATTTGAAGAAATTCCAAAGGATATTCAAGATCTTTTTGTTACGGCCCACGATGTCACACCGGAACAACACATTAATTTGCAAGCCGCATTCCAAGAATATACCGATAACGCAGTTTCGAAAACAATTAATTTTCCACATCAATCAACACGTGATGATATTTACGACGCTTATATGCTGGCATATAAAACCGGCTGCAAGGGCGTGACTGTTTATCGTGACGGATCCAGAAATGAACAAGTGCTGTCGACCGGAAAGTCAAAAAATGATCAACCAGCCACTGTTTCAACGGAAATTGTTTACGAGACAAAAATTAAGCCGAGGCCAAGACCAGAAGTCGTAGTTGGCACAACGGAAAAAGTCCCAACCGGACTAGGTGACATGTACATTACTATCAACGAAGATGAAGAGGGAATGTGCGAACTTTTTGTCAGCCACGGAAAATCCGGCGGTGAAGCCACGGCTATGAATGAAGCAATTGGCAGACTAATATCGATTGCTCTTCGCTCTCGAGTTGAGCCGAGCGTGCTGGCAAAGCACCTAAAAGGCATTCGCGGCTCGAGCCCAGTTTGGCAAAATGGCGAGCTAATATTGTCCTGTCCGGATGCCATTGGCAAAGCAATTGACCGCTATATTGAACGCTCAAAAAAGTTGAATCTGGAATTTAATACCAATATTAATCCAACCGTGGCACCGAAAGAACATGCATCAATTGACAAAGATCAGCTTTTAGCCGAAATTTGCCCTGAGTGCGGTGGACAAATTGAATACGAAAGTGGCTGCTTTGTCTGTCATGGCTGTGGTTATTCAAAATGCGGATAATAAATCAATTGCTGTATTGTTGTTCGCTTTGCTCACTTATTGTTCAATTGTTGGTTTTTTAGCAATAAAACAATTTAACCATATAACAATTTTGCGATGAAAAAAGATCAGGGTTTAATCATTGTCTATACCGGATCGGGAAAAGGCAAAACCACCGCAGCCCTAGGCTTGGCGTTTCGAGCAGCTGGCTGGGGTCAAAAAGTCGCAATAATTCAATTTATTAAAGGTTTCAAAAATACAGGAGAATGGAAAATTATAGAACGAATCCCGGAAATCGATATATTCCAAACGTTTGAAGACGAAAAAATCGGGATAGGCAAGCCACGAGAGGAGCACAAAAAGCCAGCAGCGGATGCAATGAGATTGGTAGAAAAAATCATCAAAAGTAAGAAATATGATGTAGTTATCTTGGATGAGATAAATAATGCAGTTCATTATGGTCTTGTGGAGGCAGGAGAGATCATAAAGCTCACTGACGCTGTGCCGGTGGGAATGACAGTGGTTTTCACCGGCAGGGGAGCATCAAAGGAATTGTTGAACAAAGCAGATTTAGTTACAGAAATGAAAGAGATTAAGCACCCGTACAAACTAAGAATTGGGGCCAAAAAAGGTATTGATTACTAAGAAGTTTATGAGTTATATTGGGTTAGCACCTTTATATTTCTAAAAATCATTTCTTGGGTAAGTCGGTTTAATGCCGACGCAGTCCCGCTACTGTATCCCCGATAATTCGGGGGAGCCAGAAAACCAAGATTTGACAAAACCCTTCGGTCGAGAGGTTTACCCTGAACTGATGCGCAGCATCTAGTTTAGGGCGAAATTACAGCGACCAATCGCTGTTTTTTACTTTTTTTAAAAAGGAAAATTATGAATAAATTATTTAAAAGTTTAATGTTTCCGGCTCTGTCTTTGTTGATTGTCACCCTGATTTACGGTGGACTTTCAATAGCCAGCTTGAACAATCAAGCCAAAGAATTGAAAAAAGAAAACCAAGCAAGATCAAGCAGCCTGGCTGATTTGCAAAATCAACTGAGCCAGATCCAAAACAAGGTCAATCAGACACTAAGTTTAAATGATAATTTGCAGCAATCATTATCAGCAGCACAGAAACAAATTTCTGGGTTGCAGGCGAAACCAGCTGTTCAAACCGCTTCTGCGCCGACAATAATCACCAAAACCATTACCCAAACCGTTGATCGGCTAGTAGTCCTAAATCAGGCAACTATCACAATCGAAAATGTCGGCTCCTACAAAGTGGATTTACAATCAGGAGACAACGCTTTTAATATTTTGCAACGGGCAGCATCACAAAACAACTTTGCCTTGAAATATGACACTTACAGTTTTGGCGTCTTCGTCACTGGTATTGGCGGTATTGTTCCAACAGGAAACCAATATTGGGCCTTTTATTATAACGGGGCTTTCAGCAACGTTGGAGCATTGGATCAACCAGTTCAGCAAGGTGATAGCATCTTTTGGCAACTTGCGAGTTTCTAATATAAATAATACGGGAGGAACATGGCTTTATTTATGATTTTTCTGGGAGTATTACTTCGAATCGCGACTCGTTTCCATGACTGGGCACCAATAGCACCGCTGGTTAAATATTTACCACACATTCCTAACTTCGCTCCAATTGCTGCAATTGCTCTATTTGGCGGCGTTTATCTGAATAAGAAATATGCCTTGATAGTTCCGATTGCAGCAATGCTGATCGCAGATTACTTTATTGGATTTTATAACCCATACATTTTGGTATCGGTATATGGCTCCTTCCTGCTTATTGGCCTAATTGGTCTTTGGCTTCGAAATCACAAAACCTTGCCAAATGTTATTGGTGGCACCCTTGCCGGCTCAATTTTGTTTTTCATATTTACAAACTTTGCCATGTGGGTTATTCCTCACTCTATTTATCCTCACACACTGCAAGGCATAACAAATTGCTATGTTCTAGCACTGCCGTTTTTCCGCAACACAATAGCTGGTGATTTATTCTATGTCGGAACTTTCTTCGGATTAATGGAGCTATCGATCTTACTCGCAAGGAATATAGCATCAAAAAAGTCAGTTTCGAAGCTCGCTGTCAAACAGCATGTGGTATAATACATACTGGAGCCACTAAATAGCGGCCCAGAGAAAACTACTAATCAAGGAGGTTGTGTGTCAGAAAAAGAGTTAACGGGGAAAAATTTTGCAGAGATAATTGCCGGTGAGAAACCGGTACTGGTAGATTTTTGGGCTCCATGGTGCGGACCATGTCAAATGATGGGGCCGACAATTGAAGAGTTGGCAGAAGAACAGGAAGATGTTGTCATCGGCAAATTAAATATCGATGATCATCCTGAGGTTGCCGAGAAATATCATGTCATGAGCGTTCCAACATTTCTAATTTTTGATGGCGGAAAGGTTACTGGTCAAACGGTTGGCGCTGTTCCCAAAGAGGCGCTACTGTCGATGATCAAAAAAGTCAGTAAATAGCTGCTACTCATCCTGTCATCCCCAATTTAGTTGGGGATCCACTATTAGTAGATTCCCGCCTTCGCGGGAATGACAATGCCTGGGTATTGACAACAACAAACTTATGTGCTACAATGGAGAAGTTGACGATGAGGGTATTAAAAATTGCCCTTAGAGTCAAAGCCCTTTAAATGAGGAATCCCTGGAGTTCGCTTCAGGGTTTTCTCTTTCAGGGGCATGAAAGGAGTGGTTGGGTGACATCAACATCACCTCTGGCCAGTCTGCTTCAGCTTAGCAATCTGCTAAAATGGCTGTCCTGGATCTTTGTTGGTCTTGCGATAGTCACATTAACAGTGCCGCTAGCTGACAGTAACTTCACCGAAGCCATTGTTAGCCTCAAGACAGTAGGTCTATTACTCTGCTTAGGAGGCATTGTTTTCTTCCTGTCGCGCTGGTTCTGCCCGAGACGAAGGCTGGCCAGAGCGATAATGAGATCCAAACCCAGATAGTCGCATGTCCAACGTAGCAACGCTCACAGAATACATCATAGCAAAGGACGTGGCTCAAGATGACAAAGCTTTACGGCTTCTTGGCAGTACTGTTCCTCGGCGGAGGATTCGGATTCGCTATCTTCTTCGCTGGGGAGGAGGATGACGCTACTCGTTTCATCGCAGCGCTGGTCTTCGCCGTCATCATGATGGCAGGCCTACACTATGCGAGACTGTGGAACGATGGGCACTATCATCTTTCGAACAAAGGTCGCCAACGGCGCCCTGCCCGGGCTCCGCTTTATCCGCGGATGCCAGAATGATGAACCTGTCCCGAACCGCAACGTGCTTCACGCGGTTCGGGGCTTTTTTTGTTTAAAAAACACTTTTGCGCTATACTTTGGGAACAATGCAACCCAAACCACTTAAACTAAATTTCGAAAATACTAAACCAGATGTTTTGGCCGGGCTTAATACTGCGCAACACAAGGCTGTAACTCACAAAACCGGACCGCTCTTAATTATCGCCGGCGCCGGAACAGGAAAAACTGCTGTTATTACCCGTCGGATTGCTCATATTATTGAAAAAAAATGGGCCAAACCATCGGAAATATTGGCCCTAACATTCACAGAAAAAGCCGCTGCCGAAATGGAAGTTCGCGTTGACGAGCTTACGCCATATGGCTACACCGATATGTGGATCTCAACTTTTCACGCCTTTGGCGATAGATTTTTGCGCGACTATGCCATCAATTTGGGTTTGCCGGCAAATTTTAAGGTGCTGACCGCAATAGAACAAGCAATTTTTATGCGCCAAAATATTTACGCTTTCGACCTTAAGCATTTTCGGCCAATTGCTGATCCGCTTTCTCATCTTCAAGAACTTCTAACTCATTTCTCGCGACTAAAAGATGAATTAATTTCTCCTGAGGATTATTTGAATTTTGCTGACAGCTTACAGCTAAAAGCTAATAGCTCCGATGAGAAACTTGAGGCTGAAAAAACTCTAGAACTCGCCAATGCCTATTCAAGGTACCAGGAGCTGATGATACAGTCGGGAAACCTGGATTTTGGCGATCAAATTTATTTAACCTACAAACTGATAAAAGAAAACCCCAGGGTACTTTTTGAATGCCATGAAAAGTTTCAATATATTCTAGTAGATGAGTTCCAAGATACGAATTTTGCACAAAATGAGCTAATCAAACTTTTGTCGGGCAAAGATGGCAACATTACCGTGGTCGGCGATGACGATCAATCAATTTATCGTTTCCGCGGCGCGGCAATTTCAAATATATTGGACTTTAAAAAGTATTATAAAAATGTTGCTGAAATTGTTCTAACGGAAAATTACCGGTCGACAAAAGAAATCCTTGATGCTTCATACAAGCTCATACAAAATAATAACCCGGATCGGCTGGAAGTTAAAAACGGTATCAATAAAAAACTAACCAGCAAAAAACATGGTCTGGCGCCCGAACTAATATTTTGTGACACACTCTCATGCGAAGCAGATAGCGTTGTTGAAAAAATTCAGGATTTAAAAAAACAAGGGCTTAAAAATAATGATTTCGCCATTTTAGTTCGCGCCAATATTCACTCTGAACCTTTTATTCAATCTCTAAACGTTGCCGGAATTCCGTCAATTTTTTCTGGCGCCTCGGGACTTTACTCCCAGCCAGAAATAAAAATGCTAATCGCTTTTTTGAAATCAATTGTATATTCCGATGACAATTTAGCACTCCACCAACTGGCAACATCGGAAATTTATAACGTCGCCCACAGCACTTTGTCAGAACACTACACTAAGTCCAAAAGAGAGAATCGCAGTATTCTTGATGTTATCAAGGAGACCTCCGAGAAAACTGAGGATTTTGAAAATTTGTCAGAGATGATTCGCGACATCGAAAAATACCGCGAACTCATTAATCAACCAATCGGTGAACTGCTGTATAATTTTCTAACCGAAAAAAAATATCTAAAGAAGCTTAGCAGCAATCCGTCAGCCTTAGATGAAGCAAAAATTGTTAATATTGCCAAATTTTTTGATCGAATTTCCTCTTTTAATCACGCAAGTTCAGAGCGGGGAGTATTAGCATTTTTGCAAAACCTGGAGCTGATTATTTCCGTCGGCGACGAAATTGTTTCTTCGGATATCGACCCGGACATTGACGCTGTAAATATTTTAACCGTTCACGCCTCTAAAGGTTTGGAGTGGCCAGTAGTTTTTATCGCCAACTGTGTAGCCGACAGATTTCCGTCCAGGAAAAGACGTGATCCACTACCAATTTCCGAGGAGCTAATCAAAGAAAGACTGCCAGAAGGGGACTGGCACTTAGAAGAAGAGCGGCGACTTTTTTATGTTGCCGCAACTAGGGCGAAAAACTATTTATATTTAACAGCGGCCGAGGACTACGGCGGCAAACGAGCAAAGAAAATATCACAATTTGCGCTTGAACTTCTTGATCAACCCAAACCGGAAAAACTAAAACACAAGCTTTCTGCTATTGAAAAAATCGAAAGATTCAAACAACTGCCACAAGAAATAAAGGGCCTGCCAAATAAATTTTCCGATAAGGTCCTGAAACTTTCACGTCAACAAATTGATGATTATTATTCATGTCCAAAGAAATTTTATTACGCCCACATTATAAAAATTCCTCTTTTGGAGAATCAACAATTAATGTACGGTACAGCAATCCATGCCGCGCTTGATCATTATTTTGCTAGAAAAATTGCGGGCGAAAAATTAACGCTAAATCAACTTCTGGCCGATTATCGTCAAGCTTTTCATAATGTTGGCTTTATTACCAGAGAGCAAGAGGAACTGCGATTTAAACAGGGACTTGATACTTTGTCTCGCTTCTTTGATGAAGATCAAAAAGACTCAACCCTGCCTAGTAAAGTTGAGGAAGTATTTGAATTCCTAATAGGTGACGTAAAAATAAATGGGCGATTTGATCTGGTTTATCGAAGTGGAGAACTAGCAGAAATTAGAGACTTTAAAACCTCCGATGTTCGCCAGCAAAAGGATGCTGAAAGACGGATCAAAGACTCAACTCAAATGATGATTTATGCTCTAGCCTGGGAAAGTAAATATGGCACAATACCAAAAACAACCCTACATTTTATTGAGTCGGGGCTCAAGGGTGAGAGAATTTTTTCCCAGAACGATTTAGAAAATACTAAAAAAATGATAGCTGACGTTGAGCAGGGGATTCGAAACAAAGAGCTCTCTGCCAAGCCAGACATGTTCCAATGTAAATATTGCCCATACCGCGACATTTGTGCCGAAGCAATATAATCGTCTTTTGTCATCCTGAATCTTCCGTAGGTGACCCCGTGGGCTTGATTCAGGATCTTAAATTATTTTGCTCAAATTCATTGACATTTGAGCTTATTTTGTGTTATAAAAAACTTGACGATCACTCCGCAGTTACCATCGAAAGGATCGGACCATGATACCAATCCCTCCCTGCGAGGAAGTCGGGCCAGAGCTAACTGCCACTTGGTTCGGCAACGAAGTCCGTGGCTGCCCACTGCTTATTTCGATTCGCGGGAAGAAGATCTACCTGCTCGTATATGAGCGGGGCTGTCTGGTAATCACGTCAGAGGATTTCATGCTGGATGCTGCACGTCTGCTGCTCGACATTGCCCCATCAATCAACGAGGGCCAGATGGTTGGAGCCGACTCCTCATAGTCGGCGGTTACCCAGACCTCAGCGAGTTTCCGCAATTGGGCAGAGAGAGCAATCGCAGCCTGGCAAAGCCGTTAGGAGGCGCGCTATGACACGGCGACAATTGCAGCAGAAGCTGGAACACGCTATTCGGAGTGAAGATCCCGCAGCAGTGGGAGAAGCCATCAAACTCGGCGCCAAACAGAACCTACTGCTACCATGCGGCATGCTCCCGATGGTGCTGGCCGTTGAGATGAACTCAACCGGAATGATCGCCAATCTCCGTGGCTACCCGATTGACGAATCCCAATGGCAGGCCGCATCACGCGCAGCCCTAGGTACAGAACTGGCTTCAATGGTCGCTGAGCGGCATAACCCGGTACCCAAGCCACTTGGGGCCACCTAGCCAGTCGGAAACAGAACCACCCCGCATCCTTGCACTAACACCGTGGTGTTAAGAGGAAGCGGGTTTTTTATTCGGCTTTTGTTTGGTACTAGAATATGTTAAAATTGGTACATGAATCAGACAATAATCATTATTGTTGCGGTTTTCCTTGCAGCTCTAATTGGCACAATTACTGCTAGTTTTTTGACTCGCAGAAAAAAAACGGAACCGGACGACTCTGGCCTAGAAGATAAAATATCAAGAGTGGCTTCTGACGCGCTAGATAAAAATAGTGAACGTTTTTTGCAGATGGCAAAAGAAGTTTTGGCGTCACAAAAAAATGAAATTAGAACAGATCTCGAAGGAAAAAAGTCAGCAATTTCGGAGCTTATAAACGAGATCCGGAAAGATATTCACAAAAATGAGGAACGCTTAAGCCAAAGCGACAAGGAGCGAATTAATTCATTTTCTGCACTAAAATCAGAATTAGAAAATTACAAAAAAATAACAGGCGAGTTAAAACTTTCCACTGACGAGCTAAAATCAATACTTTCGAATAACCAGACTCGCGGAGCTTTTGGTGAACAAGTTGCCGAAAATCTTCTAAAAATGGCTGGCTTCGTTATTGGTCAAGATTACAATAAAAATAAAGCCCAGGGAGAAGATAACACAAGGCCTGACTTTACTCTCTTCCTGCCCGACAAAACCAAAATTAATATTGATGTTAAATTTCCATATGCCTCACTAGTAAAATCAGTAGAGGCTGAAAACGCCGCTGATAAAAAAAGACATTTCGCAGCTTTTCGTCAAGATGTCAGAGAAAAAATCAAACAGGTATCAAGCAGAAACTACATTAACCCGCAAGAAAAAACTGTCGATTTTGTCATTCTGTTTATACCAAATGAAATGATTTTTAGTTATATTTACGACAAAATGAATGACGTCTGGGAAGAGGCGATGCAAAAAAAGGTCGTTATGGCCGGGCCATTTAGTTTTACGGCAATTCTGCGAATGATTAAGCAGGCCTACACCAATTTTCGTTATCAAGAAAACTTGCAACATATCATCGGTCTGATACAAAAATTTGATTCCGAGTATCAAAAATACAGTGAAGAAGTAACAAAATTGGGCGACAAAATTTCATCAACCAGCAAACAATTCGAAGTTGTTGCAACAACCAGAAATCGCCAACTAACTTCAGTTGTTGATAAAATCAAGAATCAAGAAATAGCCGAACTATCAGAAACATCAAAACTACTCGAAGATGACACCAGTGAAAAAATTCTTTAGAAAGAATCAAACCGCACTACTAATTTTAGCCCTTGTGATTTTATTTTTGATGATTTTTATTCCGGCAAGGATGAAGGACGCGCGACGGCAAAGCACTCAGGAAAACCCTGTCACCGCCGAGACTTCAGTCGCAACTGCTATAGCTCCCGACACTAGGGCCGAAGCAGAAGTGCCAATTTTAATGTACCATCATATTCGGGTTTACAATGATCAAAGTGATAAAATTGGTACCAACTTATCAGTATCACCAGAGAATTTTATAGCTCAAATAAAATACTTGAAAGACAACGGCTATTCTACAATTACTTTCTCCGACCTTCTTGCATTTCCAACAAAAAAACTAGCGGATAAGCCTGTAATTATAACCTTTGATGACGGCTACAGCGATGCCTTTACCAACGCTTACTCGGCACTGAAACAAAACGGCCAAGTTGGAGTTTTCTATATTATTAGCGGATTTTTAGGCCGGCCAGATTTTCTAACTGCCGATCAAGTTAAGCAAATGTCTGACGGCAACATGGAAATAGGTTCTCACACCATCAATCATCCAGATCTAACAACACTAAACCAAATAAAATTAATAAACGAATTAGCCGGCAGCAAAAGTTCGCTCGAAGCGGTTACTGGAAAGACGATAAATAGTTTTTGCTACCCTTCGGGTCAACATAATACAACCGTTGATGAGACTGTTAAGCAAGCAGGATATTTAACAGCAACAACTACGGAGCCAGGGGTTAGCACCACCACCGAAAATAAATACGCTTTATCTAGACTGCGAATTAACCCGACTGATACACTAAATACTTTTATCAAAAAACTAACAGGAAAATAATTCAATGATCAAAAAAATTATTGTTAGCAAAAATGAAGCAGGGGAGAGATTGGATATTTTCTTGCAAAAAAAATTAGTCGATTTCAGTCGGAGCCAAATTCAAGAAGCTATCAAAAACGGGCAAATTTTGGTAAATGGTCTAAGTAGCAAGGCCTCACTCAAGATAGGCGACGAAGACATTATCGAAATAAATTTTGATTTCTTTGAAAATTTATCTAAACCGGCTGAACTCATTGGCGAGAAAATTCCACTCGATGTTTTGTTTGAAGATGAAAATATTATTGTTATTAACAAGCCTTCGGGCATGGTAGTCCATCCGGCACACGGGAACCTAACTGGCACACTGGTAAACGCATTATTGGATTATGCGCCGGAAATCATTAGCTCTAAAAACGATGACTCCGCCTACGCGGCGGTGCGCCCAGGCATAGTTCACAGGCTAGATAAGGATACCTCGGGAATTATTATTGTTGCCAAAAATGCTAAGTCGCTTTCATCGCTTTCAAAACAGATGCATAGTAAAAATATTAATAAAACTTATACCGCCTTGGTTTATGGTGATGCAGCAAAAAGCGGCGAAATTAAATCTTATCTTGGCAGAGATAAAATTGATAGAAAAAAAATGGCGGTTCAGGACGAGGCTAATGGCAAGTTAGCAATAACAAAATACTCAAAAATTCAAAAATACATTTATGGCAAAGCTGAACTTTCGTTGATGAAAATTGAAATTCCGACCGGCAGAACCCACCAAATTAGAGTCCAAATGAAAAGCATCGGCTTGCCGGTTATCGGCGACCAAACATATTTCTCTAAAGAAAGTAAAAAAATATCGGACGAACTTGGGATAAAGCGACAACTGTTGCATGCTAGCAAAATAGTATTCCATCATCCGGTTAACAACAAGGAAATCCAGATCGATTCAACACTGCCGACCGACTTTCAAGCAATACTGGGTAAAATATCATAATTTCTCATATAATATATGAGTCTACAGTTAGCCCTAATTTGACAGAGAAAAAGAGTATATGCTAGGTTTATAAATGCATATACTTTTTTATATAATCACTATGGAACGAGAGCGAATAACAATCTCAATTAAAAAAGAAATCCTTGAAAGAATCGACCGAAAAGTCGACGGAACTGTAATGCGCAATAGATCGCACGCATTTGAGCATTTACTTTCGGAAGCCTTAGGAATTGCAAAAATAGAATCGGCAGTAATAATGGCCGGGGGGAAAGGGGCCATTAGGCTGATACCAGTTATCGAAAATTCGATCCTACAGTTAAAAGAATACGGGCTCAGCGACATCACAATTGCCATTGGCTTCCTCGGTGAGAAAATTAAACAAAGCATCGGAGCGGGTGAAAGATTTGGACTAAAAATCAGTTATGTTGAAAGTGGAGATGGAACCGCTGGAGCGCTAAACAAACTTCGAAACAAATTCAAGAAAACTTTTTTAGTAGTAAATTTGGACCAAGTAATTTCAATCAATCTTTCCAGCCTTATAAACTTTCACTTGAATCATCAACCCTTAGCATCAGTTGCGAGTAGTGACCAAAAACTATTAAAGGGTTTTTATGTTTTGGAACCAGATATTTTCTCTTTTATTCCTGATGGCTTCTCAATGCTAGAAGAAGATGTTTTTCCGAAATTAATAAATCAAAACAAACTGCTAATTTTCCCAATAATCAATTGACTTCTTCGCAAAGATAAACTAACATAGTTACTAGCATGAAAAGAATTTGGTATATTTTTGGTTCGATAATAATAATCCTGGCTTTGGCAGTCTTAATTGATGTACCAAAAGGCCCTAATTTATTTGGCAAAGACATTAAAACTCACCTGGGGCTCGACCTCCAAGGTGGAACAGAACTAACATACCTTGCTGATCTGTCAAAATCGACCGATAAGTCCAAGGACTTAAATAATCTTATCAATGTTTTCAGACAGCGAATCGACAGACTTGGCGTAGCCGAACCAACAATTCAACAGCAGGGGACTGATCAGATTTTAATTCAACTTCCTGGCATAAAAGATATAAACGTTGCCATTGCAACCATTGGCCAAACGTATGAACTAACCTTTATGACCCAGGCCGCAGACGCGACAGCCGGGCTACAACTACAAGATTATTATCAAACCGATTATTCGTACCCCGGGTATTGGCAACCAACTGATTTAACAGGCAAGGATTTGATCTCTTCTGATGTTACTTATCAAAATAGCTCTTCAGGCGCTGGTACCAGTGCACCGGTAGTTTCATTGACATTCAATGACGCCGGCAAATCAAAATTTGCCACCATGACAAAAGACAATTTAAACAAACAGATCGCCATTGTGCTAGACAACAGAATCGTTTCCGCTCCAACTGTTCAAGCAGAAATTGCTGACGGTAAAGCAATAGTTACGGGACAAAAAGACATTAAAGAAGCAAAAAAACTTTCCGACCGCCTAAATGAGGGGATGCTTCCAATTCCAGCTAAAGTTATTGCCCAACAGAATGTTGGTGCAACCCTTGGCGCCGATTCAATCAAACGAAGCTTAACAGCTGGAATAATCGGTCTAATTCTTGTTGGGTTATTTATGGTTATCCATTACAAATTTCCAGGAGCCGTCGCCGTTGTGGCGCTGGTAATTTATAGTCTGATTTCTTTAGCACTATTCAAAATTATTCCTGTCACCATGACTCTGGCTGGAATAGCCGGCTTTATTCTCTCCATTGGTATGGCGGTAGACGCAAACATCTTGATATTTGAGCGGACAAGAGAAGAGTTGCGACTCGGGAAAGATATAGTCACGGCAATTGAAGAAGGTTTTAAGAGAGCATGGAACAGCATTCGCGACTCTAATTTCTCCACCCTAATAACTTGTATAATTCTGTTTTCATTTGGAACAGGCATCATTAAAGGGTTTGCGCTAACCCTCGCAGTCGGAGTTTTAGTTTCAATCTTTACGGCTGTAACAGTCAGTCGAACATTCTTACTTTTGCTTGCAAAAACAAACCTAAGGAAATATCTACATGTTTAATTTAGTCAAAAAAAGAACTTACTTTTACATATTCTCATCGATTTTAATTATCCTGAGCATTCTTTCAATTTTCATTTGGAAACTAAATTTTGGCATTGATTTTAAGGGTGGGTCAATTATTGAATTGACGAAACCTGGTATTGCAAGTCAAATAGAAACTCTAAAATCTGAAAGTGAAAGTGCCGGCGTAACAGTTGATACTGCCAGTACCTCTGGATTGGATAAAGTAATTCTACGGACAAGGAATCTTTCACCCGATGGACACAATAAATTAATTTCAGAACTGCAGAAAAACAACTCTGGTATCACTGAGTCAAGCTATCAAACAATCGGGCCAGTAGTTAGTCGAGACATCACCAATAAGGCAATATGGGCCATTGTAGTAGCTTCACTGGCCATAATTCTGTTTGTGTCCTATGCATTCAGAAAAGTTCCAAAACCGGCTAGCTCATGGCGTTTTGGGGTTACCGCTGTTGCAGCCTTAATACACGATTTAATTGTCACTACCGGATTTGTTTCCGTTGTCGGCCACTTTTATCCCTTCATGCAAGTTGATGCCCTGTTCATTACAGCTCTGCTTACGGTAATGGGTTTTTCTGTACATGATACCATTGTCGTTTTCGATCGACTGCGCGAAAACATGGTGCGCCATCCCGGGGCTGATATTGAAACACTGGCAAATGACAGTATATTGCAAACAATTTCCAGGTCAATTAACACCTCGCTAACAACGATTATGGTTCTCTTGGCATTGTTCTTGATAGGCGGCTCATCTATTAGCCACTTTGTTTTAATATTAATTGCCGGTATTACCTTTGGAACTTATTCATCGATTTTTATCGCTACCATGCTTTTAATCAGCTGGCAGAAACATTTAGAAGTTACTCAACAGGTCAAGAAGCCAGTTTAGTAGAGACAAATTCGAAGTAGAAGTTAGAAAAAACCAACTTCGGGCATCTACTTCCATTGGCCAAACTGGGTTCCTAGCCCTAACCCAACCTCATGCTCAACAGTAGGGGAGTAGGCAATCCTCTTTTCTGACTTTTTATTTTTTGCTAGATAAAACAACCAAACAGGTTCAAGGGAACATCAGAATAAAGTGAATAATATTCTGATTTTTTTTGGTGCAAAAATCTATTGACAAATTAGTATTTGTATGATACAATATAAGAGTTTTGGACAGTCGTGCTGGGAACAAACGCACGGAATAACCGTGAAACCGCAACCGTTAAGGCACCGGAGCCTAGGTTGTGCGTACCGTCCAAAGCCTATGCCGCGTTACTTTCCAGCGAACCCTCGACTGAAGACTATGTCTTCAGTCGAGTTTTTATTTTATCCTGTCCAGGACTTGCAAATTACATCAGTAATGTTATCCATACGACCAATTGGTCAGCCAAGTAATAAACTATCAAACTGGGGCATTCTGGGGCTTTTTGAGAGAGAAAACGTGCTCAATTGGAGGCAGTTATAAAAATATTGAAGAAACGATATAAATGGCGATACGCGATCCATAGTCAAAGAAGCGTGAATTGGCCTTAGTTGTAGCCAATTCGTAGTATGTCGCATAATGTATCTTATGCGACATACTTTATGATTCGGAAATGTGACATGCAACTTGAGCCTAATACACGGATAAATTATGCTTGTTATAACCGCCAATAACTATCTCGAAAAAAACTCATCAAATATTACCTTTTTTTGCACAGTTAAATTTTGTAATATCTTGTTCTGATTTTTTCGATTTTTAGCAAAAATAAACCAAAATATAAAAGTGCAAATTGTTTGCGGTCCCCTATCGATATTTAAAAAAACGCCAGCTATCTGGCGTTTTTCCTCACAAATTGTGCTCAACTTTTTAAAAACTCATCTCTAGAGACTAACCGCTACGCCTTCTTGCAGAGGATTTTCATCCTTAACTGCAGTAGCCTGCGCTGGCTGATAACTAGTCGGACTATCAACCGGAATCTCCTTGGGAATCTCTGGTGGGGCTGTTGCTTTTGGTTCTGCGCCCGTCGTTATTTCATTATTACCTTCAGGCTGGCTGCTTGGTTGCGGATCATCGGTCCTCGGTGTAACTTCTATCACCCCTCCTGCAGGTGACTTATTATCATCGTCCTTTTTTTCGGTTGGCACTGTTGCCCCAGTGGTTTCGATTTTTACACCATAGGCTTTTTCCATGGTTTTCAACATCTGACTCCCCGCCTCATCAACCGAAATCCCCTGCTCGACAAACATCAGAGGTGTAATTTTCTGTCCAACAAACCACTTTACGCCACCGCGAGCAGTTTGCTCTTTGTAAATCTTATCACCAATTATATTTTGCCATTTCAAAAATCTAGCCTTTCTCTCTTTCGGAACCTCCTGAGCTGCTTCTTCAGTAATTTGATTAATTGGGTCAACAGGCGCACTAACTGGCGGCGCTGCAGCTGCTACTGGTGATGCAGGCAATGGCTGAGAAACGGCTACAACCTTTTCCGGTACGGCTTCTCTGGCCACAGGTCGATTAGGTCTTTCAAACTGTTTGTCTGGAACCTTGTCGACAGAAGCGGCTGGATTTGATCGATTGGCAAAATAATCTTCTGACTCTGCTTTTAGCTCCTCTTCCAGCTCACGGGATTTTTCAACAATCATGGCCTCGACTTCGTTGCGATTCGCAGCATAATTTTTTCGTGACGTTTCAATAATTGTATCTCGGTTACCGGAAAGCTTTTCAACCGGTGCCAGGGTCCTGGCAGAAAAAGCCGGCTTAGTAATGCCATCAATCAGCAACTTGGTATAGATTTGATATCTATCCAAGTTAACCAAATCATTTGCTTCAAATATCGGCTCAAATTCCTTAACCAGAAAGTCAGCGTCAGCACCACCAACTCGGAAAGCGATAATTGTTCCAGCGTTACCAAAAACCGCATCGCGCACAATTTCCGGCATCTGAGTAATATACTGGTTAGCAATTGTTAAATTCAAATTATATTTTCTGGCCTCTGACAATATAACTGCAAATGATTCAGTGGCGAAGTTTTGGAACTCATCAACGTACAAATAACAATCCGGGCGCTTATCGATTGTAACGTCCGCACGGCTCATAGCCGAAAGTTGAATTTTGGTAATCATCATTGCACCCAAGAGCGCTGAGTTGTCTTCGCCGATTTTACCACGAGAAAGATTTATCAGAAGAATTTTTTGCGTATCCATAATGTCGCGAATATTAATTCGTGAATGCGGCTGGCCAACAATATTTCTAATGGTCGCGGTCGACAAAAACTGACCAACTTTATTCAAGATTGGAGAAACTGCTTCAGTCCGGAATTTGGCATCATATTGTGCGAATTCGTTAATCCAGAACTCTTTAATAACCGTATCTGTAACAAAACTAACGACCTTTTCGCGAAACCTTTTTTCCGTAAGCATCCGAGGAATGTCTAACATAGTCGATTCAGGAAAATCTAATAAAGCTAAAACTGTATTTCGTAGTATGTGCTCGAGCCTCGGACCCCAAGACTCGCCAAATATTTTCTTAAAAATACCAACAAAGCCTGACGCTACCATACCTTTAAAATCATCCTCAACTTTGTCCAGTAGGTTAAAAGCAATTGGATAAGATCGATCAGCAGGATCAAAAACAATAACATCATCAATCCGATGGTCAGGCACGCAAGCCAAGACCTTGTCCACCAAGTCTCCGTGAGGGTCGACAACAACTACCCCGCGGCCCTCAACAACGTCATCGATTGCCATGTTTTCTATAAGTGTGGACTTTCCAGTACCTGACTTTCCTATGATATAACAGTGTCTTCGCCTATCTTCGAGTTTAATACCAAATTTACGATAAACATTTCTAAAATTGGTTTCACCAAGGACAGTTAATGACTTTGGGTCAACATTTTCCGATAATGGCAAATTTGATGGCGGTTCCCCTTTTTTGCTCCCGGCCCAGACAATGTGAGGAGTCTCGACTGTTTGATGCGGCAAATGATAAACTGCTGCCAGCTCGGAAATATTTAAAACGTATCCCCTATCCTCAAATTCACGGCCCCTGTAGCTCTGTATAAAATTTTCATCATTGATTACAATTTCTGAGTGCCTAAAACCATTGCCGTTAGTGGTATTAAATTGCTTAAAAGCGGCGGCTAAACTTTGAACTTTAGTCCTAGCAGAAGTAGGGTCGTCAGACACGGCCACCAACCGAACTTTAGTTTCAAAGCCAAGTTTAACGATTTTAAATTCAATACTCTTCAGAGCCTCTTCAACCGGACCGGAAAGCTTCACTTCGGATGCGGCTGCTGCCCCCTCTAGCTCTGCATGCGGGTTAAGAACCAACTTTAAAAAGTTCTTACTAAATTCTTTGCTGGCTTTTCGGATGGTCTTATTAAAATCCTTAAAACCAACAGTTTTATCCTGGCCTTTTTTAACCCGGTCGATATAATCAATCCCCCGCTCCTGCCACTCGTCGCCAACGGGACGAATAACAAACTGTAGCCAAATTTCCTCACCAGCATGAATTTTAGACATTACCGACGTAATACCAGAAAGCGGGTCGACTTCGAAATCTGAAAACATCTTAATTGGGAAAACATCTTCCTTGGTCAAAATCAATTCGCAACCAGCCGAAAATTTGCCACCTAAGTCAACTTTTTCGCTGTAGTCTGCTACCTGACTGATTTCCACTGTTGGATACTGAGCGTAAATTTGACCTTCAACAAAATCAACCAAATGCTTCGGCACATGCAGATAGAACTGAACAAACTTATCAATTGAAACAATTTCAAAACTGAGAGATGGCTGAAAGTCAGCTGCGTCGGTATAAATACCGTGGATTGATGCAAACATTTGCTCGGCAGAAAGCGGAGCCTTTTCGTTATTTTTAGGCACCTCAACTAATAAAGTGTCGTATTCTTGTTTCTCTGACCAAACAACCTTTTTTTTCGTTTCAGTCACCTTCCACCACAGATATAAAAAATACACCGGTCCTATTATTAGAACAGCATAAATTAAATAGAGTAAAAACGTCATTAACTTCCCTCTCCCATAGAGATATTATATCAAAAAAAATCTAAAGCTCAAATGTCAAATGAAGCTAAAAATCTTAAAGCTTTAATTATTTAGATTTCAATTGATATTTGCCCACAGGGTCAGCTAAAGCTAGAGATTTTGATATTTGAATTTAGAGCTTCTCAAAAACGTAACCACCAGAGACCTTTTTGAATTCTTTTTTGGTCTGCAAATTAATTACGATTGTGTTTTTCTTAACTTTTCTGGATTTATTTACTAGTTCAATAATCTCGGTTGAAATAAGTGGTTTTTTACTGTTAGAGAGAATATTTTTAATAACCTCATAAACAGTCCCGTCACTATATCCCCATTCGCGCAAAGCATAAATTCCTCGCCCAATCAGCACAAACCTGTCATCGGCGATTAACTCGTTGTGAACAGTGGCCCTGACTACGCGTTTTTTGTCGAATTCAAGACTGGCAATAGAGGAAGTAATTTCCGTAAAATGAAGTGGCTGACCTGATGTTTTTAAAACATAATAAATTTTATCCCTAACATTTCTCGGATTAACCGAAGGCCAGCCGGAAAGACCAATCATGCCATTTTTGGCAACAATCAATTTTTTAGAAATTTGAATGCAGGACATAACAAAATTGCTATCCATTTTGCCGATGGCCGGAATTTCATTTCCTAGACCTTCCAAAGTTTGTGGAATTTCTTCAGCCTTAAAATATTCAATCGCCTTGGTAATAACTGACAAAATCTTATCACTCGTAACAGTTTTCAATCTCCAGCCTTCTTTGAATTTATCACTCTCATTGATTTTTTCAGTATTGGCAATAATAGTTAGAACAAGTCGCAGATAATTGCGTGCAAATTTTTGGTCGTTGGCAAGCTTTAGGAAATCTTCAGGAATTAGATCATCTACAATAACTCCGCCTGATTTTTCTAAAGTCCCAGCGACTTCATTGATCATTGAGGAATGGCTTTTCTTCATCAATTCAGACATCTTTCGTAGGGCATTTTTTTCAATTTGTCGAACGCGCTCTCTGGAGAGGCGCAATTCTCGCCCAATTGCTGACAATGTCTCTTTCTTACCAGTAAAACCGAAACGACCAACGATTGATCGCTTTTCTTTTTCATTCAATACCAACATTAGGTCGTTGACTATTTCGACCAGATTGCCCGCATGAGCTAAATTTTCTTTTGCTTCTGTCATTCTTTTCCCCAAAATTATTTATTTTATGCTTCATCAATCATTATATTTTCAACTGCTGCCCAGTCCGTCTTTTCATCTTCCGGAATTAGACCTACGAGCTTATCGCCTTCTTTGGCCTTATAATATGTAACGGATGCAGTCAGTACGTTGTAGAGCTGGCCGTCAACATTTATTCTCCAGCCATCACCGAATTCTTCCAAGACACCAACGACTTTTTTCCGTTCAACGGGATTAATCTGCTTATAAACAAAGCTGCCATCAGACATTATTGTTAATTTCAGCAAGTCCCCCGTAACAAGCTTTGACTTACTCGCATAGTTGGCCGGTATCGGATAATTTGTCCCATCTGGGGCAACAAAATTTTCCCCGTTAAATATGCCTTCAATAATGTTATCGGAAACATTTGTCTCGGCCACTTCCCTGGCCATTTCTTCAATTTCGGTTTTGAAAATTAAAGATTTGGCTTTTCTAATTTGATTTTCAGCGCTATCCAAAAGTTGTTTCACGCTTACTAAATCCTCATCTGAAGGGAAATTCAAGGCTTTTTTGTCTAATTTGACCATTTTTGTTATTGTGTTACTAATCTAGTAAGATAATACAACAAAAGAATTTTTTTGTCAACGATTTTAGTTAAAACAAAAATTTCTAAATTCGCATTTAGTCATTTAAGATTTATTTAGAAATTAGAATTTAGTACTTAGAAATTGTTAAAAATCATGAAATGATTTTTAACCGGTTGGGCCTTTGGCATTCCCTTCGCCAATCCCCGGCAAATCAATATTATGAATTTGAGAACGTTCGCTTATTTCAGACTCAACAACCTCTCTTGAGTTCCCGTACTTTAGACGCGATAACTGCCTGATAGCTTCAGCCAACTCTTTGTTGCCGTTAGGATCAGGGGGCATGCTTTGACCATTAAAAGCCGGCATCGGAGCATTATCAATTAGTTCACGAATGTAGAAATTAAATTTATCGACATTGGTTAAATCATCAACGGCAATTGGGGCAAATTCCTTGACTAAAAACTCAGCGTCAGCAGCACCAACCCTAAAAGCAATCAAATTACCAGCGTTACCAATTACAGCGTCTCTGGTCTTTTCGTCTAGCTGAGAAATATACTGGTTAGTGATACTTAAAGCTAACTTATACTTTCTGGACTCGGACAGGATCGTTGAAAATACGTCGGTAATAAAGTTCTGGAACTCATCAACGTAAAGATAAAATGGTATGCGCTCTTCTTCGGTTTGATCCTGCCGTGAAAAGGCGCCAATAGCGATCTTTGAGACGATAATCATTCCCAGCAAAAAGGCGTTAATTTCACCAATTAAACCTTTTGATAGCTTGCAAAGTAAAATTTTCTTGCCGTCCATCACTTCACGAAAATCAAACGCTGATTTTGGCTGGCCGATAATATTGCGCATCATATCATTAGTCATGAACCGACCAAATTTGGAAGTGAAATAATTCAACATTTCAGACTTATGAAAATCTGATGTTTTGGCCATCTGCTTTTCCCAGAATGATCTAACAACCGGGTCGGTTACGAACTTAACTCGCTCCTTTTCAAAATCCGGGTCAGTGAAGAGCCGCGGAATATCAATTAATGTTCCGCCATCTGGATGAGCCATTAAAGTCAGGGCGGCATTTCTCATCCAATGCTCAAACTGCGGACCAACAATACCTGTTTGGTTTGGATCGAAAAGCTTGTAGAAAATCTGAATCGCCTCCTGGACCAAAAAGTCGCGCTGTTCGTTCGTCTTCCACTCCAAGAGATTTAGCCCCATTGGACGCTCAATATCAGACGGGTCAAAAAGAATTACATCCTCGGCCCGTTCCTTTGGTATATGCTCTAAAATATACTGAATCGCATCACCGTTTGGATCCAAATAAGCGACGCCTTTGCCATCTCGGATATCCTGCATAATAGCGTTTTCAAATAATACGGTTTTACCTACACCAGTTTTTCCTACCATATAAATGTGGCGAACCCTATCAGTATCTTTTATTCGAATAGACTGCTTCTGGCTACGATAATTCGTTTCGCCGATAATAATACCTTCGGTTGGCATTTGTGGTGGTGGTGCAGATTTTTTCGAATACACCCAAGCGATATTCGGTGCTTCGGTGAAGCGGTTCGGTAAATGAAAAAGTGAAGCAACTTCCTCTGTATTCAACAGCATTCTCGGCTCTCTGCCATAAATTCTGTAAATATAATTAGCAACAGTCTCCCTCAAACGCTTAGCTTTTTTAAACTTAAAGCCGTTGTTGTCAGGAGCGAAGAATTGCGAAAAAGCCATGAAAATAGTTTTTAAGGTTTCCTTTGCTTGCTCGGCAGTTGGAGCAACGGCAATAATTCTAACCTGAGTATCGAAACCGGTTTTTGCACCCTTTTCAGCCAGTAACTTTAGCTGCTGCTCCTGGATAGGGTTCAGGCGAAATTGGTTCTGGGCCTGCTTATCTTTTTCCTCTTCCATTAGTGATTTGCCACTGGCTGATTTGCCAACGTCACCCAAAAATTTAAAGAAGCTCTCCCCCATTCGGCGATTAAACGACGATGAATAGTAACTTCCCGATTTTCCAGCCTGAATATTTTTGGCCACCTTATCAAGTGCAAACCTCCAAGTGTTGTCCGTTGGGCGAATTAAAATCTGGACCGCGGCATTTCTTTCAGCGCCTAATTTTGAAAGCGCGTTCACAATTCCGTTCAATGGATCATATTCCAAATAGCGATATGTTTTGATTGGAAAGAAAAACTTTTTTAGCAATCTTAGGTTTCCAGCTGCAACTTCGCCTTCCATATCTTTAAAGACTGAAAATCCCCTGTCTTTATCCAGCTCCAAAATTGCATCCGGATATTGGGCCAAAATATTTTTTTCAATTGCGTCACGGAATATCTCCGGCGCACCAATGTAAAAAAATACCAAACCTTTTTTAGAAATAATTTCTAAGCTAATATGGTCTTGCCCTGCAAGTTTCTTTTGTATGTTCGGGTCAAAAAGCGACTCAATATTCGACAAAAATGGCTCAATAACTGCAGCCAGTTCGCGAAAATCCATTCGCTGATCGTTCTCTTCTGCAAAACGCTCCTTGGGGATAGAAATTTTTAACATCACCCAATTCTGAGTTTTTCGCAGCTGATAATAGTACAAAATTATCCGTTGCAAATATTTGTACAAAAAATAAATTCCCACTGCCAGTGCAATGACAGCCAAAACCCACCACCAAATATTATTGCTGGCGGTTGTTGTCGTCGAATTATAATTATAAGTATCCAATCCCCTCCTTATCAGAAATCCTATTTCTCGGAACTGTCGCCTTTAAATCTTATTTCTTCTGCCTGTCTGGCAAGGTCAACTGGCATGTTAACTTGACTGCCACTTGCCAACTGATCAAAAGCGTCTTGCGCGTTTTTTGGTAAATTTTCTTTCCCAGTCGCCTTGCCATCGTCAGTGTCATCTGCCTCACCGTTTTCCTCAACTACTACTTCCGCAGCCACTGCTGGAACTGTTTCAACGACTTTATCAATCTCGTCTTCTACCTTTACAACTTCTTTCTCTCTTTCAGTTTCAGCAGCATCTTTTACTTCAACTGCCTCGGTGCCATCGACAGGAACTTCGGGTAAATTAGGAATATTCTCGGCAACTACACGGCCCCGACTATACTCCTGATGCTCATTTGGCACACCATCAGCATATTGTTGCCCAGCGGCTTCTGCTGGGTTAATTTGGCGAAAACGATCCTTCAACCCTTGCGTTGTTTGAGCTGGAACAGAGTTTTCAACAATTTCTTTTAACGGCGCTACTTCAGAATTATTTACCCCCACACTAATTAGCTGCCAACCAGCAAAATCATCCTTCCATTCCTGTGTAGTTTTTTCTTCTGCTGGATTATTGCCAAATGCAATCGCTAATTTTCCATTATCAGCTGATAACCTGATCGCCGAAATCTTTTCCAATGGGCTGTCACCACGTTTCCAAGCCTGATCTTTGTAAATTGTTAAATCTGAGGAATTATCACTGCCCACTCCCCCATTTTTGTCATGAAATTGATAACTTTCTAGTTCCTCATTTTCGGCTGCCTCCAACTGGGCCTCATCACTATGGATATCATTGACCTTAACTGCATCTTCAGCGGCGGCAATTTCGTCTAGACCTTCCTCCAATTCAGATTTTAATTCAGCATCTGGTCTAGATCTTTCTGTATCAAAAGTGCGATAGAATTCATGGACCTCAATCCTGTGATTCATCCCGCCGACATCAACTGTAACCAATCGAGTAGCTGGGTCGTATAGTACAAATGACTGAACCGTCTTCACGCTTTCCTCATTCGGATTTCGCATCTTCAACCGATCACCAGGACGCAATTGTTCTAGAAAATTAACGGCTATCGCATTTTCAGCTGGACTCAGTTCAGCTGTAGCGATCGGCGCTGCAGGAACAGCTGGTACTGCCGGCTCAGCGATTGGTGGCACAGTGGCTTCTCGAGCCGGCGGCTCAGGAAGATCAGGAGATGCTGGTGGTTCAGCTGGTGACCGAAACAGATCTTCAAAAGTTGTTTCAGGGACTGTTAATGGATCAATTACCGGCCCGCCCTGTTCAAGAGTAACAGCAGAGCCTCGATTTGCTTCCATCGCAACATCATCAGCTGGCAGTTCCGGGGCAACATCGGGAACATTAATAGTTTCTGGTTGCATTAAATCTTCAAAAGTCGTCTCAGGAACGGCCGTATGATCCAATTTTTGTGAACCAATTAATTCCGCAGCAGGATTTGCGGGCACAAAATCACTAAGAGTGGTCTCCCGAACATGGCGGAAATCAGTTGGTGTGGTTTTTGTCATTTAATTTAAGAAACAGTTAGGACATCATTTTCAATCAGTTTAGCTGCATTTTCTGGCGTCATCTTGAGTGGTTCTCCTTCGTTGAAGGTAATAAACACAAAGGATTTATCGCCGTCTGTGACATTTTCAGCTGACTTGACGATTCTAGCCTCGGAACCCTTAAACTCTTCTCCTACGACACGAGGCATGGTGATAGTTGCGCCGGGAGCAACATCGACATCACCCTTAGCGGTAGAAATTACAATTTTTTCCGGCGACGCTTCTTCTTCTGGAGCTTTGTACGGCTCAAATTCTTCTTTGAACATATCTGGTGCGTAGTAGTCTTTTGCAGACTCATCATCTGGTGAATTAACTTCTACTCTACCGAAATCGTCATCCTGTTCGCTGATAACAAAAACTTTTCCGGTTTCTTTTTCAACTACCTTGGCTCCGGGTTTCAAACCGAAAGGAATTTCACTTTCTTCCACGATTTCTTCGTCACCCGCCACCTCTTCGTCATCTGCTGGCACCTCTAGTACTGGAGGCTCTTCATCTGCTGCTGCTGGTGGTTCTTCATCATCAGCAGTTTCTTCATCTGGATTTTCTATCGATTTCGCCAAAGCTGCTTTTGCTGCTTCAAATTGCGCAGCTTTATCTGGTTCCTTAGCAAAATACGCAGGGTCAGCAATCTTCAAAAAGTCAGCGGCAGCCATTTGATACGATGGGCCAAAATCTGTTGTACCTTTTTCTCGAACAGAGAATCTAACAGATCCCTTAACCCTGTGAACATCCCTAATAATAATTTGTTTGTCTTTAACATCAACCATGGATTCCAACTCAGTAATGTCGCCTTTTTTATTCTCGGCGTAATCAACAAGATTGGCCTTAACTGGTTCCTCGGAAATGCCCTGCCACAAACGACCCGTTTGCAACATTTCTGCCACCCGCTTTTTCTCGGCCTTAGGATTTTCTATAGTTTTTTCCGCTTCTTCATCGTCGGATCCACTTGGCTCCTCAGCTGGAGTTCCGCCGTCTAGGTGGACTGTTAATTCTGGCGTTGGCTTAAAACCTTTTTCTGCCTTCTTTTTGCCTCGGAATAGCATTTTATCGACGACGACATTAGTAGTTGATTCGCTAACTTCGCCTTCCGGTAAATTGATTACGACGTCTCGGCCATTTACCTTTGCAGAGTAAATTTTACCCTTTAATTTTAAGCCGTGCTTTTTGTTATATTCCTTAATGTTAACTTCCTTCAAACCCTCAGCCTTGTAGGTTCCGCCGACTTCAATTCTACCGTCGACCGGCTTTTCCTTTTCTGGTGGAGTTGGATCCTCTGGTGGAGCTTCATCTACTTCTCCTTCTTTTTTGGGACCTGGTTCACCTGGTTTTCCTTTTTTACCAGTTTTGTCGGGATCTTTAGGTCCACCGTCGCCTGGAGGTGTGCCACCATCTGGCCCTGGTTTTTTAGGCTCTCCTGGTTTGCCGGTACCCTTGCCTTTTTCTTTCTCGGCAGCATCAGCGGCAGCTTTTTTGTCAGCTTCGGCTTTATCGACAGCTGCTTTTTCTTTGCGTGCTTTATCTGCAGCTTCGGCCCTGGCCTTATCACCAACCGGGTCACCAGAAATTCCAGCTGCCTCAGACTTAAGCGCAGCAGCAGAGGCCTTTAGCTCCTCAACGCCCTTCATATCGTGACGTGCTTGCAAAATCATTGCGGCGCCAGCTATGGCTATACCACCACCTAACAAGAATTTAGTTCCGAGCGCAGTTGCACCCATACCATGACCTGCTACGCTGCCAAGCCCAACAGTAGAAGTATGCGCTCCATGGGCAGTAGCAATTGCTGACTCACCACCCTTATAACCAAACATCCAACCCTTTGTAACGTCAATTGCCGTAGTGTGACCAGCAGATAAGAACGGAGCTCCACCGAAGTTTTGGAAACCAGTTGGTAAACCACCAACCAGTACGCTAGATGCTGAACCCAAGACTCCGCCGACAAGCCCGTAAACATTCATTTTTGCTCGAAGTGAAAACTTCCCTGCTTGCGCTGTCAATTTGTCAGCCTCAGCAAGTCTAATTTCCTCGGCAATCTTATGAATAGCGTTATATCGCTCGTGACTGGCATCGGATTTTCCTTCAGTTTCTAATATTAATTTGTTCAAATCAGCGGTCATTTTATCAATTTTGCTGTTGGCTTCACCGATCTGTTTGTCGCCACCAATTTCACCAAAGGCGGATATGACTTGAAGCGCACCTTCTATTCCACGCATTGCGCCATGAGAAAACAAGGCTGGCGAAAGCAGCATTCCAGTAGGACCGGCAAGAAGACCAGCGGTAATAACCTCACCTGCACCTTGGCCAGCTTTTAGAAGCCCACCAAGTGCCCGACCGCCCCAACTCTCGTTTAAGCCTTTCTTCATTTTGTTCCAAAGGCTCTTCTGATTCCCATATCGTTTTTCAATTCTAGCGTCTTCGCGAGTCTTAGTTTCAAGCGCCAACTTTACAAGCTCTTTGGACCTGGCAGGAAGTTTATCAACAGCATCTTCAAGTCGTTTGGCGGCCTCGTCAGCTTCTTTCTTGGTTGGATCTTCCGGCGTACCAGCAGGAGTCTCCGGCCCTGTTGGCGGAGGTGGCTCTGACCCACCTGGTGGTGGAGGTGGCGGAGGAGCAAGAGGAGGAGATGTTTCAGTCAGTGGTGGTGGAGGAAGTGGTTTACCGTCTGGCCCCAGCGGCGCTGGAACGATAGGTGCACCATCTGGACCAAATGGAGGTGGCCCTGGTGGCGTTGGTGGTTCTTCCGGTGGGGCTGGGGGTACTGGCGGAGGAGCAGTTTCAGTTGTTGGTTCACCTACAGATGGTGATGGCGGAGTTCCGCCAGATGATGCAACAGCCGGTGGCTCAGTAACATCAAAAACAGGTGGCGCAGCAGGCGGTTTTGGCGGTTCGTCCTCAAGCGTGACATCCAGCGTTGGGCCACCCGGATCTTTAGTCGGTGTAGTATCACCTGGGGTTACACCCTTATCTACTGGATCACCAGTTAGCTCAATATCTACGTCAGTTAAATCTTCAGCTGCAGGATTTAAAGTAATATCAACCTCATCATCAGCCGGCTTAGGCACTTCAGGCGCAGCTGGGTCAGTAATTGCAGGCTTCGGGCCAGCTATCCAAGCTTCAGAGGCCTTCATTGCTTTTTGCACCGATTCACGGTACCCAAGTGGAAGTTTGCCCCGTTTGTTCAATACTTCACCAACGGGGTCATCAATGCCTTTGGCTTTGGCCTCAGCAGCAGCAGTGTTCAATAAGTGAGCTGTTGCCTGTATATTTTCTTTAAGTTTAGCTAGCCTGCTCTGCCAATCTGCTTTTCTTTTACCAAAAAATAACATCGGTTTATTATTTTCGTGCTTAAAGGCCTCTCTTTGTGCAGCCTCAAACTCAGCGAGACGCGAGACCACGCCGCTTAATTTTGCTTCTCTTTCGGCAAGAAACGCGGCTTCGCCCGCACCGCCGTCAGGACTTTCTTCTGCACTCATTCAACCCCCTCTCCTTGCTTGCTCTTGGCTAATTCAAGCTTGTAAAGCACAATCTCGACAATTGCAATTTGTTCTTTATTAATTCCTTTATCGGCTAAAAATTGATCAGCCTTTTCCGCGCTTTCTTCGGCCAACTTGCTAAATTCTTCGACATCTTCATCTGGCAAAGCGTCTAGAAGCCTGGCTACTGTGCGATTTTCAATTGTGTCTTTGAAGACCTTTAATAGATCATCTTTTTGCTCTTGGGTTAGCTCAGACTCAACACCCATAAGCTCGAAGATGTTGGTTTCCAAAACCTGTTCCATTTCCTCTAGGCTGAAATTCTGCAAAATTGCAGCTGCCTTAATGTTGCGCACATCGAGTTCCTTTAACTTATCATCTGCTGTTGGCATCCCACCTCCTAGTGACTATTAATTTTTTATTTAAATTTTACTTATGCAACAAAATTTCGACGCAAATCGAATGCTAAAAATACAGTTTGTTCCCATCTTTTATCATCTATAAATCTATTATAGATGATAAATATACCAG
>JBAXAF010000005.1:0-57758 GCA_037142675.1 Candidatus Berkelbacteria bacterium | reverse complement strand
AAGCCCTCGATGTCTCATTTTTTTAATGTGTTGCGATTTGGATTAGAACTTAAGTAGGCATATTTTTCATGCTTTGACTTTTTTTATCTCATCTGCTACAATCAATTTAGAAAATCATTAAACCAGCTTAAATAAGATATCATTTATTATATCTCGGGCTGGTGCCGAGATTTTTTGTAAAAAGGGCAGGTGGTGAAATTGGTATACACGCAGCCTTGAGGTGGCTGTGGCCGCAAGGCCGTGCAGGTTCAAGTCCTGTTCTGCCCACCATGCCACTTCGCTAAACTTTGTTTAGCTATGCGGCATGGTGTATTAAAAAGTAAAAGGGCTTGAAAGCCGGAGGCGCGACTGGCGCCGAGGCGGGGTAGCGGAATCCCGAAGCATCGGGATATCCGTGACCAATTCCTGTTCTGCCCACCAAGCTTAACTTGGTGAAAGCGACGCTTAGCGTCGCACCATTAAATTCATATATCGGGCGCTTAGCTCAGCTGGTTAGAGCAACTCATTTACACTGAGTAGGTCGCGGGTTCGAATCCCCCAGCGCCCACCAATAATTATATTATGTTGCCACAAGATTTTTTTACAACAAAATACCTTTTTTCGATAAATCCACCAGCCAATATGGAGTGGTTTTTAATCTTGCTGGGTGTTTACACCGTTTTCATCATCATTTCTATTTTGCTAGGCTACAACCAAACCATTCACAAAGGGCTTCGAGCAAGATTATTTAACTTCTTCTTAACAATTGGAATTTTGGGCGTAGTAATCTCATTTTTTCGATATGAAAGTACACCTTACGTTGGCACCAGAATCGCTATGCTTTTGTTGCTTCTAACTACGCTAATTTGGTATTTTGTCATCACAATTTACTCAGTTACCAAGATGCGACATGAAGTACGGGCAATAAAAAATCATGAAAGATACATTCAATATTTACCAAAGAAAAAAAGAAAGAATTAACAATAAAAAACTATGAATAATGGAGAAAAAATGCCAAAAATTGCAGAAAAAGTAGAAGAGGTAGAGAAAGTCGAAGAAGAAAAGAAAGTCAAAAAACCAACCCATGATTCGATGGAGAGTTTAATTGAAGAGGCTGGCGATCAACTTCTGCCTTATGCAGAAGGTGAAATTGTCGAAGCTAGGGTTTTGTCAGTCTCTCGGAATAAGGTCTGGGCTGATGTTGCCGGTCTATCTTTGGGCTATGTGCCGGAAAAAGAAATCACTTTGAACTCCGAAGTAAAAGTCGGCGATACTATTTTCGCCTACGTTATTTTACTTGAAGATGAAGATGGCAACGTTGTTCTCTCTCTTAAACGTGCTGATCGTGAGCGTTATTGGAAAGACATGGAAGAGCGATATAAAACCGGCGAGCCAGTGGAGATTACTGTTAACGAGGCAAATAAGGGTGGTTTAATCTCAGAGATTGGTGGAATCCCAGGGTTCCTGCCTGTTTCTCAACTTTCACCTGAGCATTATCCGCGTGTTTCTGGCGGCGACCGAGAAGAAATTCTAACAAGACTTAACAAGTTGATTGGTGAAAAGATTGCAGTTAAAGTTATCAACTGTGACAAAGCAGCCAACAAACTCATCTTTTCGGAGAAAGCAGTTGACGCAGAAAAACTTGCTTCAAAGATTGAAAAATATAAAGTCGGTGATGTTCTGGAAGGCAAAATTTCTGGAATCGTTGATTTTGGCTTATTCGTAAAAATTGATCCTTTAGTAGAAGGCCTCGTTCATATTTCTGAAGTTTCTTGGTCCAGAGTGGCTGACTTGAACCAACTGTTTAAGGTCGGCGATGTTATCAAAGTTATGGTGATTTCTCTTGATGATGGAAAACTGTCACTATCGCTGAAAAAACTTGCCTCGGATCCTTGGACCGATGCGGCCAAGAAATACAAAGTTAACGAAATCGTCAGTGGATCAGTAACAAAAATTACGCCGTTTGGAGCATTTGTCTCCCTAGATGAACAAATTGATGGCTTGGTCCATGTTTCCGAACTTTCAGATCAGCATGTTGTTGATCCTGGACAAGTTGTTGAACTTGGCAAAGATTACAAATTTAAAATTATCTCAATTGAGCCAGAAACTCACAGATTAGGCCTTAGCTTGAAAGCCGTAGGTAAAGAAAAATCCTCGACTACACAGGAAGACACGCAGATAGACACAGAAGAAAAATCCGAAGTACAGAATTCTAATATCGAAGCAAAAGAGGAAGAATCGGAAACAAAGGAAATCAAAGAGCAAAAAGAAGAAAAGCCTAAGGCTAAGAAAGCCAAAAAAACGGAGGAATAAATGATTATTACTTATTTGGGCGGGGATAAGTTTCAAATCAAAACTCGCGATGCCAATATCACATTAGCGTCAGACTCGGTTAATATTGATGGTTTCATCATCGATAGCCCTGGAGAATATGAGCGGAAAAATGTTTTTGTTGAGGCACCTTTTGAGCAGAGTGTGTTTAAGATTTTGGCCGAAGAAGTTATGATGCTTTATCCGGGTAAATCAAAAAAGTTTTCTGATAAGCAAATAGAGTTACTCGACGGTGTTGACTTATTGTTCTTGCCGGCAGGAGAAGAGGACTCAATGACGCTTAAAGAAGCTCTTGAATTATCAGCTACCCTGGAGCCGAGCATGATTATTCCGATGTTGTATTCAAACATTGAAATGTTGAACAAGGAAGGTCTTGAGGGCGAAGTTGCTAAGTCGGTTAAGGTGATCAAATCAGCTTTGCCAGAAGAAGGACACCAGACGATTTTTCTCGAAAAATCGTAAATTTCTAATTTCTAATTAACCTAATTTCTAAACAATCTCTAGTTTAGATCAATTAGAAAAATTAGACTAATTAGGTCAATTTAAATTATGGCTTCTTATACAAAACTCATTACTTTTCTGGAGCGGGACGAAAACCAGAAATTTCTTTTAGTTGCTCATGAGCGCCCAGACGGGGATACAGTTTCAGCAACTTTGGCAACTGCTAGATTGTTAAAATCACTGGGAAAAGAAATTACGGTTGCCTCTTCGCAAGGAGTCCCGGAGGTTTTCAAGTATTTGCCTGATTGGCGTGATGCAAAAAGTGATTTTTTGGTCGGAGACTTTGACGCCATTATTCTAATTGATAATGGTGACCTTAAGAGAACCGGTTACGCCGATCGAATTATCAAGGCTAAAGAGCGCGGAATACCGATTGTTAATATTGACCATCATCCTAAAAATGACATTTGGAAATATGCCAATATCAATGTGGTTGACGAAAATGCTTCGTCGACTTGCGAAATTATTTTTGGTCTTTTCAATAAAGTGGGGGCGGAGCTAGAAACTGATGTTGCGACAATGCTTCTGACCGGAATTTACACTGATACCGGAGGTTTCCAGCACGCTAATGTTTCGGCCAAAACTTTTTCCGCGGCCTCGCAATTAATGAGCCATGGAGCAAAACTTAAAAATATCTCCACAAATATTTCGAATCACAAAAGTTTAGCCATGTTGAAATTGTGGGGGATAGCACTTGATCGAATTATTGAGCTCACTGATATCAAATTAGTTTACTCAGTTATTACCCGCCAGGACATTGAAAGTGTTGGCGCTAGCGACCAGGATTTGGCCGGCGTAGTTAACCTTATCAGTACCATTCCGGACGACGTTGCCACACTCTTGCTTTATGAGACCCCGGATGGTAAAATTAAAGGCAGTTTACGAACAGAATCCGCCAAGGTTGATGTGGCAAAAATCGCCAGTTTGTTTGGCGGCGGCGGTCATAAACGTGCAGCTGGATTTATAATTGATGGCAAACTAGAGAAAACAGATGGCGGTTGGAAGATAGGCTAAAGCTTGAATTATGAATTAGGAATTGTGAATCATGGATTTGAAACCATAATTCTTAATTCGAGATTCATTATTCATAAGAATTGCCCGAGTGGTGGAATTGGTAGACACGAAGGACTTAAAATCCTTTGGCCTTAAAAACCGTATCGGTTCGACTCCGATCTCGGGCACCAACTTGCGCTGACATTTATTGTCGGCGAAAGTTGGTGAGTGAATTATTATATCTTGGAATAGAAACCGTGGGTTTCTATGAGTGAGCCTGCGAACGGGTGAGGACTCCGATCTCGGGCACCAAGCTAAGCTTGGTAATCGCAACGCTAAGCGTTGCACCAGAAAAAACAGAAATAAACTTCTGTTTTTTTGTTTTTAAATCTGCTACAATTAATTCAGATGGCGGATAAAAGATCCCGAATTAAAAAAGTAATCATCTCGATTGCTGTCTTGGCTGCGATAGTCGCAGGGTATTTTTATTTACCGTCAATTTTGGGCGACCAGGTTTTTCCTCTTAAGTATCAAGATACCATTAAAAAATGGTGCAAAGAGTACAATGAAGACCCATTTTTAGTGGCAGGACTTCTTATGTTGGAGTCCGGATTTAACCCTCAGGCCCAATCACCAGTTGGCGCACTTGGTATTGGACAAATTATGCCACCAACTGGCAGAAGTATCGCCAAGGGCGTTGAGATGACAAATTTTCAAACTTCAGATCTTTTTAACCCAGAAATAGGAATTCAATTCGCAACTTGGCAAATTCATGTTTTGAAAGAAAAATATGGTGGCAATGAAGTTGCGGCTCTTGCTGCATACAATGCTGGTGGCGGCAATGCTGATAAATGGTTGCGAATGGGGCTTTTGCAAGACCCAAGCACAAATAGTTACGCTAAAAAAGTCTTGGATTACAAGGCAGTTTATCATAAACTTTATCAAGATCAGCTAGACTTAAATGGCCCGGCTACCACTGTTGCTAGTGGCAAGCCAATAGTTAAAGTTAATGACGCCCCATCTAGAAATGTTGTTTGGGGACAGGCATTGAAAAACTTAGTTTCAGTACTTTACGGAACCAACTAATCAAACTCTAATTTCTAAACTCTAAATCCTAAATAAATCTAAATGACCAAATTATCAAAATCTCAAAAGTTTAAAATATTTGAACATTTGAATTTTAAAATTGTTTAGAATTTTGATATTTGAGTTTAGAATTTTATAATTATGACTTCATCCGAATTGCGTAGTAAATTTCTAGAGTTTTTTAGCGAGCGGGGTCACAAGGTGATCCCTTCGTCTTCTCTTGTGCCGGAAAATGATCCTTCGGTACTTTTTACGACCGCAGGGATGCAGCAATTCAAACGATATTATCTGTTTCCGGAGGAAGCCCCTTCTGTCCGAATCACGACTTGCCAGAAATGTGTTCGTACTGGTGACATTGATGAAGTTGGCGATGAATCTCATCTAACTTTCTTTGAAATGTTGGGAAATTTCTCTTTTGGCTATCCGGAAAAAGACGGCGCCTATTTCAAGGAGGAAACTATCAAACTGGCTTGGGGATTTTTGACCGAAGTTTTGTCGATTGATAAAAACAGGATTCATGCTAACTATTTTGGCGGTGATGATAACATCCCGGAAGATAAAGAATCGTTAGAAATTCTGAAAACCATTCCGGATCTGAAAGAAATCAACGCCACTGGGTTTAGCGAAACTTTTTGGTCACTCGGCACAGAAGGTTCGCCTGGCGGTCCAACAGTTGAATTTTATGTTGATGGCCTGGAAGTTTGGAATTGTGTTTTCAATCAGTACGTTATGCGGGGCGGTAAGTACGTTGAATCAGAACTCAAAGGTGTTGATACCGGCATGGGTCTGGAGCGCTTGACTGTTGTGATGCAAGGAAAGTCAGATGTTTACGAAACAGATTTGTTCCAGCCGATTATTAAAAAAATTGAAGAGATATCTGGTAAAAAATATTCGGGAAATGAAAAGGCTTTTCGTATTATCGCTGATCATTTGCGCTCTGCTGTCGCATTAATTTCTGACGGTGTTGCCCCATCAAATGTGAATCGCGGATACGTTTTGCGGCGTCTAATTCGTCGGGCAATTCGGAAATATAAAGTGTTGTCTGAAAATTTTGATCTTGAATCATTAATTGAACTGATTGCCAGCCTTTCCAGTATTAAATCGTTGGATAATATAAAAAAAATTATAGCTGAGGAGCGAGAGAAGTTTCAAAAGCCGCTTGACTGGGTAGCTCAATACAAAATTGACCTGGATCAGGCAATCAATGGCGGAGTAATTAAAAAAATTAAAGATGAGCCGATCTTATCGCCGAATTCGCAAATGACTGCATCTGGGACATATATTTATGAGAATTATCAAACTTATGGTGTGCCGCCAGACATGAGTTTTGAAATTGCGAAAGAGCTTGGGATTAAGGTTGATCAGGATGGCTACGAACGAGCGATTCAAGAACATCAAGCAAAATCACGCACAGCCTCGGCGGGGATGTTTAAGGGTGGCTTGGCTGATAATAAGGTTGAAACTACACGTTTGCACACCGCTGCACATTTATTGTTGGCTGCGCTGCGACAGTTACTATCGCCGGAAGTTTCACAAAAAGGATCTAACATCACTGAAGAACGTTTGCGGTTTGATTTTAATTGGCCGGAAAAATTAACACTGGAACAAATTAGCGAAGTGGAAAAAATCGTCAATGATAAAATTAAAGAAGATATTCCAGTTGAAATGGAAGAATTAAGTTTAGATGATGCCAAAAAATCCGGTGCTAGTGGTGTTTTTGATGACCGCTACGGCGAAAAAGTTAAAGTTTACACCATTGGATCGTTCTCAAAAGAAATCTGCGGTGGTCCACATGTTGCAGCTACTGGAGAACTAGGCACTTTCAAGATTTCTAAAGAGGAATCATCTAGCGCCGGGGTTAGAAGGATTAAAGCAGCTTTGGAATAATAAATTTGGAGGCACAATGCTAGAACGTGAAAGTCACAGCGAGTTAATAGGAGAGGGTGAATTAGCGCGCGTCGAAAGCGAAGGCGTAGATCAGGTCAATGTTCACAGTAATAGCGAACAATATATTAATGATCTAACAATCAATGTTGAGAAGTTGGGTGGTATGGTAGAAGGCATACTGCCGAGAGAAATGTATCAGAGGATTTCAGAACTAGAATCTGTGATAGACGGAGGAGATTCATTACCATCTGCTTTGGGTAATGAGCTTGTGCATTTACGAGATGCTGAGAAAAAAATGTTGAGAGATTGGATTAGAATTAGAAAAGCGAATAACGAGCAGCAAAAAGAGGCTGCATAGTGCCATAATTTTTGAATAACAAAAAACTTTAATGCATTTATAACAAGATCTAAAGATATCGCTGGAAGCGAGAACAAAGCGTTAAAAAATACCACTGGTACATACCAGTGGTATTTTATTTTTGGGAATATATGTGATATATTTTCAAATGCTGGAGGCATTTTGCGACTCACCACCAAAAAATGCTGATGTTCCAGCCTTTCCGTGCTATCTCGTGGAGTTGCGACCCACAATTGTGCGGATTGCGCCGCTTCCTCGCAGTAAACATCGAAGCAGAGCTGTAAAGCTGGCGGCAAGTGGTAGCAGGATTGGAGCAACCATCAGCTCCCCGAACACGCTCGCGTAGAGCATCAGGAAACCGGCGCTGGGCTCCAGCGCCAATAACTATCTGTCCGTCGCCGACCATGTGTCGGCGTTTTTCTTTTTTATTGGCTTGCGCTAAGCAGAGCTTTTAACGTTATGACCTTCACCTCTGGCGAAACTATTTATACCTTGTTATAAGCAGAGCTTTTAACGCTATGGTGGCACTTTGTAAAACTATTGAAATCTTGTTATAATATAGAAAAGATCTCCCTCATGGGGAGTTATTGTAGATAGGAGCGGGATGGGATTTCTTGGCATGGGTAAAAAGAAGAATTATGCGCTAGCTCTCGACATCGGGACTGAATTTGTTAAGGCCCTAATTTTTCGTATTGACGATGACCAAGCTTCGGTTATCGGTTGTGGCCGCCAACGGCAGAAATTATCCGACATGCAGGGCGGGCGGGTGACTGACATTTCCGGTGTTATTGCTAATTGTGAAAAAGCCCTTGATCAAGCAGCCGAAGAATCGGGTGTCGCGCCAACTCAGTGTGTTGTTGGTATTGCCGGGGAGCTTGTTAAAGGCACAACTACCACCGTTCACTATCAGCGGCCGGCGCCAAAATCAAAAGTTACTGTAGGAGAGCTAAAAACCATTATCACAGAAGTTCAAAAGAAAGCTTTTGAGAAAACTAGGGCCAATTTAGCCTGGGAAACTGGTTATTCGGAAATCGATGTTCGCTTGGTTAATTCTGCAGTAGTTGATGTTAAAATAGACGGCTACAAAGTCACCAACCCTGTTGGTTTTCAGGGCCGTGATATTTCCGTTGGAATCTTTAACGCTTTCGCCCCAATAGTTCACCTGGGAGCCTTGCAAACCATCACTGAAGGACTTGGATTGGATCTTTTGGGCGTTGTGGCCGAGCCATATGCAGTGGCTAGGAGTATGGGCATGGAAGAGTCGGTTGAATTTTCAGCTATTTTCATTGATATCGGTGGCGGAACGACTGACATCGCTGTAGTTCGCAATGGTGGAGTTGAAGGAACGAAAATGTTTGCTATTGGTGGCCGTGTTTTTACCAAGAGGCTGGCCAATGAATTTAATCTGAGTTTCCAGGAGGCCGAAAAACTAAAAATGGCTTATTCGGCTGGGGAGCTAGAAAAAACTAAGACAGAAAAAGTCAAAAAAGCCCTGGATGGTGATTGTCAGACCTGGGTTTCCGGCGTACAATTAGCATTAGAGGAGTTTGCTGGCGTTGATCTGTTGCCATCAAAAATTTTGCTTTGCGGTGGTGGGTCAATGTTGCCGGATATTAAAAAAATCCTCGAAACTTCTGAATGGGTAGACGACCTACCTTTCGCTAAAAAACCGAAAGTTAATTTTATCCGACCGCGCGATGTGGCCTCGGTTTTAGACGAAACAGAAAGCCTGGATGATCCACAGGATATTACGCCCATGGCACTGGCCAACATGGCCATTGACTTGGCTGGTACCCCATCGGTTATTTCCGGCACAATTGATAGAGTGGTGGATTCGCTAAAGGAATAAGAAACTTATTATGATAGAAAATTTTGAAAAGAAAACGACTAAAACACTAACAGAAATTCAGAAAAAATTATCAGAACATGATAAGAAATTTACTAGTCATGATGAAAAGTTTGACCGAGTTGTTAATAAACTCTTAGATCATGATGATAAATTTGAACAGATTGAGGATCAGATAAAACAAACCGAAGATCGGATCCTGTCTGCCATCGATACTGCAATGAAGAAAATGACGAATGTTGACGAAGAACACGTTATGATTCGTGCTACTCTTGATCGTCATGAAGACGAAATTATCAAAATCAAAAAAGTTGTAAAGTTAGCTTGAGGAGGAAAATGTCTAATTTCTGGAAAATCTTTATCAGCATAATTGTTACAATCGCTGTTGCTGGCGGTGGCATTTATTATCTAATGCAAAAACAAATTGACTCCATTCGCTCCGACAATCAGGCTCAAATGGACGCCTTAAATAAACAAATCGCCGCCTTGAAATCCACAGCCTCAGCAACAGCTACAACCTCACCTGTGGTGACCACTGATGAAGCAGCAAGTTGGAAAACATGGACGAATGATTCTGTTGGTTTCAGCATTAAATATCCAAGCAATTATTCTGCTGGTAAGGCCAGCAGTTATTCGGACAATGATGGTGTTTTTATCAATGTCCTCAGTGGCGATCAAGGGTCACTTGTCAGTGTCGAAGCTGAACAGTCATCTTTGAGCCTTGATTCTTACATTGCCGGTGCAGTGGCAGATAAGACTTTTTCTAGCGCGACAAAAATTACTTTTGCTGGCTTACCAGCTTATGAAGGTGCTGATAATGGAATAATAACTTCCTACGGGATTTTAGTAAAAAGTGGTTCAAATATTTTTCATGTTGTTGCTGATACAGGCAATTTGGATGGTTTAGCAAAAAACAAAGCCGCATTAACGACAATTCAGAATCAAATTCTTGCCTCTTTCCAATTCACCAAATAAAATATAAATAGTCATCGTGAGCCGAAGGAGTGGTAGTCTGAGATTATTTCGTTGTTCCTCCTTGCAATGACAAAAAAAGAAAATATGAGTAAACTTATTTACCTAGAAACAGATGAAGAGATAACCGATGTCATCGACAAGATTTCCAAGGTCGAGGACAAGTCGGTTTCTCTTGTAATACCTCGGGGTTCAACGCTTGCTAACAGTATTGTTAATCTAAAGCTTTTGGTCAAGCGAAGTAAAGCTCTGAAAAAAGAAGTGGCGTTGGTGACGAACGACAACATCGCTCACAATTTAGCATCACAAATCGGACTCTCGGTTTACGAAAGTATTGACGATGCTAAAGCGGGGGTTGTGGAGCCGGAAGTCGAGATTCCCAAGCCAACTGTGGCAGAAAAAAATGCTTCTCCGGTTGAAGAAATAGATGGCGTTAAGGTTCATCAATACGACAGGGATGGCAGCGAAGACATGGAACCAGTGATACCTGCTGCTGAGCCGGAAATTGAATCATTTGAGTCAGAAAAAATGATAGTTGATGTCGACAGCGAAGTAATTGAAGCTGTCCGTGACGCTGACGAAGCAGCAACAGCAGGTGGTGCGATTATTGAAGAAGAATTAATAGAGAAGGCGGATGAACATCCAGAGCCAATTCCTGCTCCAGTCGAGGAGCCAGCCGACTATAGATTAATTAAGAAACCAATGGAGCCAGAAATGAAACAGCGTGAAATTTCTCGCCAGGATTTAAGCGGTGGTCAAGTTTTCGGCAAAATACGAACTGCCAAAAGCCGAAAGAAGATGATAATCGGAATTATTTCTGCTGTTGTCGTGCTGGCTTTAATCGGTGGCGCCTATATTGCTTTGCCGAAGGCAACGGTGACACTTGCGGTTGCATCGGAACCATTTTCTTCGACTGCTGATATTAAAGTTAGCAAAGACGCGACCTCAATTGATCCCTCGACTTCGGCCATACCTGGAAAATTAGCTTCAGATGAGCAGGATTTAACTAAGCCATTCGCGGCTAGTGGAACAAAAAATATAGGCACCAAGTCCAAGGGCAAAATTACAGTTTATAATTACTGGGATGATAAGCCACATGACATTGCAGCTGGTAGCAAACTTACTACTACTGCTGGAATATCATTTGTTTCAACCGCTGCTGTTACCGTTCCTGCTGGTCACCCAAATATAATTCCGCCATCAACGTATGAAATAAATCCTCCTGGAACAATTGACGTTAATGTCGAAGCTGTCGATGTTGGTGAGGCTGGAAATATTGGAGCTTCAAATTTTACAATTAGTTCAGTGCCAAGTGTTCAGCAATCAAAAATTTATGGCAAGAGTTCAGCGGCTATGGCTGGCGGCACAAATCAAATAGTTAAAATTGTTGCAGATAAAGATATCAGTGACGCCAAGACTTCAACTGAAAACGAGCTTCAAAATACCATCGTTGCGAAAATAAAATCTGGGCTTACCGCTAGCGATAAGCTCCTGGATTCTGCAGTTCTACCTTCTGTCACCTCGGAAAGTGCATCAGCCAAAGTTGGTGATCAGGTTGACACCTTCAATTACACGGCCAAAATTAAAGTTACTGCACTTACGTTTTCTGAGGATGACTTTAAAACCATGCTTCTGGAAAGTGCCAAAACTAAACTGGCTTCGGATAAACAATTGGTAACAAACAATTCAGAGAGTGTTAAATATGAGGTGTCTAGTACTGATATCGCTGCCGGTATGATTATACTAAAGGGGACATTTGACGGTTACATTGCCGGAAAATATGATACGGACGCAATGAAAATCGCAATTAAGTTCAAGTCGGTGACAGCTGCAACAACCAAATTAACTAGCTACCCTGGTGTTCTTTCAGCTAGTATTACATCTAATCCAAGCTTTTTGCGGTCACTGCCAGCGTTGGCCAGACGAATCACTATAAATTTTAATTATGGCTCAGCTGCCACCACAAGTGGAGTTAAATAATGTATTTAGGAATTGATTTTGGAACAAAAAAAATTGGTTTGGCTGTTGGCAAAGAAATTCCGTACGATTTAGCCACTCTGCCGAATCGACCAGATATTTTTGAGCGAATTACTAAACTTTGCAAACAGGAAGGGATTGAGAGAATTGTCATTGGCATGCCAGTTTTTGAGAGCGGTGATCAGGGGAGTTTAGGGCCGGAAATAGAGAAATTTGCTCAGAAATTAAAATTTGAGACTAAGCTGCCAATTTATTTTGAGCCGGAAAATTTGACCACACAAACAGCTTTGGAATTATTAAAAGAGGAAGGCGTTTCGTCGGATGAAATTGAGGACAAGGTTGATCAAACAGCCGCTCGGCTGATTTTGGAACAATATATCGCCAACGAGGAGGACACATCGCAAGAGGCACTGTAAGAAAAACCCTTTTGGTTTTTCTGCTAATTTTTATTTTGGCAGTAGTTGGATTTCTTTTTTATTTCCGCCAGCGGATTGAAAGCCCTAATAATTCCGATGTTGCAGTAGAAGCTGTCTCTGGCACTCGTGGCGAGTTTGTTATTGCTGACGGGCAGTCTGCCTCCCAAGTTTCTCATAACTTAGTGAGCCATGGTTTCATTGACTCAAGTTGGTCTTTTCAGTTATATCTTAAATTTAAAAAACTGACGATTAAGTCGGGCGATTATTTATTGCCAACAACTCTTAATCAGATTCAAATTGCAGAAATTCTCAGCGATGGTAGCCACCAGGTCAAATGGATAACAATTAAAGATGGCTGGCGACGAGAACAAGTAGCGGCGTATTTGTCCAAGAATCTAAATATTTCTAGCGAAGAATTTTTGGCCAAAAGCACAAACTTAGAAGGAAAATTATTTCCTGATACGTATAAACTTTCTGACGAACCGACTGTCGATGAAGCAATTTCTAAAATGACAGAAAACTATCAGGCGAAGACTGATGGTTTATCAGTGACTGAAGGTGATTTGGCGTTGGCTTCAATTATTCAAAAGGAAGCCGGGCCAGTTGCTGATATGCCAGAGATTGCTGCGGTCTTTAACAATCGCATTAAAATAGCGATGAAGTTGCAGTCCGACGTCACATCAATTTATCAAAAAGATACTGACAATTGGCAGTCCGTTGGTCTTCTCAATTATAAATTCTGGCAACCGGCATCTGGCGACACAACAAAATACCCAGGACCGTATAATACATATTCTCAAGCTGGTTTGCCACCAACACCTATTTGCACTCCGAGCCTGGCAGCAATTAATTCAGTTTTGCACCCAGGAACGAATAGTTATCTATTCTTCCTGTATGGCAAGGACGGAAAAATTTATTTTGCCAAAACTCAGGCCGAGCAAACAGCCAATATAAATAAGTATCTATATTAGAATTATTCTAGAGAAGCATATGATTAACGACAATGAGAGAGAATCTGCGGCAGAGAATTTTCAGGTGTCTGCCAATAATCCTAATCCAGCCACCCCTCATTTGGAACCTATCTCGTTTACGTCTCCACCGATTTCTGGTCAAATTGTTCCACTTGTGCCAATATTTCTTAAGTTTTTAAATCTTGTTTTACTTTTGCCGTCCGGCTGGATGTTGATAGTTATAATCTTAATGCTTCTGGGTGTGTATCCTGCAACTGATGGGATAATGTCATTGTTTTTTCCGTTGATTGGAATTATTTTTTCAATTCCTGCAACAATAGTTGGTATTAAATTGTTCAAAAAACCAGTTAAATTTTGGTGGTGGTTTGGAGCTAATTGTCTAATCATTATCCCCTTAATTAGTTTTATTTTGAGCAGAAATTTGCATGATAAATTTTTCTTAACGTTTTTGGGCTCACTGTTAGGGGCGCTTGAACTCCCTGCAATACAGTTCTTTATTTTGCCAAGGGTAGGTGCCGAGGTGTATCCTGTAACTTTGGCATTGCTTTATTTGATACTATTCTCAGTGGCCATCGTCCTTTTTCCAAAATCAAAGCCAAAAATTAAAAGCTGGACTTGCTTGATGCTAGGAGTTTTTGCATCTCTCTTAGCAGCTTATGTAAATAACTCTCCGCTGTTTATATTAAACGATCAAAATGTTTTATCTAAATCATCGCTATATCTTCTTGTTCTAGCTGGATTATTTTCAGCGTCTAGCATTGTATTATTTTTTATTGAACAAAATGATGATAGTAAAAAAACGACTAGATTAATGTTTATTGTCAGCCTAGCGCTGATACTACTAGTCTCTCCGATGATGATTTGGGAGAAAAATTCTTACAAATCCAATAGTACTGAATCTAAGAAGGTAGATATCGGACAGTTGAAGGGGATTTCGTTTGAAAGGTTTTATTTTGATAATGCAGAAAATATTATATTAACCGACACAACTAATAAAAAGCCTATCAAATTGCCAAGGTCAGGCGAGTTTTCTTACGATTATAAATATTATTTCTATTCCAAGGAGTCCTCAGAGAAAGAAGTTGATGCAAATGAAGCAGATTGGTGCCAAGGGGCCAATCTTTATGATATTGGCTATATAAACCTAGATAATGGCAAAGATACAATCATCACAAAAAATAAAATTAAGGGAAATTATTTTCCTACTGTTTTTTATGATCAGGATTTAAAAAATGTGATTGTTAGATCTGATGATTGCAACGGTCAGGGGACAATTATGGCGTTTGACCTTATTGGTAACGATTTAACGGCAAGTTTGTCTAGTTATGCGCGGGATTATTATGATACTAAGACACCACAATTACAAGATGAAACGGCAGTTAGGGACTTGCAGTCTTTTGATGGTAAATATTCTATTGTTTCGGATTCGAGGGCAGAATTTGAGCAAAAATATGTGCTAAGTATGGATACTGGTCAGAAACTTCAACTGCCTTACCCATCTTTTTTTACTTTTTGGCTTAGTAAAAGCAACGGGCTGTTGTTCAATACTACCGAAGGCTTATTTCTTATGGATATGTTTGGCAATTATGCCCAGATATTTGCAGGCGATTTTATTAATAATATTCGCCTGATTCAGGATTTTCAGCCATAAATTCAACAGGGTGCATGGGATTTCTGAAAACACTATGTAATTTTTTTTGAGGGTATATGTCTAATTTTTGGAAATTTTTTATTTCAATTGTGGTAACATTTGTCATTGTTGGTGGCGGGGTGTTTTTATTGATGCAAAATCAAATTGACACTATTAGAAGTAGCCATCAAACAAAAATGGACGATTTAAATAAGCAGATTGCACAATTCGAACCAAAGACTCCAGTATCAGAGGAAGTTTCGTTGCCAGCCGCTGCGCCTGTTGTTATCGCTGATACTACCAACTGGAAAACATACACAAATTCGACTTATGGCTTTAACTTCAAATACCCGGCCGATTGGGTTGTTGAAATTATAAAAAATACTGTTGCGGATCAAGTGCTGGGGTTGATTCTAACTTCACCAGAAATGCAGGAGGCGATTAAAAAGGAAACTATTGATGCAGCTTCAGATATTTATTTCGATGAATTTACAAAAACGGCGAATTTTAACTTGAGCACAACTGTCACAAATAGCGATTTATATACAAAAGACTCAGCTGTACCAACAACAGTTGCTGGTCAGAATGGGTTCCGGGCTGTCTTTTCCGGCATGGTAGAGCAATCTGTGTATTTTTGGGATAAAGACAATTATTATTTTGAAGCTACATCAACTTTTTTGAGCTCTGATAATCGGTTGGAAACTATTTTGTCGACCTTCCAATTTACTAAATAGGTTGGCGTAAAAACAATTCAAGTGATTAGATATTTGATTTTTGTGTTTCAATGCCCTAATCTTAAAACATAATAGTATATTTAATTTGGAAGGGATTATGAGCAACACAAAACAGTGGACCTCTCGTGACATTATTGACAAAGACATTTTGGAGCTTATTGGTGGCGAGAACATGCCGCCGGAACAAAAAGACGAACTCTACAAAACAATGATGGCAACAATTCAAACCAGGGTTATGGCACGGGTTGATGATTTACTGTCAGAAGAAGATGCCCAGGATGTTAAAGGCTTTCTTGAGGATGATGATAAGGCAGGATTTGAGCAGTTTATGGCGGAGAAAAACATTGATATTAAATTGCTTTATTCACAGGAGTCTTTGCTGTATAAATTAGAGTTGGTTGAGCTCTCAAATGGACAGGGGGTCTAATGGTTGAGGGATTTAGAGGCGTTCCAAACACGGAATTGGAAGATCTTGATGACTTTGATGAAGATGACGAAGAAATAGAGACTCCGCCCAAACCTGTGGTCGCGAAGACAGAAAAGCCAGCCGACCCGGAGGCTGAACCGCAGGAGTCTGAAAAAGAACGACATGATAAAATTGCCGGCCTTGTTTCTGATATGCAAACCGGAGAGTGGCGTAAAGCTGAAGAGTCGAAGCGGCTAGATGAGCGTTATGGCACTGGTTACTTGGGCAAGTTGCGCGCTTGGTTGGGTGGGGAGCACGATTATTCCTACGATGCCGAGACAGGTAGCGTAAAACATAATGTTCTAAGTGAAGTTGGTCGAAGAGTGGCTAATGTCGCTTGGAAGACAGCAAAAACAGCGGCAATTATCGCTGGTATTGGTCTTTTGACTGGCGGCACTGGTGCTGTCCCGGCGGGTGCTATTCTTGGCTCAGCTTTAGGCCGCGGGTTTTGTGAAGCTTGGAAAGGTTTTGGTGATGAAGGCTCGTTTCGAGAAAAACTAATTCTGGCTCAATCTAAACACTATAAAGAGGCCGAAGAGTTGGCCAGGGGAATCGGACCGGAGAATCCGGAAGGGTTAACCGGAGAAAAATTAGAGGAATACCAAGAGGCCAGGGCCGAAAAAATTAAAACTTTGGTAAAATTTGTTTATTCAAGTGAAAAGAAAGTCGCTGGAGCCGGCAACTTGGCTGAGGTGGCATCAACAGAAAAGGAGCTAGACACTTATTTGAAGAAAATGAAAATTCGGGAGGAGTGGTTGGCCTTTGGCGGTGGCCTGGCAGGTGGGGTATATTCCCTGCTTCATGCTAAAGGTCAAGTTATGCAGCACTTGCAAACGCGACTGGACCACGGTGAAAAAATGGCCATGGACCTTGACCATGATGGAGTTTGGCACTATGTGGAGAAAATTGATTCTGGCATAAAGAGCGCCCAGCATATTTCAAGTAATTATGTCTCTAATTATAACGGCACCGAGCTAGCTGCTGCGCATGCCCAGCATGCCAATGTTTTGGCTCAGGGCCCGTTTGGATCACATGTCTTGAATGATAGTGTCACTCCCGGTCTTAGTCGGATTGCTAACGGCGAGCTTTTTATTCAAAGTATGTCGGCATTACTCGGTTTGGCTGGTGATAACGCTTTGGCTAGAAGGGCCGGCGAGCGCCAAGACGAAGAGTTAGAAAAGCGACGGAAGCAGTTTTCTGGCCAACGAGGCGAGATACTGGGTCAGTTGGCGCCAGAGACCAAGCTGGATAGGATAAAAGCCAAGGCGGAGGAACTAAAGAAAACCTTACCGGAACCAGGAGACATTTGGAGTCACACAACGGTTTCAAAAGGCAAGGGGGCTAACAGGGAAAATAGTGAGCGACAGATAAAAATAATTTCTGTTGATTATACCGATGAAGAAACACCGCTGGTTTCGTTTTCCGCTGAAGTTGAAGAAAGAGCTGATGGCAAAGAAAGCAAAGCAAAAGTTGAAACAATGGCCCTGGAAACTTTTATTGCTGAAAATACCAAGCTAATTACGGCCGCCAATAAAAAATCTGAAGTTATAAGTCAGTCAGCTGAAGAGCCGGTGGAGACGACCGAGGAAAAACCAACAACTAATGCAGCATCTTCGACCGAGCAGGCGGAATTGGTTTCACAGTTAGAGCAGGCTGAAAATTTGCCAGAAGAAAAAATTGAAATGTTTCGAAATGCGGCATTCTGGGTTTTGTCGCGAGCAACTATTGAACAAAGGAATAATTTAAATGTCGATAATCCGGCCGAGCGAGACGAGCGCTTTAAGACGCTGGCCAGATTAGTTTTGAAGAACGAATTTGTTGTTCACTTCGCAAATAAAGGGTTTAGCGAAAAAGGCGGAAAACTTTATCCGGACCTCGACGGTAGATGTGCACTTGGTTTGTTGGCCTTGGCTGGAATTGATAATCAAAAGGCACCCAGACCGGTTGCCGCTGGAGAATTTATTCCCGAAAAAATCAATTTATATACAGGAGTTTTTGCTGGCGGGATAGACTCGGCTGAAAAATGGGAGTACTCCGATGACACCACCGGTTTTGCTGATTATCATGGGCAAAGTGTCACCCAGGACAAGTCGGCAACTAAACTTATTCACGAAATTATGGTTGGCTTGGATTTGCTCGAGGACAAGCCGTATATTCAAAAAATAGTTGATTTTGCTACTGACTGCGATAATTTAACCTACCCTAATACCTTAGAAGATTACAAAAAATCTGATCGCACGCTTTACGGTTTATCGCGATATATGTTTTTTGAAAACGTTGAGAAATTTTTTCAAGCCGGGAAAGATCCTAGCCAGCAGCTGTCAAATGAAGAGTTGGAAGAATATGGTTTGTTGCATACTCGCAGGAAGAAGGACCCTTCTGTCGAACGAAGAGAATTTATTGAAGCGTCGTTAAAAAACATTGAGCGGTTGGAAAAAGAAGGTTGGATTTTAGAAACGAAAGATTCTGGGAAAATTCTAGTTGACACACGCAAAGGAACAGATGTTGAAAATAAAATTAGTGCTGAGAGCGCTTATGCTATGGGCTTCAAAACTTATTTACTCTGGAATCCTGGCAGTAAAAGTTTTTTTGTCAGTTCTCGCGATGCTTTCCCCCCAAATTTTTTATTAGACCAAGGAGTCGCCACTCGGGAAAATATGTGGATAAAAACACAGGGTGGAGAACCGCTAAAAATGAATTTGCGGCAGCTTTTAGGACGAGTGGCTGGGCCGGACTTCGCAGCGACTGGAGAGCTTGAAAAATATCTCGAATCAGAAAAGGCAAGCAGTGATTCTGAGCCGACACTTCCCGAAGATCTGCCGCTGGCGGCTTAGGTTGAGTAATTTGATTTTTTTTGCTTGATCGATTATGCTGATAGTTAAACGGGGAGGGAGGTCTCCGATTTTTTGTCAGTCATTTAATTACATTTTATGAGAAACCCACTTTCATTTATATTTGATCGCCTGTCACATGACATTGGCATTGATCTTGGCACTGCCAATACTTTGGTTTATGTAAAAGGTAAGGGAATTGTTATCTCTGAGCCATCTGTTGTTGCAATCAACAAAAAAACCAAAGAAATTCTGGCTATCGGGGAAGAGGCAAAAAGGATGGTTGGTCGAACCCCGGCTCATATTGTTGCTGTTCGCCCGCTTGTTGACGGCGTAATCTCTGATTTCGAAGTCACCGAACAAATGTTGAAATATTTTTTTGAGAAGGTCCACCGAGAGAAGTTTTCCCTTTTTCCTCACCCTCGAGTTGTAATCGGCATTCCATACGGTGTTACTGAAGTTGAAAAGCGGGCGGTGGAGGAAGGGGCAATAAACGCTGGCGCTAGAGAGATCTACTTAATTGAGGAGCCAATTGCCGCCGCTATCGGTGCCAGACTGCCGGTTCAGGATCCGTCGGGCAATATGATCGTTGATATTGGTGGTGGCACGACGGAGGTAGCGATTATTTCACTTGGAGGCATTGTTTCGTCTAGGTCACTTAGAATTGCTGGCGATGAAATGAATGCTGACATTATTGAATATGCCAGGGAAGAATTTAATCTGCTTTTGGGTGAGCGAACGGCCGAGGATATTAAAATTGCCGTCGGGTCAGCTATGCCGCTAAAAGAAAAAATTGAGGCCCCCATGCGCGGACGCGATTTGGTAAGCGGATTGCCGAAAGAGATCATAATCTCCAATGAGCAAATTTGTCAGGCGATTTCAAAATCAGTTAACGCAATTATCGAGGCTATAAAAGTTACTATGGAGGAGTCACCGCCGGAACTACTGGCCGATATTATGGACAGAGGGGTTATTCTGGCTGGCGGCGGAGCGCTTTTACGAGGGCTGGACAAATTAATTTCAATTGAGACTAAAACGATTGTTCATATTGCCGATGATCCACTGACCTGTGTTGTTCGTGGAACAGGAATTGTGCTGGAAGATATTGATTTGTTATCGGAAGTTTTGGTTCCGAATAGGTTCAAACGGTAAACTAAAAAAAATTCTAAGCACTAAATTTTAAATCCTAAATAAATCCAAATGACTAAAATCCAAAATTTTAAAACATTCGAACATTTGCCGGTTAGGTCCTGCGTGGAAATTTTGAAAATTGTTTAGAGTTTAGATATTAGAATTTAGAGTTTTATGAAAAAACGTGGTCTTTTAACTTGGTTTATCGTAATTATTATCTTGGTTGCTTTTTTTGTTGTTCCGTCGCCAGTGAGTCGCTATTCGGCTGGCTTTATTCGAAAAGTATCGCGCCCAATCTCCAAGCCGCTGGTTAATTTTGGTTATAGCACCCGCGATTTTTTCTCGATGATCTTTGAAATTGGAAGTCTACGAAGAGACAATCAACAATTGGCAAATGATTTGGTTCAATTAAAGGTTGATGGCGCGAAGCTAACTGAAATTTCAGCCGAAAATAAGAGCTTAAAATCTCAACTTGACTATAAAAATGCGCATCCAGAAATGACCATGGTTTTGGCCGACGTAATAGGGCTTGATCCAAGCAATTATTTTGGTACGCTAATGATTGATAAAGGCTCTCGGGACGGTGTCTTGCCGGGGCAAGCAGTGGTTTCTCTTGGTGCTCTGGTTGGTAAAATTGATTTTGTTTCAGATGACTCTTCTCGAGTGATGTTAATTACCAGCAAAGATTCTATCGTGCAAGTCATGCTGCAAAATTCGCGAACAACCGGAGTCTTGTCGGGTGGAATTTCCGGCATGAAACTCGGAAGTATCCCTCTGGACACAATCATTGCTCCATCTGAGAATGTTATTACCTCGGGACTTGGTGGTAAATTGCCAAAAGGTATTTATGTCGGCACCACTGGAAGCGAAGTCTCAGTTAAGTCTGATATTTTTAAGACAGTAGAGGTTGCTTCGCCGGTCGATTTTTCCAAGATAGAATACCTTTTTGTTGTGTCTGGAGTTTAAATGTGGGTACTGACAATAATTTTGGCGGTTATTGCTGCTGTTTTGCAATCAACTATTATTCCGTCACTGACAGTTTTTGGCGGTTTGGTAGATTTAATTTTAATTGTCGTTTTAATTTATCTCTTCTATAGTTCCGTGAGTAATGCTGGAATTTTTTTGCTTGTTGCATCGATAGTTATATCGGTTCTTTCCGGTATCCATTTAATCTATATTATCTTACCGAATTTCGTTGTCATGCTAGTCTATGTGTTACTATCAAGTCGGAGAATAATTTCTAGGCCTTCAGTTATTTTTTCCATTTTTTTATTTTTCCTGGCTTGTGTTTTCGCTGGTCTAGTAAAAATGTTGGAAGTTAATATTTTTTCTTTTTCTACGCTAGTGCCGATACTATTTTCATCTCTCATCGGCGCCTTAGCCGGCGGCATATTGTATTATTTTTGTAACAAAATATATTATTTTTTCAATCCCCAAATTTCCAGGGAGAAAGTTAGGATTTCATATTTATAATTTGGGGTAGGATCATTTGTTATCAACCTTTTTATTAGTCAGAATTATGGACGTTTTCGGCAATTTCTCTAATTTATCTGGGGACAAAAAAAAGCGCAGAGCTCAAGTCGTTAGTGACTCTGATTTTCAATATTCTGACCCTGTGCTCGAGGGTCAATCAAAAATTGAAGAAAAAAGGGAAAAAGGTTCGGCGTCTTTCCCTAAAATAATTCTGATCATCGTTTTTTTGCTTTTAGCGTCAAGGCTATTTTTTCTTCAGGTAATAAATGCATCAAAAAATCAAAGTTTGGCTGAGGGTAATAGTGTTCGCCCAAGAAGTATTCTTCCCAGTCGGGGGATTATAACTGACTCTAAGGGAACTTGGTTGGCCAGGAACGAGCCGAGTTTTGTTCTTGGGGTTTACCCGTCGGATCTGCCAAAAAAGACTTCAGATAGAGAGGCGGAGTATCAAAAGTTGTCAACAATATCTGGAATATCAGTTGATGAAATTCGGAGAAAAGTTGATGCGGCCGGCCTATCATCTATTCAATTAACAATTATTCAAGCTGATTTGCCGCGTGATCAGTCTTTAATTTTGCAGGAGAGTACTGCTGGTATGTCTGGGGTAACGGTTTCTGCCCAATCTGTTCGTGAATACAAAAGTGATTCTGGCTTGGCCCATATTCTGGGTTACACTGGATTGATTTCTGGTGATGAACTTTTAGCCAGCACTGACTATTTAAGGAATGAGTATACCGGCAAAACTGGGCTGGAAAAAATTTACCAAAGCTATCTTCGAGGAGTCCCTGGTGTTGAGCGGGTTGAGGTTGATTCGCATGGCAAGGTTCTGCGGACCGTAGCCGACTCAGGCGCCCAACAACCGGTTATGGGGAATAATCTGACTTTGAATATTGACTACAATTTGCAGCAGGTTATGACATCAGAACTTGCTAAGGGAATTGCTAACTCGGGCACGGGTTCTACTTCTGGCACTGTAATCGCCATGAATCCTCAAACAGGTGCAATTTTGGGAATGGTTTCATTGCCATCGTACGACAACAATATTTTTGAGGGAAAATTGGACAATACGGAGTATCAAAAATTACTCAATGATCCAACACTTCCGCTTTTGAATCGCTCGACTATGGGTGTTTATCCCCCTGGTTCCGTCATTAAGATCGTCATGGCAGCGGCTGGATTAAACGAGGGGTTAATTACCGCCAATACGTCAATCGAGACTCCGCCGGAAATCACTATCGGCGAGTATAAATTTCCGGACTGGAAATATCATACCGGTGTGACTGATGTTGCGCGGGCGATCGCTGAGTCGAACGACATTTTCTTTTACGCTTTGGCTGGTGGCTATGACAGAATTAAAGGCTTGGGAGTCGATCGAATTGGAAAATATTTGTCGTCTTTTGGTTTTGGGTCTAAAACTGGGATTGACTTGTCGTCGGAAGCCTCTGGATTGGTTCCATCGCCAGCTTGGCGACAAAAAGCGATTGGCCAAAATTGGTATATTGGTGATACCTATCATTTGGGAATTGGCCAAGGAGATTTATTGGTCACGCCGCTTCAGATGTTGAATGCAATGTCAGCAATTGCTAATGGTGGAAAACTTTTAACGCCGCAGTTGGTTAAGAATATTGCAGACTCCAATGGCAACGTAGTCCAAACTTTTTCTCCTGTGATTCAGAGACAAGATATGGTTTCGTCCGCCAGCCTTTCGGCCGTTCAGGCTGGCATGCGCCAAGCTGTAACGTCATCAGCAGGATCAGGTCGTCTTTTGCAGGGCTTGCCGGTAACTTCTGCGGCAAAAACTGGTACTGCTCAGTTTATGAATAACCAAAAAGAGCACGCTTGGTTTGAGGCGTATGCGCCGTACGATAATCCTCAGATAGCAATCATGGTTATGGTTGAAGGCGGCGGTGATGGTTTTACTGCTTCGGGACCAGTCGCTTACGGTGTTTTGCAGTATTATTTTTCTCAACCGCACTAATATCTATTGACAAAAATTGGCCGATCACATAGTATAATGAAGTATTATTAATAAGGTTCCCGATGGGGGATTTTTGTTTAGAGTAGATAGCAAATATGCTCACAAAAGAGGAAAATTATGGAAGAAATTATTTTGACAACGCAGGGCCGGGAGAAACTTGAAGCAGAACTGGAAAAATTAAAAAATGAGGACCTGAAAGATGTCGCCGAGGCGATTAAATCTGCTCGGGAATTAGGGGACCTTTCAGAAAACGCTGATTATCATCAAGCAAGGGACCGACAAGCTTTTATTGCCGGCAGAATTGCCGAAATTGAATATAAACTTTCTCATGGCCGAATGGCAGACAAATCCACTGGCTGTGGCGTTGTTGAAATTGGCTGTAAAGTTGTTTTGAGGTCATCTGACGGCAACGAAAATTATGAAATTGTTGGCGCCACCGAAGCCGACCCAGCCGCCGGCAAAGTTTCTGTTTCCTCACCAATTGCTAAAGCAATCATGGGTCACAAGGTTGGGGATAAGGTTGAGGTTGAAACCCCAGCAGGGGAAATGAAATTCGAAATCAAGAAAATAAGTTAGTTTATAAAGTTAAAAAGTTTGTAAAGTTCATAAAGTACTAGGAATAAAAAATCTGCCTGAGAAATAGGGCAGATTTTTTGTTGAATTGTAATTTGTTCGGTTTTTGTTCTATAATATTAATGCAATCAATGGCGAAGTCCGAATGACTAATGACGAACAAATGACAAAATCATAATGAAAAAAAGATTTAGGAATTTGATCATTTAATAATTTATTCGTCATTCTTAATTCTGATTTCTTAATTTTTTTATCATGAGCATTGTCGACAAACCAAAAGATTTTCAGACATTATTTTTAGACATGAACTCTTTTTTTGCGTCGGTTGAGCAGCAAGTTCAGCCGACTTTGCGTGGTCTCCCTGTTGGTATCGCGCCATATGTCGGCGGCACTGGTTGCATTATTGCTGCGTCTAGAGAAGCGAAGAACTTGGGCATTAAAACCGGCTGTCTAGTCAAAGAGGCGAGGAGACTTTACCGTGACATTAAAATTATCGAATCACGGCCGGCACTTTATATGATTTATCATAAAGAAATACGCAAAGTTATCGAAAGTTTTACTCCGCATTACCAAGTTCTTTCAATTGATGAATTTGTTATCAATTTAGCAAGCTACGAACAAAATTTAGCGGCGGCAACCAGGTTGGGACAGGCGATAAAGGAGAAAATTCTCTCGGAAGTTGGCGATTTTCTGACTTGTTCGGTTGGTATTGGGCCGAACCGATTTTTGGCTAAAATGGCGGGGGAGCGCAAAAAGCCCGATGGCTTAATAATAGTTCAACTTAAAAATTTGGAAGAGTTTTACAGTAGCATAAAATTGCTCGATATTACCGGAATAAATCATGCACTTGAGTTCCGTTTGGTAAAATCGGGAATCAGCTCTCCCCTCGAATTTTTTCAGTCGGATTTGCCGAAGTTGCGGACAGTCTTGAACCACGGTGGCCGGCTTTGGCACTACCGTTTGCGAGGTTATGAAGTTGATGATTATACGACATCGACCAAAACCATCGGTCATTCACACGTTTTGGCTCCGGATCACCGATCACCTGCTGGTGCGAAATCAGTTCTTAGAAAATTAATATATAAAGCCGCTTCTCGGTTGCGGGCTGACGGCTTTTTAGCCGGTGGAATTTTTGTGGCAATTTCTTTTTACAACGGCCCAGGCTTCAAAAAAGGGAGGCGTGTCTCCCCTTTTTCTGACACCCATAGTTTTACGTCAAACGTTTTTGAAATGTTGAAAGATTGTAGTTGGTACTGCAGCCCAAGTTATGTTTCCGTTTCGGCTTTTAATTTAACATCATCTCGTATCACGCAAATATCAATTCTGCCGGAAATTGAAAAATCACGAAAAATTTCTGAGGCCATGGATAAAATTGATGATGATTTTGGTGTTGGCTTCATTCACCCGGCATCAGTGTTCGCCGCACGTGATTCCGCACCAGACAGAATCCCCTTCGGAAGACCAAGGTACGACATTCGGCATTAAAAAAAACCGCCAGCGGCTAGCTGGGCGGCGGACGACGATGACGGCGGTGGCCGGAAAGGACCCCTGTTTCGCTGGCACCAGCAGACGGGATGTAGTCATATCCCAGTTCGGAACAACGACGACGGTCCATTGGCTCGTCCCACACTGTTCTGCCGTCAGAGATGCGTTTGAATTCTTCAAGTGTTCGCTTCTGAATTTCCGCTAACTCTTCGAGTCCGGAAAGCTTCCGTTTTGGTTTGCGACGAAATAGATCAATTAGTCGAGATAGTAAGTTTCGCAAAGCTAATCACCTCTGCCAGAAATTCTATCAAATTATTGCGGTATTTTCAATAAAAAAACCGCCAGCGATGGGCTGGGCGGTCAGTCAGAAACGGCGAACATGCAATCTGGTTTGCCTTGCATCCACGCAAGGCCGTAGAGGTATTCGGTCTCCAGTGCAATCTGCGCAGGCGATCGTAGGTCAGGTGGCCTAATTGCTCGTAGGTGGCGAGTTATGAAGTCCGGACCATTTTCTCGGACGCGTGACTGAATGTTATCCAGATCGTTAGTCATATGATCACCTCGTTGATGAAATTATATCATAACTTTAATTCTCGTGAGTTTTTTGCTAGTATCAAATAAGGAGATCAATTGAAGAAAGCACACATATATCTAACACACATGAATCACAGATGAAAAAGATCTGTGTCGAATCTGTGCAAATGATCAGTGTGATACCATCATTATTATGAATTTGCGGAGCAAATTATGGCAGAACTTGGAAAAACTGAAGAAGATCTAATTAAATCACGCAAAGACAAGCGGGCGAAGCTCGAAGAGTTTGGTGTTGATTGCTACCCAGCCAAATCTGATCGTAATTATATAGTTGAGAAAGTTTTAGCGGCTAAAGACGAATTTGTTGCCGGCGCTGAAGTATTAAAATTGGCCGGCCGAATTACGGCACTTCGCGGACATGGCGCAATTATGTTTGGCGATTTAGTTGATGAGAGCGGCAAACTTCAGCTTTTGTTTAAATCTGATAATCTGCCAGAAGATTTCAAACTGCTGGAACTTTTGGATATTGGAGATTTCATTCAAGCCGCCGGAAAATTATTCATTACCAAAGCTGGCGAATACACGCTGGAGATTTCGTCATTCAAATTACTAACCAAGGCGCTGCGACCGTTACCTGAAAAGTGGCACGGGCTTACTGATCTTGAAACCCGTTATCGCCAGCGCTATGTTGACCTAATTGTTAACCCAAAAGTTAAAGATTTATTTTACAAACGGTCAAAAATTATTGCATCTATCAGGCAGTTCTTAGTTTTGAATGGTTTTATAGAAGTAGACACACCGACGCTGCAGCCAATTGCAGGTGGCGCAGTGGCTAAACCATTTATTACTCATTACAACGCTTATGACCGAGATGTTTTTATGCGAATCGCCCCCGAGCTTTATCTCAAACGACTTATTGTCGGGGGATTTGAAAAGGTTTTTGAATTTGCCCGCTGTTTCCGAAATGAAGGGGTAGATGCAACTCACAATCCAGAGTTCACCAACCTGGAATTCTATTGGGCTTATACCGACTATGAAAAGTTGATGGAATTTACCGAAGAGCTGATGCGTAATTTAGTCAAAGAAGTTTTTGGCAGACTTGATATTGAAATTGCAGGTGAAAAAGTAGATTTTAGTAAGAAGTTTCCACGAATTACTTTCGACGAAATGACCGGTGGAGCGAACACTGACGAAGCTTTCAAGGCGGCTGTTCGTAAAACAATTGCCCCTACATTTGCCATTGATCACCCAATTGAGATTTCACCACTAGCGAAAAGAAAGGACGTGGGTACCGTTGAACGCTTCCAGCTGATTTTAGGTGGCTTGGAAGTAGCCAACGCATTCTCAGAGCTAAACGATCCGGTTGACCAGAAAAAACGATTCGAAGAACAGGTTGAGAGAAAAGAAGATGGCGAGAAACATCCTTACGATGAAGATTTCATCAAATCACTCGAGTACGGTATGCCGCCAACTGCTGGCTGGGGTATGGGAATCGACAGGATGGTAATGCTACTCACCGGGTCAAAAACGTTGCGAGAAATACTGCTTTTTCCGTACATGCGTCCAGAAAAAGAAAATCCTAAACATTAAATTCTAAATCCTAGACAAATCCAAATGATCAAATTCCCAAAATTTTTAAACATTGGAACATTTGAATTTTGATATTGTTTAGAGTTTAGATATTAGAATTTAGAGCTTTGAAATAAGGAGTCACATGTTAGATATAGAAATTATCCGAAAAGAACCAGAGGTTGTAAAAAAAGCTATTGCCAGAAAGGGTGCTGATCCGGCATTGATCGATGAAGTAGTTTTAATTGACCGAAATCGCCGCCGAGTTTTAGTTGAATTAGAACGGGCGCAAAGTGAACTAAACAAATCATCAAAAGACATTGCCAATTTGCATGGTCAGCAAAAAATTGATGCTATAAATCAAGCTTCAAATTCTTCGGCCAAAGTTAAAGCATTAAAACCAGAAGCTGATAAAGCACAAGCCGAATTTGCCGAAATTATGCTGCGAATTCCAAATCCGCCGCTTGCAGATGTTATTGATGGCGCGTCAGATAAGGAAAATAAAGTTAATCGCACAGTCGGAGAGATACCAAAATTCGCTTTTAAGCCACTGGACCACGTTGAACTTGGTGAAAAACTAGACCTGATAGATATTGAACGAGCTGGAAAAATCTCTGGATCGCGTTTCTATTTCCTGAAAAACGAATTAGTGCAGTTGGAATTTGCCTTAGTTCAATATGCGCTGGAAATTCTAACAGCAGAAAAGTTTGTGCCAATGATCGTACCAGTGCTACTCAATCGCGAAGCAATGACTGGCGCTGGATATTTGCCAGCAGGTGAAGACGAAATTTATAAAACTCAGGACGATCTTTTCTTGGCAGGTACTTCAGAGCAACCATTGGCCGGGTATCATACCGGAGAAATTATTGATGAAAAATTGCTACCACTGCGATATGCTGGGTTTTCAAGTTGTTTCCGCCGCGAAGCTGGCAGCCACGGCAAAGATGTTCGAGGAATTTTGCGAGCGCATCAATTTGATAAAGTTGAAATGTTTTCGTTCACAACTCCAGACAAATCAGAAAAAGAACATGAATACTTAGTGTCACTGGAAGAAAAAATTGTTTCTGGTCTTGGACTTCCTTACCAAATTATCGATATTTGTGCCGGCGATCTTGGCTCACCTGCCGTCAAGAAATATGACGTAGAAACTTGGATGCCAGGGCAAGATCAATACCGCGAAACTCATTCTTGCTCAAACTGCACAGATTTTCAAGCTCGCCGCCTAAATATTCGTTTTCGTGACAAAGACGGAAAGGTCGCCCCACTTCACACATTAAACGGAACAGCTATTGCCATTGGACGGATGCTTATTGCTATCATGGAAAACGGGCAGCAAAAAAATGGCAGCATAAAAATTCCAGAGGCGCTGCACAAGTGGCTGTCGTTTAAGGAAATTAAACGAAAATCCTAAACTCTAAATTCTAGATAAATCCAAATGATAAAATTTTATAAAGTCTAAAACATTGGAGCATTGGAATTTTGAAAATTGTTTAGAGTTTAGAAATTAGATATTAGAATTTATTTTTTAAAACAAGGAGGCTAAAGTGCAAATTAACGTCGTGACGAAGGATGTCATCATCACCGCCCGACAAAAGTCTGACATTGAGAAAAAAATTGGCAGATTAAAAAAATATTTGAAACATGAAAGTCCGGTAGCAGTCGAAGTTCACTTAATCGATGATTCCGGTCCAAATAAAAATGGTGTAACGCAGTCGGTAAAAATTGATGTTACTTCCGAGCATTACAACATTCATGTTGAAGAAAAAAGAAATAATATTATGAAGGCTTTCGCCTTGGCTCTGAGTTCAGTTGATCGGCAAGTTCGCGATCAACACAAAAAAGAGATCCAAAAAGCTCACACAGGCGGCGGAAGGCTTGATAAGGTTTACGAGATTTTGGGCAGATTCCGAAAGAAAAAATGACGAAGTCATCCCCGAGTAGTCGGGGATCCACAAATAGTTTTGTCATCCTGAACTTGTTTCAGGATCTCATCAATTAAAAAACGGGTGGCCCTGCGGGGCCGCCCGTTGTGGTTCGGTTCATGGTATCGGCACGTGCCCCAGCTGCTCCATGCCGCCGAAGAACATCAGCCAGATGAAAAAGCTTACCACAGCGATTACGGCTAGCCATGCCAGCTGACCATCAGCTTGGTTCTCTCGTTCGATGTGTTCCATCGCCGCGGTTCTTCGGTTCCACGCGGCAATCGCCGCAATTGGGTTCCACATGATTGATAGTTCCTGTCTTACTGGGGTTAGCGCCTGAAAAGTTCTGGGTGGTCCATGATGGTGGTGTACTCGTCGTACACAATTGGCCAGAAGTCGTTGCCGGTGCGCCTGATAAGCGTGCCGATGTCGTCTTCGGTAATGACCCCTAGCCGCTTCAGCGCTAGCATTCCGACGGCACTGTCGTGGTGAGCGAGGGACAAGCCGGAAACGGCCATGATCACGGGCCGGTCCGTGAAGACGGAGCTCTGAGCCTCGCCGATGATGGCTTGCGCGCGATCGCGCATGTTCTTCTCGTGGTCCTCTTCGGTGATCGGCGGCCAATGGAGACGGAAAGCTCCTCCGAACTTACCAGCCTCAGGATCTGGATCAGCGCTCTCGTCGCTGGTCAGGTGCTCTGGGTGCTGTCCGAGACGGGTCGGTTTCTCAACGGCGAAGCCGTTGTACCGCAGGACCTTCTCGTCTGGCGGCTCTCCCGCCATCATTACTGAGTAGATGCGGCCGGTGCCACTGGAAAGTGACCAGTAGACGCCGGAGCGAGACGGGTCGTCGATCAGCACCAAAACGTCATTGAGCGCGATCTCGACCTGTTCGTGGACGAAAGCGATCTGTTGAGCCGGAAACGGGCAGAAGAATCTTTGAATGCTCACTGTTTTGTTTTCCTCTCAGGAGATTGTCGCGAGATTATTCTAGCACTTTTGAGCTCTTTGATCAACTCTTTGCAGTTACATTTTTGAATAAAAAAACGGGTGGCCCTGCGGGGCTGCCCGTTGTGGTTCTGTGGCGATCGCGCTAGCGCGTCGGCTGAAAGTCAGCGAAGCCGGGGATCAGGACCCCTCCTTGGATGAAACACTGTGCATGACAGTGGTCATCTTTGTCGTAAACCGCCTCCCTGCCAGAGAAACCGACGACTCCCATGTCCTTGTTGGGGTGATCGGTGGTCAGCTCGTACATGTAGCGGAGGTCGCCGTCTTCGAACGTAGCCGGACCGCGACCTCCGTTGAAAATGCCGAGTTCGTACTGGTATCTCAGCGCGAGTTTGACCATCTCGGTCCCGATCGCGTCCATGCGGCCATGGTATGTCATGTACATAGCCATCCATTTGCCGCATGAGAGAATCGTCTGCCCCATGAATACGTCCTCATCAAAGATGATCGGGCTATCACGCCCATCAACCCACGCATCGGTATACGACCAGGAGCCACCAATGACCCTAATGCCGTGGTGTCCCTCTGGTGTGGTGTTTGGCTGGGGGTTGGCGATCCAGCCATCATGGAGGCTGAATCTGTTGTACTCGCGGACGATTTGCTCCAAGGTCAGCTCAGGCACGCCAATTTTCGGTGGCATGGTAGCCCTCCCAATCAAAGTGTGGACAGAATGGCTAAATTCTATCATAAAATTGAAAATATGTCAATGTCTGTGAGAGCATTGAGAAAAAGGGCGCGAAGTGCTAAAGTAAAAGCATTAAAAGGATATTCGTACACGGATTTACCACACGGATTTTCACGGATGTGATTTATCCGAGCTTATTCGTGTAAATGATCCGTGTTTTAATTTCAATATTATGTCTTTGTTTTCCAAATTTTTTACCGACTCGTCACAGAAGGTAGTTAACCGCTACAAGAAGTTTTTAGTTGATGCAAATGGTATCGAAGATGAACTAAAGAAGAAATCCGACAAAGAGCTCAAGGAATATACCGAGAAATTCAAAAAACAGTTGTCAGTTGCCGGTGGTCAGTTATCCGAAGAAGCCAGAATCATGGAAGAAATCAAAGCAGAAGCGTTTGCTGTGGTTCGTGAAGCATCGCGCCGGGTTTGGGGTGAGCGGCACTTCGATGTTCAGCTAATTGGTGGTGCAGTTCTCCACTCTGGGCAAATTGCGGAAATGAAAACTGGTGAAGGAAAAACTTTGGTGGCAACACTGCCATTGTATTTAAATGCGCTAACTGGCCGCGGAGTTCACTTGGTTACTGTTAACGATTATCTTTCCAAAAGTCATGGTGAGGGAATGGGTGAAATTCACGATTTTCTTGGCCTTTCTGTTGGTATTATTCAAAATCAGCAAATTTCATATAAATTCGAAAAGAAAGTCGATTATAAACACTATTCAGAAGCCGATGGATCCAACTTGGTTCCCTGTTCACGAAAAGAAGCCTACGATTGTGACATTACATACGGTACCAACAATGAATTTGGGTTTGATTATTTGCGCGACAACATGGCGCCAAGTGTTCAACATTGCTCGCAGCGCGAACTTCACTTTGCTATTGTCGATGAAGTTGACTCAATTTTAATTGATGAAGCCAGAACTCCACTCATCATATCAGCGCCAGCAGAGGAATCGGCATCGCTTTATCAAAAATTTGCGGCCTTGGTTCCGCGTTTGAAAATTGAAGAAGATTACACTGTAGACGAAAAAGACCGGGCTGTAATGATTACCGACTCGGGTATTAAAAAAATGGAAGGTATGCTGGGGATTGCAAATGTTTATGCCGCTGAAACTATTGAGCTAGTTCACCACTTAGAAGAAGCTCTGAAAGCTCACGCTATATTCAAGAAAAATAAAGATTATGTCGTAAAAGACGGTGAAATTATTATTGTTGATGAATTTACTGGCCGCTTAATGCAAGGCCGTCGTTATTCCGAAGGTTTGCATCAAGCAATTGAAGCCAAAGAAAATGTTTTTGTTAATCGTGAATCGCAAACAATGGCAACAATTTCTTTCCAGAATTTATTCCGCTTGTATCACAAACTTGCTGGTATGACGGGAACTGCGGCAACTGAAGCGGAAGAATTTTATAAAATTTATAAGCTCGATGTAACAGAAATTCCAACAAATCGGCCCATGGTCCGTCATGACGCTGGTGACAAAATTTACAAAACTTTTGCTGGGAAAATTGACGCTGTTGTTGCTGATATTAAAGAACGCCAAGAGGCCGGACAGCCAGTTTTGGTTGGCACAGTTTCGGTTGAGAAAAATGAATATTTATCAAAGTTTTTGAAAAAAGCTGGGATAAAGTTTGAAATGTTGAATGCTAAAAATCATGAGCGTGAAGCAAAGATTATCATTAAGGCGGGCCAGTTAGGGGCAGTCACAGTTGCCACCAACATGGCTGGTCGTGGAACTGACATTAAATTAGGCGAGGGCGTGGCTGAAGTTGGTGGTTTACATGTGATAGGCACAGAGCGACATGAATCACGACGAATAGATAACCAGCTTCGAGGCCGTGCAGGTCGCCAGGGTGATCCGGGATCTTCTCAATTCTATGTTTCGATGGATGATGACCTAATGCGAATATTTGGCGGTGATCGTTTGAAATCTATTATGGAACGGCTTGGTTTGCCGGAGGATGTACCAATTGAAAACAGTATGATTTCCAAATCAATAGAGGGCGCGCAGAAAAAGGTTGAGGGCCACAACTTTGATACTCGTAAACACTTGGTTGAATATGATGATGTAATGAATTCGCATCGCAAGTTTGTTTATGGTAAAAGAAGGAAGATATTAGAAAGCTCAAATATCAAAGCTAAAAATTCAAATGAAGATCAAAGTTCAAATGACAAAAATGACGCACTCAAAAATGAAATTCTAGAAATTGCTAACAAGGAAGCTGAAGCAATATTTGCTGCTTTGGTAGCTGAGCCGGAGAAAATTAAAACGGAAATTGAAGCGATTTTTACCATTTCTCCGCGCGAATTAAATGCGGAAGCAGTAAAAAAAGAAATTGAAAAATTATATTCGGAAAAAGAGAAAAAATTTGGACCGGAAATGATGCGTCAGGTTGAACAAGCAGTTTATTTACGGACTATTGATATGCTTTGGGTTGAACATTTAACGACAATGGAAGAGTTGCGAACTGGAATCGGCCTACAGGGCTACGCTCAAACTGATCCGCTGGTTGCTTATAAAAAAGAAGCGTATCGCTTGTTCCAGGATTTGCTCGGAGCAATTGAATCTAGTGTTATTAAAACTATCTTTCATGTCGAAGTTCAAGTTCAGCAACCAGCAACAGTTGTAGAATCTCGTCCATTGGAATATCAGGCACCAGACGCCGATACAATAGGCGAGTTTCCCGTTTCCGGTGATCAGTTATCCGAAACAAATTCTGACAACGGACAACGGACAACGGACAACGATTTTGGTGTTACAACTTCAATTCGCCAAAAGGGCAAAACCGTTTTTGACCGAATGGATAATTCCACAGGTGTTGGGCAGACTATCAAATCCGCTGAAAAAGTCGGCCGCAACGACCCATGCCCATGCGGTTCTGGCAAAAAGTACAAAAAGTGCTGTGGGAAATAATAAATCAAAACTTGTGCCGGCTGATCTAAATAAGTTTCTTAATGTTTGGAAAAAGACAATTAAAAACTTTCCAGATATTAGTTATCTTGGTTCGGATGATCTTAGAAAAAAATGCAAAAATGTCGTTATTACTGATTCAAAAACACAAAAAGACATCAAAAAATTAAAAGAAATATTTTTGGGATATCGAGAGAAAACAGGTTTCGGCAGAGGTTTGGCGGCCCCGCAGATTGGGGTGCTCAAAAGGTTTGTTGCGGTTTTTGTTAGAGATAAAGTGATGATTTTAGTTAACCCAAGGATCACCAAGCGCTCTAACGAATTAACTATTGCTGAAGAGCTTTGTGTCAGCATGGGCAATTTAGCAGCGACGGTGGTCAGGCCGAAGTTCGTTTCGATAAGTTATCAAGATGAAACTGGCAAGGAGCTAATTATTGATGGTAATGATAAGGAATCGCGAGTTATTCAGCATGAACTGGACCATTTGGACGGAATTCTTAATATCGATAAGGCAATTAGGAACGGGCTTCGATTTGTTTATGACATTAAGCAATTTGAAATGAATGATTTTGACCTGAATAGTAAATGTCCTTGTGGATCAGATAAAAAATACATTGATTGTTGTGGAAAATAACATGGAAGTTAAGATTTTTCGAAAAGGTGAAATTGAAGACATCGTCGAAATTGGCGTTGATTTACTAACTCGGATGGGTTTTTCTGATGCAGAACGAAGTCGCAAAGCGATTTTAAATTCCAGCCGAGTTGGGATTGTTTATGACGGTGAAAACCCAGTCGGTATTGGACGAGTTATCAGTGATGAGACGCAGTCAAGTTTTATTGTCGATGTAAATATTTTGAAAGATAACAGGCGAAAAGGATTTGGCAGGGCACTGGTTGTTGAATTGGCTAAAAGCTGCAATTCAAGAAATATTATGTTGACTACTGACCCGCGTGATCAAGGGCTAACTGATTTTTATAAAAAAATTGGATTTGAGTTTTGCGAAGGTGAGCATGTCTTCAAGTGGCAGAAAAAATAGTTGTTATTTGAGCTGAAAATTATTAAAATTGTTCTCAAAAAGCCTCGAACTACGATGGATATTTTTTGCTGGTGAAAATATTATTAAGTAGCGAATTATTTGGACAGGGTTTGACTTTCTATGATATAATTTAGTCAATTAATCACAATGGGAGGGGCTTGAAAAAAGTTCTACTTGTAATTTTAGACGGCTGGGGGCTTTCACCTTTAAAAGAAGGTAATGCTACCTATTTGGCCAAAACTCCGAATTTGGACTGGATTTATGGTGCTTACCCAAAGACTTCATTATCGGCGTCTGGCATTGATGTTGGTATTACTCCGGGTGAATCTGGTAATTCTGAAGTCGGCCACTTGAATTTAGGATCTGGCCGGGTAGTTTGGGAAAACTTGCCGCGGATTGATTTGGCGATTGAAAACGGCAGCCTGTTTAAGAATGAAAATTTAAATAAAATTGCTGATCATGTTAATAGCGGCGGTAGTGCGCTGCATTTAATCGGTCTGTGTTCGGCTGGTAGCGTTCACTCAAGCTTGAAACATCTTTATGCTTTACTACAGTTCGCTAGTGACAAAAATGTTGACAAGGTTTTTATTCACATGATTACTGATGGTCGCGACACAGCTCCACAAGTTGCCAAGGAAGACATTAAACTTATTGAAGAACAGGCTGAAAAAATTGGGGTTGGTAAAATTGCGACAATTATCGGGCGATTTTACGCTATGGATCGCGACAAACATTTTGAGCGAGTGGAAAAAGCTTACAATCTCTGGGTTTTGGGGCAGGGAGACTTCTACAACAGCGCTGCCGACGCAATTGAGGCCAATTATCGGGCTGGTGCGGATGATGAAAAAATTGGTGCCTGCTTAATAAATAAAGAAGGATTAATCCGCCCGGGTGACGGAGTTGTATTATTTAACTTTCGCGCCGATCGAATGCGCCAGGTTCTAGGGACATTTGAAACTGAAAGTTTTTCTGAATTTCAGCGTCAAAAAGTTAATAACTTGGCCATGGTCACGATGACAAAATATTTTGATGGGCAAAAAGCCCCGGCAGTATTTTTACCGCTTGATATGACGAATGTCGCCGCTGACATTATTGAAGCATCGGCCATGAAACAGAGCCACATTGCCGAAACTGAAAAATATGCCCACGTTACATACTTTTTTAATGGTGGCGAAGAAAAAACACATGATCATGAGGAACAAGTTCTTGTCCCGTCGCAAAGGGTTGAGAGTTATGACACAGTGCCGGAAATGTCAGCAGGACTAATAAAAGATAAGGTAGTTGAGGCAATAAATAAACAGCAAGATTTTGTTTTGGTAAATTTCGCCAATGGCGACATGGTTGGTCACACCGGGAACTTAGAAGCATCGATTAAGGCTGCGGAATCTATCGACCAGAATTTGGGGCCGGTGATGTCGGCTGCTTCAGCCAAGGGTTACACAGTAATTATTACTGCCGACCACGGAAATTGTGAAATTATGATCAATCCGGCCAACGGTGAAGTAAATAAAGAACATACCGGAAGCCCGGTTCCATTTGTTGTTTGTGATTTAGCAACCAAGCCGTTTACGCCGCAGTCGGGGACAGACTTTAATCATGAAACATTACTGGAGTACTCCAGCTCTCCCGCTACTGGGATTCTGGCGGATGTATCACCGACAGTACTACAGTTGATGGGATTGCCGAAGCCTGGAGAAATGAGTGGAATTGATATAAGTAAGTTAATATAAAATCCTAAATTCTAAACTCTAAATTCTAGACAAATCCAAATGACCAAAAACCAAAATTTTAAAACATTCAAACATTTGAATTTTGAAAATTGTTTAGAGTTTAGATATTAGTATTTAAAATTTGATTTAAAAATTATGATTGAATTCCAACATGTAACAAAAAAATATGGTAAAGATATCGTGGCAGTTGACGATATAACTTTTAAGATCGGAGCCCGGGAATTTGTTGCACTGGTTGGGCCATCTGGGGCTGGAAAATCGACATTAATTAAAATGTTAACACGTGAAGAGGAACCATCCTCCGGCAGGATTCTGGTTGCCGACCGTGATATTTTTCAACTTAAGGAAAGGGAGCTGCCTTATTATCGGCGCAAGGTTGGGGTTGTCTTCCAAGATTTTAAACTGCTGTCGCGAAAAACTGTCTATGAAAATGTTGCTTTTGCTTTAGAAGTGGCCGGAGTACTGCCCGGGGTAATTAAAAAGCGGGTTGGTGAAATGTTGGCACTTGTTGGTTTGGAAAACCGGGCGGCCGCGTTGGCTGAAGAGTTATCAGGCGGAGAAAAGCAACGGGTATCAATTGCCAGAGCATTAGTCCACGAGCCGAAATTACTTATTGCTGATGAACCAACGGGCAACCTGGACCCGGTTAATTCTTGGGAAATCATTGAGTTATTATTTAAGATAAATAAGCAGGGGACAATAGTACTGTTGGCAACCCATGATAAAGAAATCGTTGATGCAATCCACAAACGAGTCATTACTATGAAAGATGGGAAAATTATCGGCGACAAAGAAGACGGGAAATATATACTTTAATATTAGGTAATAGAAAATGCAGTCAAATGGAATTTCCAGCATGATGATGACAGTAGGTCGCGTCTTTAAGATGAGCATTTTGTCATTTTGGCGCAACCGGCTTTTATCGTTAGCAACGACAGTGATTATAGTACTCGCATTATTTATCATTTCGGTATTTTCTTTAACCATTATAGTAGCCAATAAGGCGGCGACAACACTTAAAGGAAAAGTTGATTTAACCGTCTATCTTAAGGACGCAGATACCGACGATCAGGTTTCGGCGCTTTCTGACATTATTAAATCGCGGCCGGAAGTAAAAAGTGTGGATTTCACCTCGAAAGATCAGGCGCTAGCCGCCTGGCAACAAAGTAATGCTGATAATTCCGACATAGCTAACGTGATTTCTGAGACCGACAACCCGCTGCCTCGAAGTTTTGAAATTCAAACCGTAACTCCGCAACAAATTGAAACTGTCGCAAACTTTTTGGACAATCAGGATTACGCTTCATTAATTCAGGAAATAAGTTACAAAAAAACCAAAGATATTGTTGATAGACTAGTTCGAATCACAGGTTTCATCCGAACATTGGGGCTAGCGTTGTCGTTAATTTTCATGCTGGTATCAGTTTTAATTGTTTATAATACTCTGCGTTTGACAATTTATAGCCGCTCTGATGAAATAGAGATAATGAAATTGGTGGGAGCGTCGGACTCCTATGTTCGGGCACCATTCATGATAGAAGGTATGGCATATGGCTTTCTGGGCGCCATCATTTCATCAGCAATTTTCTATGTTGTTTATCGAGTTGCCTTACCGCCGACAGAAAGTTATTTGGGTATGGTTGGGTTGGAGTCATCACTCCATGAAAGTTTTTGGCTGATTATTGCTTCACAGTTTGTCATTGGCTTGGTTATGGGAGCAATTTGTTCGTTAGTCGCTATGCGGCAGTATTTATTTGGAAAAAACAAAAAATGAAAAATCATTTTAAAATAATCATTGCGTTTCTGCTAGCTCTCGTGGTCAATGGCGTACCAACTAACGTTATTTTTGCTTTGACTGCCAAAGAACAACAGAGAGCAGCACTGCAGCAGCAGCAGGCCCAGGCCTTGGCTCAGGCAAATCAGAAAGCTGCAGAAGCCGCCCAAATGAAAACTCAGATTAGTGTGGTGACGAATCAAATTAACCAAACTCAAGCCGCACTCGATCAAACTAACGGAGGCATTTCCAGCACTCAGGCAACAATTGACGACCTTACCAGCCAAATTACTACTCAGGAAGCAAAACTAGCAGATCAAAAAAACAAGTTGAATCAAGTAATCTCGAGCTGGTACATGGAGGGAAGTGTTGGCTTTTTTGAAACCCTATTTAGCTCCAATAGTTTGTCTTCAATGGTTTCCAAGCAGCAATATTATGACTCGATAAAACTTCAAGTAACTAGTACAATTGCAAAAGTTAATGATTTAAAAGCTCAACTTGCGGTTCAAAAAAGTGATCAACAGAAAAAAATGACTGATCTTCAGAGTTTGCAGCAGCAACAAACATCCTATAAAACTTCCGTAGTTAACCAGAAGAATCTGCAAACTCAGATGCTCAATATGACACAAGCTCAGCAGCAACAGTATTTAGCTCTCGTGAGTAAACTGCAAGGAGAAATTGCGACGGTTTCAGCCGCAATTTATGCTGAAAGGTCAAAAAGTCACTGGAATGAGTCAATAATTTATGGCTCAACCAGTTATCCATTTTCTGGAATTGATGAGCCGGACCCGTGGGATTTCCTAACTCGTGAATGTACATCCTACGCCGCTTGGTATTGGAATGTGAAATTAGGCAAGGATTGGACAAATACCCAACCTGGTCGCGGGAGTGCAAGGTATTGGCCAGAGTTAGCCAGAACTCAAGGCTATTCAGTTAGTCAGACTCCTAGAGTCGGTGCAATAGTTACATGGTATGGCCCGCTTTATTCCGGTGATCAATGGGGCCACGTCGCCATAGTTGAAGCTGTAAATGGTGATGGCGCAATCGATTTATCGGAGTATAACTGGACAAAATATGCTTACGATTACCGAAAAAATGTTAGCCCCGGAAATTACGGCTCGTACAGCTATATTTATTAATTAGAAAACTATTTTGGAAAGAAAGAAAAATAACAAAAAAATTGCCAAAATTGTGCTACCGATAGTGGCATTGATTTTGTTTTTTTACGCTGGCTACGGTTTTGGCGCTCGCCATAATTCAAACTACTTGCCACCATCATACATAAAAAACTCTTCAGTTGGTCAGCCTTCCAGCGTTGATTTTTCCTTGTTTTGGCAAACCTGGTCTAGGCTAAGGGATCTTTACAACGGTTCGTCTGATCCACAGGCAATGGTTTATGGTGCAATTTCTGGCATGGCCGCGTCTTTGGGTGATCCATATACCGTGTTTCTAAAACCCTCTGATAACGACGCACTAACTTCGGACCTTTCCGGCCAATTTGAAGGGATTGGGGCTGAGTTGATTATGAATAATAACCAAGTTACGGTTATCGCACCGCTGGCATCTTCGCCAGCGGAAAAAGCTGGGATAAAAGCTAGGGATGTAATTTTAGAGGTTAACGGTTCGTCGGTAGAAAATATGAGTTTGGACGAAGTAATTAGTAAAATCAGGGGCAAAGCCGGCACTGAAGTAAAACTTAAAATTGTTCACTCTGGTTCTGACCAGCCGCTTGAGATAATTGTTACCAGGCAGAACATTAAAATTAGCAGTGTGACATATAACATGATTTCCGTTTCAGGTAAGAAGATTGCAGTAATTAAAATCAGCCAATTTGGTGATGATACGGTGAGTTTGGCAGATAAATACGCCAATCAATTAAAAGGCGATGGCGTTTCGGGTATTATATTGGATTTGCGCAATAACCCTGGCGGTTACCTAGATTCTAGCATTTCAGTTGCAAGTTTATTGCTGCCAAAGGATAAAGTAGTAGTCTCAGAAGTTGACAAAAACAATTCAAAGACGGATTATAAGGCCGACGGTAATTCACTTCTTCTGGATTACCCATTGGTAGTTTTGGTTAATGGTGGCAGTGCATCTGCAGCAGAAATTTTGACTGGAGCGGTAAAAGATAATAATCGCGGAGAAATTATCGGCGAGAAAACTTTTGGCAAGGGCTGTGTTCAGCAAATTGAGCCACTCTCTGGTGGTGCGGCGCTAAAAGTGACCATTGCTAATTGGCTAACGCCAAATGGTTCGCAGATAAATAAAATCGGTATTACTCCGGATATTGTTGTCGCAGCCCCAACCGATTCATCGTCAACGGCTGATCCGCAAATGGACAAAGCGAAAACTGAAATTGTTACAAAAATTAAGTAATAAAGGTCTTTGACCTCGGGGTAATATCCCTTGGCATTAGACTTGAAAGAGAAAAAATATGAAAGTAATTTTAACTGCTGACATTAAAAATGTGGGGCAGAAGGGTGACGAAAAGGAAGCCAAGCCTGGCTATGCGCGAAACTTTTTATTTCCAAATGCTTTGGCTGTAACTGCCGATAGCATCGTTGGCCAAGAAATTTTGATGAAAAAGGAGACGCAAACAGACAAAGAGCAGGAAGAGATTAAAAAAGTTGCTGAAATTGCCAGTAAAAACCAAAATTTAGTAATTGATTTTGAGCGAAAAGCTTCGACTGAAGGAAAATTATTTGGCAGCGTAACAATTAAAGAAATTAAAACTCTAGCTGAGGAAAAATTGAAAGTCAAAATTGAATCAATCAGCCCAAACTTAGCAATTAAAGAGATTGGCGATCATAAAATTAATTTAGCGCTTCCTGGACAGCAAACGCTTGATATTATTGTCAAGGTTTCGGCGCTGGCCGGAAATAAAAAGTAGAAAAAAAATCAGAAATAAAGTATTATATGTAGTATAGTGTCGTGCCCTCCTTCGCTCAAATTCGCTTCGAGGATTACAGCCCTCGCAGTCGAATGTTCGCTACGGTAGGGCGCCACGAACTATTGGATGTTAAATGTGTGGCGGAGGGGATTTAATGGCTGATATTGGAAAAACAACTGGTGGTTCACCTTGGGACGAACCGCTACCAGAGAATACACAAACTGCTAAATCAGCACCAACAGTTGTTGGTGATCTTGATGTAAATAAACAGCCAACGGCAGGCGCTGCCTCAACTGATGCTGCACAACCAGCCGGGCTTAATATTCCTATTGATACCGACGAGAAAGTTGGGGCTAAAGTTGATGTTTCGACAGTCACCCAACCAACTCCCAGTAACGTTGCTCCAGCTCCAAGTCCGGCCGCCGCTCCGGCACCAATTAAAACTGGGGTCAATTCCGTAACATCACAGTCATCTCCCGCACCATCTACCGCCGCCCCAAGCAACTTTTGGCAATCAGTATATGGACAGGCCGGTAATCCAGACGGTGTGGCGTCCACAGCAGCGCCATCTTCGGTTCAAGGTCAAGCTCAGCCGTTAGCACAGAAACCAGTGGCTCCAAATATAGCTCAGCCTGTAATGCCGCCCCCCACTCCTGCCGCGGCACCTAATATTGTACAGCCAGTTCCAAATATAGCTCCAGTCGGTCAAGTTCCGATTCAGCCTGCTGCTGCGGTTGCGCCACCAGCCATCAAGAAGCCAGGAAATAAGGTAGTAACATATGTTGCCGCCGGGGTAATTGGGCTAATCATACTTTTTGCTGGTGGGGTATTTTTAACTGAAAAAGGTTTGATTTCAGTTGGCCTCGAGAAAACTTATGGCGCCGTCCGCTTGGAAGCGCTTTGGGGTGGTCTTCCAGCGAATGCTGAGAATGCATTTGCTATCTCAGCAGTTAAAATGAAGTCAGAGCCAAATTTCAAGATCTCTGGTGATGCAACAATAACTGTTAACAAGGGTGTAAAATCTAACTTAATTTCTCCAATTGTTTCAGCGGCTGCCTTACCTTTAGTAGCCTTTAAAGATGAGCAAATTGGGCCAAAAATTAAGGCGGTGCTAGCCGTGACCAGTGATGAGTTATCGACTGATCCTTCTAGTGATTTATTTCAAGATACCTCGTCTGCGGCTGACTCGACTGACATTAGCGGCAGCCAGGACTCATCAAGCACATCTTCTTCTGACTCGTCCTCAAACTCGAGTTCGTCTGCTGGCACATCAACGCCATCAATTTCATCCGCCGGATCTTCTGACTCGTCTACTGATTCTGGCACAAACACCGGCGCCTCAACCGTCGAAGAGTTGGCAACCAGTATAAGCGCTCAGATAACTGATTCGGTCAGTGGTGTAAACATCGGATTAAAATCAAGCAAGAGTTCTGATTCCTCGATCAAGCTAGTTTACTCAAAGAACAAAATGTATTTAAACACTTCTAGTGACATAAATTATGACACTAAGGCAAAGGGCGGATGGGTATCATTTGATCTGAATAAATTTGGTTCAGATGCTCCCGGTTCAGCTTTTTGGGGTAGCAAGTTTAGCGGATCAGATTTTTCACTTGTTGGCAGTCGTGGCAATAGTGAAACAGTAAACGGTGTAAGGTGCTTTCATTACAGCGGAAAAGCGACCATCGGAAGTGCCCTGGAAAGTTTTGGTCTAGGCAATAACAGTGTTTCAAGTTTGGACGCTGATTATTGGTTGGGAGTAAACGATCACTTAATTCATAAACTGACCATGAAAATCATTCCGGGAAGCCAATCAGCGGTGGCAAGAATTGATATAACTCTTAATTTTTCTGATTATGGCAACAGCTCAGCCGATTTCTTGGTTCCTGCAACTTCGCTGCCGTACACAGGAATAACAACAGCCGCTACAGCTGATTTAACGACAGTAAAAGGTCGTGACTCCAAAAGAAAAGCTGACCTAGCCAGTATTGCCAAAGCTCTGGAAAGCTCCCGCGGCGCCACCGGGAAGTATCCTGTGGCACAAGTATCGGAAAAGATTGCGGCGTCAGCCGGAACATTATATGCGTCACTGGTCCCAACATATTTAACAATTTTGCCTATTGACCCGAAGAGCCCAACCAACTATTATGGGTATAAATCAGATGGTTCGTCTTATACTCTGACTTGTGTACTGGAGGATACCACTGATACATCTGGGAAAATGGTTGGCAGCGTATTTCTGTATTCACTTTCTAGTTTGTAATAATATTAAGGAGTAGTATGGCAGGTGCGTGGATAGTCATTATTATATTGGTAGTACTGCTAGTTGTTGTCGCCTCGGTATTTAACCGGTTGGTTAGTTTGAAGAATCGCAGTGAAGAAGCCTGGAGTGACATTGATGTTCAGCTCAAGCGTCGCCATGATTTGATCCCAAATTTAGTCGAGACCGTTAAGGGATATGCTAAACATGAAAAAGAGTTATTTGAAAAAGTTACCGAAGCAAGAACGGCAGCAATTTCGTCAAAAGGCTTGGGTGATAAGGCCAAGGCTGAGAATCAACTCACTGAAGGTTTAAAATCAGTATTTGCTGTTGCAGAGAATTACCCAGACTTGAAAGCTAATGAAAATTTTCTCGAACTACAAAGAGAGATCACTGACACAGAAGATAAAGTCCAGGCTGCGCGTAGATTTTACAATGGGAATGTTCGGGATCTTAATATTGCAATTGAAAGTTTTCCATCAAACATCATCGCTGGCATGTTTCATTATCAGAAAAAGGAGCTGTTTGAGCTTGATGATGTTGCCGAGCGACAAAACGTTGAAGTTAAATTTTAGTAAATAGCAAATTAAAAGAAAGGGAGAATTATGCCAGAGGAAAAGAAAAGTTCGAGCGATGTTAACAACATGGCGATGTTGGCTCACATTTTAGGCATTGTACTAAGCGTCGTTGGTCCATTAATTATTTATCTAACCGCAAAAGACAAACCGTTCGCTTATTCAGAATCGAAGGAAGCTTTGAATTTTCAAATTACCGTTCTTATTGCCTGGGTTGCATGTGCGGTCCTTTCATTTATTGGCATTGGTTTTATCCTTTATCCTTTAGTTTGGATTCTAAACTTGGTGTTCTGTATTCAGGGTGCAATGGCAGCTAGCAAAGGCGAAGCCTACAAATATCCTTTTTCAATCAAACTAGTTAATTAATTTTGTCTCGAGCGTGGGGACGAGGCTAATCGGAGGTCACTTTGACCATTAAGCAAAAACTTATTGCTTTCATGTCTTATCTTGGCGTGTTGCTTTTCTTTCCATTAAATTTCTTCAAAAAAGATGAGTTTGCGCATTATCACGCAAAGCAGGGTGTTGTCATGTTTATTTTGGCAATTGCTGTTGCTTTTACTTTTTGGATTCCAGTTGCCGGCTGGGTATTTCTATTGGCCTATTTAGTAATTTGGGTTACTGGCATTATAAATGTTTTCACCGGCAAGTCCGAACCAGTGCCAGTTGTAGGCAGAATTGCTGAACGAATTTCACTTTAGTTTTACATTGGACGCTAAAAAAGCTAAAATTAACTTAGCTTTTTTAGTTTAACTAATTATCTCTATGAATATTTACGATCAGATTGGTTCTAACAAATTTAAAACGGTTTTTTATATCGGGATATTCTTGATTTTTATCATCGCTCTCGGTTGGCTTTTTTCTTACATTTATAATTCGCCGGCGATTCTTATCATTGCTGTCATTATTGCCGTTGGTCAGGCGCTCACCAGTTACTTTTGGGGCGATTCCATTGCACTGGCAATGACTCATGCCCAATTTGTTAAAAAATCTGATAATCCTGAATTGTACCGCATCGTTGAAAATTTGGCCATCACGGCTGGTATTCCGGCTCCAAAAATCTACATCATCAATGATGACTCGCCAAATGCTTTTGCTACGGGTCGAGACCCTAAACACTCATCTATTGCAGTCACGACAGGACTGCTCTCGATTATGGAAAAAAATGAACTTGAGGGTGTGGTCGCTCATGAGCTCTCGCATATTGGCAACCGCGATTCACTGCTTATGGTTGTCGTCGTTGTTCTTGTTGGAGTGATCGCAATTGCATCTGACTTATTTTTTCGTATTAGTTTTTGGGGTGGCTTCGGCGATGATGATAATGGTGGCAACAATGGTATTGCTTTGTTAATAAGCATTATCATTGCAATTTTAGCACCAATCATGGCTACTCTTATTCAGCTGGCAATATCACGAAAAAGAGAATACATGGCCGATGCTAATGGAGCGCTTCTGACACGATATCCGGAGGGCTTAGCTGGCGCTCTTAGAAAAATATCAGAATTTAAGAAGCCAGTTCGTTATGTTAATGATGCCACATCGTTGTTATTTATTATGAATCCAAGAAAAAAGCGCTCCTGGCTTTCCGGTTTATTTGATACTCATCCGCCGGTTGAGGAGCGAATTAAAGCTTTGAAGGCAATGGCCGGATGAAAAATAAGATGTTAGGTATGGCAGGGATCCTGGGCTCCACGACATATTTATTAACGATTATTGTGTTCGCCGAGCTGAAGCCTGGTTACAGTCATTTTTGGAATACAGTTAGTGAGCTTAACGCTAGAGGTGAGGCTCACGCCATAGCAATAAACGCTTGCTATTCAATATCGGCGATTTTAGTTATGTTATTCTCATTTGCCTTTATTTTGAAGAAAGATGTTTTTGCTAAATTGTCAGGTGTTTTTATTTTTCTTTGTTTTTCGGGGTTAATTTATATGAATTGGTTTACACCAATGGATCCATGGCAAGGTGTTCGAACTACAAGAGATGTGGTTCACAATAATTTTATTACTGGTTTGGTAATTACATTTTTAGTTTCTCAAATATTTGCAATTTTATACTTGCTGAAAGGGAAAATTCAAAGAGTGCTACTTACAGCAAGTATTTTATTTTCCGCTTCGTTAATCTTCGGCCTTGTTAGTTTGTGGGCAAATATTAACAAATCAGAGGTTATTAATATCTCTGAGCGAGGGTGGATATTAGCTTTCTTGATCTGGATAATTATACTTGGCTGTCAGATCAGCCGAAATGATAAATCGGCCGTGATTTAACCATCGCTTCGCTTGGTCCTAACATCATATAGAGAAAAATATTGGATCTTGTTATAACCTCGCTTCGCTTGGTTTTAACGCCGTGTGGAAATAGCTATTAAATCTTGTTATAATTAGAAAAAGAAAATAATTTAGGAGGGAGCTATGATAGAAGATGAAAAGGTAGCAACGTCAGCACCAGCGCCTGCTGCGCCAGCGAAAAAAAGCAACGCAACGACGATTATTATTGTTGTGGTGGCGCTAGTGGTTTTGGGAGTCGGTGGTACATTAATTAGCAGGTGGGTGGCAAGGAAGGCAGCTGACAAAATCACCAGTGGCATACTTAGCTCGGTAACCGGCAGCAACGTTTCAGTTAATTCCGATAGCGGAACGACCTCAGTCTCTAATGGCTCAGGTACAACTTCAGTGGGTGGTAACGTTAAGTGGCCGGCAGATATGCCCACATCTGTGCCAAAATTAACTGTTGGCACTTTGACCATGTCGACATCTGACAAATCCAGTAGTGGCTGGTCTGTTATAGCCAGTGACATTAGCCAGGTCCAATTTGATACCTATAAAGCATCAGTCGTCTCGGCTGGCTGGACAAACACAGCCACAACTTCCTTCGGTGCCGACATTTTGACTTACGAGAAAGACTCCAATAGTTTAATGTTAACCTACGACCCAACGTCGAGTGGCCTCTCTGTTACAGTTACAACAAAGTCAGAGTAAATAACAAAAAACTTTATAGCTAGTTGAAATATGACGGATTTTGGAAGACAAGATGTTGGCAGTGCCCCGGATCTTGAATCGCTTAAAAGGGATTTGGCTTCTTTTATCCAAGCAGAACTGAGCAAAGACAAGTTGGATGCCCATATAATCTACTCGAGCATTAAGGAAAAAATTGGCTCCGGTAATACTGACGATACAATGCTAAATTTTGCAATAAATTCGGCCATTAACCAAATTGAAAAGGCAAAAGAGTCCGGCAAACCGCTGTCTGATGTAGAAATAAAAAAGCAGGTTGATTTGGTTGTCGGTTGGGCGTTAATTAAAGTTAAGGGTAAGGATGATTCGGAAATAGGAGCAATCGGTGCCGGAAAAACTGATGATATTGATTATGGCACTGGCGGAGATACAATCGCACTGAAAGATTTTATAACTAAATAAGTTTTTTAGAGCCAAATAAAATAGCGCCGCCCCAACTATCTGGGCGGCGCTTTGGGTTTTCTCCACTTCAACTGTTCGAGTCGCTCGGTCCATCGAGTCTCCAGTTCATCTGTGCCCATTGTCTGGGCAATGATATTTGCGGCCTTGGTGATCGCTGCCGGCGTCCTGTCTTCGTGTTTGCTTGGTGGCAGAGCCGGGTTAAAGCAGCAGGTTTGGTATTGCTTGAACAAGCCCTGTTCGACGACAATCAACACGCCGAGCCCACTAACAGTGCCAGCAGAGAAGAACCAGCCGCAGGCTTCCATAAACTGCCTAACTCTATCAGGAGTTTCACGGTTCATCAATTCGATTAGCGTGTCGTGAATCTCTTGGGAGTTAGGCTCGTGTGGTAGGCTCTCGGGTGAAATGATACTGTGATAGACAAGTTGCCGTCTGTTACGTAGGCTCAACTGCTCGTGCCGTTCAGCCTTGATTCGACTACACCGCTTGACAATCCAATCGCGATCCTCGCCGATCACTAGCATGGCTCCTAGACAACTAGCCAGAAAGTTGGCGACTCTACTGCCGGATCCTACCCAGGCGCCCTTCATGCCGAACGGCACGGTAATTTCGTAGACTCCGCGGTTTAGCTTGAAGCGATCGGCACCCAGGGCCTTAGTCAGGAACTCGAGAGCGCCTGCTTCTGAACGATGGACAAGCCAGTTCTCTTCGACCCCTGCGATGATGATCAGCTCATAGCCCGCGTCTTGCGGAGGAGTTTCTGTTCCGGTAAGTTCTCCGCCAACCCTAACCAAAATGGCCAAAGAGGGCTGGCTGCTTCCAGCGTCTGTCTTATCAGACATAACCAATCCCTCCTTTCAGGGACATCTAATCTATACCACATAAAACATATTGAGTCAACACTTATTTGTTGTTCGTCCATTGCAATTGTGTAGTATTTAGCTACAATTAAAGTATGAAAGATGATTTAACAGCCGAAGAAAAAAATATTATCGAAAACAAAGGCACAGAGGCGCCGTTTTCTGGTAAGTATAATGAGTTTTTTCAACAAGGAACTTATGTTTGCAGGCGCTGTGGAAATCCACTCTATACTTCGGAGGTAAAGCTTAAATCCGGTTGTGGTTGGCCGAGTTTTGATGACGAAATTCCGGGATCAGTTTTGCGAATTCCGGATGCCGATGGATCACGGAAAGAAATTGTTTGCGCCAACTGCCAGGCACACTTGGGCCATGTTTTTGAAGGAGAGCGTTTGACGAAAAAAAATCTTCGTCATTGCGTAAATTCGTTATCGATTAAATTTGTGCCGGACGATCAGTCCAAAAAGTAAGTTCTCAGCTTGTATTTGTCAGGCAAAAATGGTTAAATAAACAAAATTCTCGCAGGAATCTACCCGAGCTTATTCGTAAAGCTCGAGTACAGTTTCTGCGAGGAGTGATTAGCTGTGAAGCAATCAACCATTATTGCGGCGTTGCTGATGCTGGTTTCGGCCGCCATGGCCGGCCCTGATCGACTGGGGTATGTACAGATTCAAACCCAGACCAAAACGGCCGCCGTCAGCCCCAAACGTCCGCACATCGCGATCCTAGGTGCCAAGTTGTTCACTACTGATCGTCGGCACTACGGGCCCAATGTGGGTCTTCGTGTCTCCATGAAGAACATTGGCAAGGTACCCTGCATCTACGCCAACTTGCATCTTCGCCTCTTCAAGGGGGAGAAAATCATCTATTCCACCACAATCTTCGGCATAAGCATGGACCGCCCGGCGCTAAAGCCAGGTGAGACTCGTGGCCCGATAGACTTCTACATCGGGCAGTCGAAGGATCTGTTGCCGCTGGTGAGTGGCGCCTCCCTCGAGTTTGAGGGCTACGGTGGGCCATATGATCCGCAATGCCAGGGACTTTACAAGCATTGAACAGTTTGGGAGTGCGTTTGCCTCCCATTTTTTATGTTTAAATTTGACGATGCAAAAAATAGTCAAGTCAAGTATAATCAGATTATGGTTGAAGACAAAAAAAACAATGAAACCCAGCGAGCGATTTTTGCTTCCGGTTGTTTTTGGGGTACGCAACATTACTTCGACCAGGTTAGTGGCGTGGAAAAAACCACAGTCGGATATTGTGGAGGAAAAGTTGAAAATCCGAGCTACGAGCAGGTATCAAGCGGAAAAACCGGGCATGCCGAATCAATTGAAGTGATTTTCGACCCGGAAAAAGTATCATACGAACAATTAGCGAAAGTTTTTTTTGAAACCCATGATCCAACACAGGTTGGCGGACAAGGGCCGGATATTGGTTCGCAATATCGGTCGGGAATTTTTTATTTGAATAATGAACAAAAAAAGATCGCACTTTCACTGATTAAAATTTTAGAAGAAAAAGGCATGAAAATTGCAACGCTGGTAGAAAAAGCAACTGATTTTTGGCCGGCCGATGATTATCATCAAAAATATTATCAAAAAACTGGCGGTAACCCATACTGTCATGTTTATCGAAAATTATTTTGATATAATATGTTCAAAAGGAGAAGCATGAAATTAAATGGAATTTACAAGTGTAATGTTTGTGGCAACATTGTTGAGCTGGTTCATGCCAGTGATGGTGAATTAGTTTGTTGTGGAAAGCCAATGGAAAAATTAGTTGAAAAATCTGGCGAAGAGGGAATGGAAAAACACAAACCAGTGGTTGAAGATCAGCGAGTGTTAGTTGGCTCAGTTCCACACCCAATGGAAGCAGAGCATCACATAGAGTGGATTGAAGTTTTGGAAGGTGCTGATGTTTGTCGCAAGAATTTGCAAGTTGGCGGGAAACCAGAAGCAGAATTCTGCAATAGCGATATTAAGGTCGCCCGTGCTTATTGCAATATTCACGGTTTGTGGAAAAATTAAATAGAAATATTATTTAGGGAGGAAAAATGAAAAGTCAGGAAGAAAAGTTAAAGGGTCTCAAGAATTTTAATTTGTGGATGGCACTACTTCATTTTGGTCAGGGCGTTGCCATGCTTTGGCTATCTAGTGGTTTCAGTTTGCCGGTGATGAGCCACTATTTGAAGTTTGATGTTGTTACAAGAACGCTACAGCCCGTTCAGTCAACTTTGTTTTCACTTAAGATTGGCCCAATGATTGCCATATTTCTTTTTCTTTCAGCTTTGGCTCATCTTGTTATCGGTACGGTTGCTAATGATTGGTACAATCGAAATTTGGCCAAGGGAGCCAACTATGGCCGTTGGATTGAATACTCCTTTTCTTCTTCGATCATGATGATTGCAATTGCCATGCTGGTTGGAGTCTATGACATTGCTTCTTTAATTCCAATCTTCGTCTTGAACGCAATGATGATTCTTTTTGGCTGGATGATGGAACTCCACAATCAAAGCACGACCAAAACCGACTGGACTTCATTCATCTTCGGTTGTATTGCTGGTATTGCTCCTTGGGTTGTTATCGGTCTATACTTGTTTGGCTCAGGTGATGCTAATAATCATGCGCCAACTTTTGTATACTGGATATATTTTTCAATATTTCTTTTCTTCAACTGTTTTGCCATTAACCAAGTTTTGCAATACAAAAAAGTCGGTCCATGGAAGGATTATCTTTACGGAGAACGTGCTTACATTATTTTGTCACTAGTTGCTAAATCGCTTTTGGCTTGGCAGGTTTTTGCCGGCACATTACGGCCGATGTGATATTAACTAATAACGCATAACTAATAGCGAATAGCCAAGGAGAATAAATGTTTTCATCAGATGGGCATCAAATAACAACCATTAGTACATGGTTACCAGTTGTGATTGGAATCTTGGCGCTATGGGAGATTCCCTGGAAAGGCGTTGCCCTTTGGAAAGCGGCCAGGAACAAAGATCTTGCCTGGTTTATAATCCTCATGATTGTGAATACGTTAGGAATTTTGGAAATTCTCTATATCTACATTTGGGGTAATAAGAAAAAAGCCTAAAATATCGCTTGTGGTTGACAAACTGAGAAAAATAGCGTACTATTATAGTATACAAATATTGTTTGGTAGAAGTCTTTAAGCCTCTGTGTCGGCGATCTATTAATCAATAATTCACAAAATTATTCAATTTTTTTGTTGGGAAAACATTATGGAACTGCGTAACGTTGCAATTATCGCTCACGTCGATCACGGTAAAACCACCCTTGTTGATGGCTTTTTAAAGCAATCTAAAACTTTTCGCGATAATGAAGCTTACATGGATCAAGATCTAATTTTGGATTCAAATGATCAGGAACGTGAGCGCGGAATTACCATTTTGGCAAAAAACACCGCGATCAATTACAAGGGCGTCAAAATTAATATTATTGATACTCCGGGGCATGCGGATTTTGGTGGTGAAGTTGAGCGAACTCTAAATATGGCTGAGGGCGCTATTTTAGTTATTGACGCTCAAGAAGGGCCAATGCCGCAAACTAAATTTGTTCTAAAAAAAGCTTTTGAGCTCGGACTGAAAATTATCGTCGTGATCAATAAAATTGATAAACAAAACGCTGATTTACAAAAAACTATCAATAACACATACGATCTATTCCTAGATATGGCACAAACCGACGAGCAATTGGAGTTCCCAATTTACTACGCGTTGGGACGTGATGGAAAAGCCTGGAAAGACATGCCATCAGACTTTAACGAAGAAGCTGATCTAGCTCCGATCTTGGATGCGATTATTGAATATATTCCGGCTCCGGAGAAAAATGACGATCAACCATTCCAAATGTTGGTTTCCGCTCTCGATTACGATAGTTTTATGGGTAAATACGCCGTTGGTAAAATTAAAAATGGTATTGCAAAAGCTGGAATACCGGTAATTTTGCTAGATGCTAACGGAGTTGTTGGGAACGGAAAAATCGAAAAAATTTACTTAAATTCTGGAATGAAAAAAGTTGAAGTAACGCAGGCTGAATCAGGCGATATTGTTTCAATCGCCGGCATTAAAAATGCCACAATAGGCTACACCGTTGCCGATCCACTCTGCCCGGAAGCGCTCTCGGCCCCAGCAATTGAAGAGCCAACAATGAGGATTTCCATTTATGCCAACACCTCACCGTTCGCTGGCCGCGAAGGGAAATTTGTTACCGCCAGGCAACTACTCGACCGTATCAAGAAAGAGCTAGAGACCAATGTTTCGATGCGACTTGACGATTCACAAGACGGAAATTACATTTTATCCGGTCGCGGCGAACTCCACTTGTCAGTATTTATTGAAAACTTGCGACGTGAAGACTACGAACTTCAGGTTGGAAAACCGGAAGTTATTACCAAAGAAGTTAATGGCATTCTTTCAGAACCGGTTGAAGAATTAACTATTGATGTTAAGAGCGATTTTGCTCAAGCAACAATCGGCGAGATTTCTCGACGCCGGGGAATGCTTACCCACCAAAATGAAAATCCTGATGGTACCACCAGATTGGTTTTTGAAATTCCAACCCGCGGGACCTTGGGTTTGCGAAATGTTTTAATGACTGCAACCAAGGGTACGGCGGTTATTAACTCACTGTTTTTGCGCTACGAAAAAGTTGGCTCAGCTTTGCCGAAAAGCCGAACCGGGGTTTTAATCGCTTTTGGTCCGGGAAAAACTGTGGCTTACGGACTAAATATTGCTCAGCAACGAGGCATTACATTTATTCCGCCACAAACCGAAGTTTATACCGGTATGATTGTTGGGATGACCCCAACAGAGCGCGACATGGAAATTAATGTCACCAAAGAAAAGCAGCTGACAAATGTCCGGGCAGCAAGTTCAGATATGATTACTGTTTTAACGCCGCCGACAATATTATCACTCGAGCAATGCATCGACTTTTTGGAAGATGACGAACTCTTGGAAGTAACGCCGACGGCACTCCGTTTGCGAAAAAAGATTTTAGACGCAACCCAGAGAAATAGATCTAAGAAATAATCTCGTTTTCTTTTTGTCATAGATTGATATAATGACTCTATGAATGAAACTTTTCGCGGGGTAGACAATGTGATAGGTACTGCATCTGATGAAGACAAGATGTATGCCGAAGCAAAAGTGGAGAATAATTTTAGGGGCCAACCCGATGGGTCGGCTATTTTTCCTGATAACTCTCGTGTTGTAGAGGTTAAAAAGTCAGAAACTAATCAGAGATTAATTACTTTGACTGGACAGGTTGTAAGGAATTTTTTGGATCGACTTGGCTATCAATCATTTGAAATTCCGCCTGAGAATGTCCACATAGTATCTGGCGGAGATCTTCGCACTCGTCATATTGTTGGCAAATTTTCTATTTTTAAACAAGGTATTGCGGTTCGCGATGAATCAATTAAAACTGTATTGCTTGATCGCTTAATTCATGAGGAACTTCATTTTCAAGGATATAAAGCAATACAATCTGATGAAAATGAAGATAGCTCTAAAGCGCATCGATTGGGTTTAGCTACCTATAGCAGAAATGGGGAAAAATTATATCTGGATCCACTTAATGAAGCTGTTGCAGAGCAACTAACTATCGCAGCAATGGATGGAGTATCTGATCCGTCAATCGATCGCGAACGGGAACAAACTCAAGAAGCTCGCAACCAATACAGCCATCTAAAAAAAGAAGACGGGAGTGATTTATTTGATAATGATGTCATTTATGCAAGACATTTTGAATCCCCTGATAGTAAATTGGATATTCGAACAGAACGATATCCTTATAAACAAGAAAGAGAATTGTTACAGCTCTTAATTGATAAAATATTTACTGCTAAAGAGGAAAGCTTGTCGCGCGATCAAATATTCCATTATTTTACTGACGGGTTTTTTAAAGGCAATTTGCTCGATCTTGGTCGTTTGGTTGATCAGACTTTCGGTTCTGGCAGTTTCCGACGAATTGCTGAAGCGGGAAACGATTTGGAAGAGTTAAAAAATACCATAGAAGATTTATAATTATGAATAAGCAAGAAGCTAAAAATCGAATAGAAAAATTGCGCGGTGAGCTAAACGAGCATCGTTATCTTTATTATGTACTAGACTCTCCAAAAATCTCAGACGCGGTTTATGATTCGCTTTTTCGCGAACTAGAAAAATTGGAGGAAGAGTATCCTGAGTTAATTACTCCAGATTCACCGACACAAAGAGTTGGGGACGAACCAGCGAAAAAATTTGAAAAGGTACATCATGAATCGCGGATGCTTTCTATTAATGATGTTTTTAATTTTGAAGAGTTGGAAAAGTGGGAGGAGAGATTAATAAAAAATGGCGCCAAAAATGCCATTGAAGAAAACGGCTATTTTGTTGAACTAAAAATGGATGGCTTGGCAGCTTCGTTAATATATGAGGACGGAGTTTTAGTTCAAGGTTCGACACGTGGCGATGGCTCTGTCGGTGAAAACGTAACCCAAAATTTGCGGACAATAAATTCTATTCCTTTGTCACTTCGTCATCCAGATGCTCTTGGCTGTCATCCTGAACTTGATTCAGGATCTAACAAAAACGAGATTCTCGGGACCCAAGTCCGGAATGACAAAACAGAAAAAGGGAATGACAAACTATTATGCCAGCGGGGCTGGGATTCTGTAGAAAACGGTCGTTTTGAAGTTCGTGGCGAGGCCTTTTTATCCAAATCAGATTTTGAAAAATTAAATGCCGGTCGCGAAAAATCCGAGTTAGCAAAATATGCCAATCCGCGGAATGTTGCCGCTGGCTCAATTCGCCAATTAGATTCGCGCGTTACCGCCGAGCGGGAATTAGATTTTTTTGTCTATGCTGTGGCATCAAAAATCGGGCTGGACTTACATCACCAGGAACACGATTTGGCCGAGTGCTTAGGATTTAAGGTTAATAAAAATAATAAACTTTGTAAAAATTTATCCGAAGTAAAAGAGTTTTTATCACATTGGGAATCTTCAAGAGAGAAATTACCGTATCAAACCGACGGCGTTGTTGTTGTTCTCAACAACAAAAAAGCCTTTGATCGCTTGGGTGTTGTCGGCAAGGCACCACGGGGAATGATTGCTTATAAATTCGCTGCCGAGGAAGCCACATCAAAAATATTAGATATTATCGTTCAAGTTGGTCGAACGGGGAAGCTAACGCCGGTTGCGGTCATGGAGCCGACAATAGTTGCCGGCTCAACCGTGTCTAGGGCAACACTCCATAACGCTGACGAAATTGGCCGCAAAGATATTCGGATTGGTGACACTGTTATTATTCGAAAAGCCGGAGATGTAATTCCTGAAGTTAAAGAAGTAATTAAATCAATGCGTAGTGGCAAGGAAAAAGCATTTTCAATGCCAAAAACATGTCCGGTTTGTGGTGGAGTTGTCACTAAGAAAGATGGGGAAGTAGACTCGTATTGTGCCGATAAAAACTGTTCCGTCAGGCGCTTGCGACAAATTGGTTTTTTTGTTTCTAAAAATGCTTTTGATATTGATGGCATGGGGCCGAAAATTATCGAACTTTTAATGAATGAGGGCTTGGTTGGCGATCCGTCTGATCTGTTTAAACTTAGGGAAGGGGATTTGGAGCCGTTAGAGCGTTTTGCAGAGAAGTCCGCCGCGAACATTGTTGAGGCAATAGAGAAATCAAAAGATATTACACTTGAACGATTTATTTATGCCTTGGGAATCCGTCATGTTGGCGCCGAAACTGCTAATGATATTGCGGAGCAGTTTGGCACAATCGAAAAAGTTCTATCAGTTAAAAAAGAGGACCTGGACCAACTTTACGGAATAGGTGAGGCGGTTGGCAAATCATTTGAAGAATATTTTTCTGATAAAAAACATTTAGAAGTTATCAAAGAATTACAAAATCTTGGCGTCAAAATTAAACCATATCACTCCCCTGTTGTTTCAAAAAAATTAGATGGAAAATCTTTTGTTGTTACCGGGTCATTAGAATCAATGCCGCGTGACGATGCTCATAAATTAATCGTTAAAAATGGCGGCCGTGTTTCATCGTCCGTAACTTCAAAGACAGATTACTTAGTTGTTGGCGAAGAACCGGGAAGTAAATTGGATAAAGCAAAAAAGTTTGGTACTAAAATATTGGAAGAGACAGAGTTTTTAAAGATGGTTAAATAGTTCTAAAAAAAATTGCCCGGCCCCAGATCGGGGCGCGAGCGTTGATGTGTCTTGCTGTCGGCTACTTGCCGGACAGTTTGCTGGTGTAAAAGATGCCATGACAGGTGGAGCAGATGCAGCTGGCGTTGATTCCGTACGGCAGGCCGATGATCGGTATTTGGGGTGTAGGTTTGATGAAGCGGTGCGGCTGACCGGTCCGCGGACAGATGTTCCAATCGTCGGCGTCTACTGCATGGGAAGTGACTGATACTTCTACGTGCGGCACGTAGTCGGGGTTGGGCGAACGGACGACGGCGACCTGTGTCATCCGTTCGTACAGTTCATACTGCCACTTGCCGCCGCGGCTTTTCATGGCCTCGAAGGTGCTGGTGATCTTCTCGATCCATGCCGGGTCTGTCAGGTCGAAGGCCAGGAACTTCCAGCCCTCGTTTTCGTGCGCGTTGACAAAGTCGTAGTCATCGCTGGTGGCCTCCTCAGCGAAGAAGCCTCCGCTCTCGGTGTGGACGAAGCTGATGACACCGTTCGTTTTCGCCAGATCGAGACCAGGACCGGCAGTGTACTCATAGACGCGAGCAAAAGCTCGGCTTCCTTCCTCCATCTCGTTAGTCTCGAACTTCCGCAGCAGATATATCTGCTTTGCCGGAACGGGTGAACCGCTCCACAGTAGCCAATCCATGGTTGATGTAGCCCCTTTCGTGGGATGCTTGCTGAAGCATAATGTAAATGCTTGTTTTTGTCAATATAAATGTTATGTTTCAATACCTTTGCAACACTTTTAAGTATTGGAAGGTATTATGA
>JBAXAF010000004.1:0-67508 GCA_037142675.1 Candidatus Berkelbacteria bacterium | reverse complement strand
TTCATACAACAATTCTAATCCTTTCCTGTTGCATTTAGAACTGGAACTCGTGGACATGCGGCCAATATTTTGATATTATAAAGTCAGATAGTTTTCAATTGCAGTTATTCGTTATTAGTTTTTAAGTTATTAGTTAATTTATATGACCAAAGAGCAGTTCGCAGTACAACTTGCCAAAGAGATGCGTGCCGTGGGCATGAAAATTAATGCTGATAATGCCGAAAGATTAATTATTGCCCTATCACAATCAATGCAAGACGGCTTAGCGCGCGACCGCAAATTAATTGTATCAAACTTCGGTAGCTTTGAAGTCGTAAAATACGGCGCGAAAATGATCAAAAGCCCGCGAGGTGACGACAAAAAGTTTTTTATGCCACCCACCGATGTCATTAAGTGGCATCCATCTGGAAAAATTCGCCAACGAGCAACTTCAGAAGAAGTTGGCGAAGATGAATACAGCTTGCTGGTTGGTAATCCACAAGAAGAGACCGAGCCAAAAGTAATATTTGAACAACCGGTAGTGGCAGCACAGCCAATTTCCGCGGTGGCTGCCAACACTGATCCGTATAGTGTCAAAGTCAACTTTGTTGGAAAAAATAAATCTTATTTGTCCGATGAATGCTCACCGATTTCAAAATTCGTTAAGTCAATATTCGGATTAATGAAAAGTCTAAATGCCGACAAACTTGAAATCGTTCCGGGGCGATTACAAACCAACTTAGTCTATTATTCCGGCAAAGATAATAAAAGTCAGAGATCACTGCCAAAAGATTCACACTCAGTCGTGGTGCAAAAAATTGAAGCCTTGGCCGGACCGGCAAACGAACTTCTACTTTTCGGCACTGATAAGATCAAATTATCACGTCAGCTTACCCCTTTTGGCGACCAGTTAATAATTACCAAAGTATGAAAAAACTCGGGCTAAATCCAAAAAAACGTAAAGGAGCAGCGCTAGTTGTGGCAATTTTACTGGCGGCAGTTATCGGTTCAGCTGCAATCGGTGTAACCGCAATTGCTTTCCGTCAAGTCAATACCGCTGAAACCTACAACAATGGCCTGGCCGCTTATTACGCTGCTGAGTCCGGACTCGAGGAAGGACTCTTGCGCAACAAATACAATAAAAATGCTCAAATACCAGAATCAGTAACTAGCTATTTTGCCGGAGACACTCTTTTGCGACGGCCGGCAAATGCTTACCGCGACTTTTTGGGCCGACCAACCAATATGCGACTGACACCCGGCGATTCTGGCGTCCAAATTGGCTATGGGCTGGCTGATAGATCGCAAGTTTATGACCTAGGCGTCTTCTGGCAACAAAAATATTTTGGAGTCGACAAAAACAACAATGGATTTATCGACGCCAACGATATTGCCAGCACCACCTACAAATACCCGGATTACAAAATTGAAAAAGATAATTCAAAGTCCTTTACTATTTTGCCAGCCGACAACAATATTTATCTCTACTGGAAATGGATTGCCCCCAATTGTCAGCCAATCACTCCCGGCGGAACAAATTATACTTCGCGAGCAGTAGAGGTAAAAATAAAAGATACAACGCAAAACGAGCACACCGCACTATTCCGCGATGCAGAAACCGCAGACCACTGCGCAACAATTAACAACTCGACTAAAGCCCTAAAAACTAATGGCGCTTTCACCGCATCATCCGGAGTTGAGCTAAAAGCTGCCATGGGAATTACCGCCTACACCGCCACAGAGTTAACAATAAAGCCAGTGGGCAACACCAGCGGTTCAGGAGACGGAATTTATTTTGGCTTTAACCAAGCACCGCAGAATAATCTTGCAGTCGCGACCAGAACAACCGGACCAAGAACTACCATTCAATCAACAGGATATTTTGCCGGTAACTCTCGCCAAATCACCGCCAATATCGACCGCCAGACAGGAACAATTCTCGATATTTTCAACTACGTGATCTACAAAGGACAGTGATTCTGACAATCCCGAAAAATGTGTTGACTTATACACACTTTTTGTGTATTATAACAACTAAGTTTTAACGAAAGGGTGGAAATGCGCTATCCATTAATAACTCTGATCATTGCGGTAGTTTGGGTAATTTTACTTGCCGTCAGTGCTCAGTTTACCGACATGGCCCAAAGTTTGTATTATCTGACGCTGGCAGCAACTGTCATCATTTTTATCATTGGCTTTCAAGCCAGAATCAAATGAATTTCTTAAAACGTTGGTTATTTTTGTCCTATCTTTCCATCAAATATTTTTTGCTGGTTATTTCACGTGCAATATTTATCTCACCTATCCCTTATCATAAAATCACACGCATGTATCTCGAAGAAGCTGGAGGCGCCTTTATCAAAATCGGCCAGATTCTAGCGCTGCGCTATGAAATTCTACCCCCAGAGTATTGTTTAGAACTTTCCGAACTCTTTGACAACGTTCCGCCGATGGATTGGGATACTGTAAAATCACTGTTATCTTCTGAATATGGAGAAAAACAAAACGAAATTTTCACCCTAATAGAAGAATCCCCGATTGCTTCGGCTTCCTTCGCCCAAGTCCACAAGGCTATACTTGCCAGCGGCAAAGAGGTCGCGGTTAAGATTCAGCGCCCAGGATTGATGGCAAAAATTAAGGAAGATTTTCGTTTTCTTAGAGTTCTTTCATTTTTTGTCTCACCAATTCTCCACTTGCAAGCTTTTAAACTTCGAGAAATTTTAGATGAAATGGAAAAAACAACAGTAAAAGAGTTGAATTTTAGACTCGAAAAAGACAACGCTGAAATCATTCGAAAAAGCATAGACCGGCCAGAGCGGTTTTTTGTCCCGGAAACTTATTCAGACATAACTACCGAGAAAATCTTGGTTCAAGACTTCGTTAACAGCATCAAACTTACTGATGTCATCCGCTCAAGAAATACATTAATTAGCAACGAGCGATTTGCCGCAATTGATTTTGATTTAGATAAAATCGCTTCTGATATCACAGCGGAATTAGCTCGACAATATTTCATAGTCGGAACGTATCACTCCGATCCCCACCCTGGGAATATTTTGATCACTAAGGATAATAAAATTGCTTTTGTTGATTTTGGGATTGTTGGAACAGTTTCGAAATACAGCCGAGCACTCTTCTGGAATTTTGTTAAACATATCGCAGTCGATGGAGACACAAACAAAGCCGCAGTCGCCTTCTTGCGGCTCGGCCTTAGATCTGTTGAAGACAGAATTCGCTTTTTGTCTCAGAGAAATAATGGCGCTATTGAGACGTATTTAGAAATATTGAGAAAAATGGCTGAAGTTTATGAACAACCACTAAAACAAATAATAGGAACATGGCAAAACTCAATTGGCCACCCTTCTGAATCGCTTTACAATCGCAGCACCGCCGTAAGCTTCATTAAGGCAATGAGAATCGCTGAAAGCTACAACGTGCATTTCCATCGAGATTTAATTCATTTCATCCGCACATTAGTAATTGATGACATGATGGCTATGCAAATTTCTCCGACTTTCCGTATGGATTTAGCCTTACAAGGTTTTGCCAAAGAGCACAACGAAATGATAGATGATTTGGAAAAATATTTACTCGAAAGTCCACAAATCGAAAATGAAAAACTGGCTGACCCCTACGACGAGTTTGAAAGAGAAAAAGCCAAGGAGTTCCTGACAGAGTGGTTTCAGGATTTGGTTGAGGACAGAGGAACGCTGTATAATAAAATTAAGCAACCTGCAGAAAAATTAATGCAATTAATATAAAACTATGACTAAACAACTTTGGACAACAGCAATCATCGTCATTACTTGGATAGCCACAGCCGTGGCAATATTCCAGGGGCATATTGATGTCTTTGTTTCGATTTTGCTGACTTTTGCCTTTACTTTCTACCTAATTATCTTCGGCCTCCAACGCCAAAAAGACTAATTAATTTTTATCAATCGCCAGTTTTAGTGATATTTTTTTGATGTTCTAACAAAAAAAGCGGGGAGATTTTCTCTCCCCGCAGAGCAATTTCCACACATCACTGTTCGGCCTGCCATTTTTTCGACATGGCCTCAATCACCAATAGGCCTAAGTCCTGATGGGTCAGTAGTCTTTCGGCGACAGCCCAAACCTCATGCACATCGGCGGCAAACCCTATCCGCAACACCAAGCTGACAACCTGATGCGGTCGGTAACCTGGTTTTTGTTGTCCAGCCCAGAGCGCTACGTACCGCGCCAGTTTGCCAATTCGGTCTCTAAATCTGAGGTTCAGCAGGATCCCAGAATCAGCGATTTGCTCAATGAAAAGCAAGATGTTGTACGATGCATCACGACCGATTGGTTTGTTTGTAACATCGCCGGTAGTTTTCAAACCGTCGACATAACTGGCAAACAAATCAATGACTTCGCCATTCACTGACGACCGCTGTGAAAAATTGAGTCGCCGATACCGAGCCGCCAACCCAACAACATCTTCCCCTCTGAGTATTTCAGATAGCAGCAAATGCTTGCTGTTATCAGTATTGGCGTTCATCGAAGCGCCTCCAGAATTTTTTGGTGTTTCCTAACTCCCAAACCCATGCAAAGAACATCCTATCATCGATTATTTTATTTGTCAACTATTTTCGACAACATATATTGATTATCTAATTGTTTTGTGATAAGATATTTTTAGTAAAGTAAAATAAACTTATAAAAAATTATGGCAATTAACGAGCAAATTAGATCGCGCTTGGAACAATTACACCTAACTAGCAGTGAAGCCAAAACTTACACTGCCCTTTTAGAAATCGGTACAACTTCCGCAGGAAAAATCATTGAAAAAACTCAGCTGCATCGCAGTGTGGTTTATGAATCATTAAAAAAACTTATTAGCAAAAAACTAGTCTTTAGTTTTGAGAAATCAAAAATTAAGTACTTCCAATCGCTTGATCCAGAAAAGTTGCTTGATATCGCTGCTGAGGAATTTCAACTAGCAAAAACCTTAGTGCCTGAATTAAAAAAGATGATCCAAGCAGAATCACCTGAAATAACCATTTATGAAGGGCTGGAGTCCTATCGCCGATTTTGGCTGGATGCTTATTCTAAGTTGCCAACTGGAACAACAGATTTTATCGCCGGGTCAATCGGGCCTCTTTGGCAAGAGCATATGGGAAAACTAACCAGCAAATTTCTGAAAATCCAACAAGAAAGAATGATTAAATGGCAAATGTTGATTTTTAATGAAAACGATTTCGAAATGAAATTAAAAAATAGTCTTCCAAAGTTATATGAATATCGGCTAATCGAAAAAAAGATGGCTGACTTGGGAAACTTCAATATTTTTGGCGATGACATTTTAGTTCTCCATTCGGCAACAGAGCCAATGGTGATTGAAATCAAAAATAAAAACCTGGTTAAGGTTTTTAAAAATATTTTTGACATACTTTGGGGAATCGGAAAAAAGATCTAACTTTTGTTTACCACAATGCTAGTTTCGGCGGTGTTGCCGGAAGCATCGTAGGCTTTTGCTTTTAGTGTGTAGGTTCCGGCTGGAGCATCATTATAATTCCAAACAGCAGAAACTGATCCTGAGTTCTCAGTTAGAGCTAGTTGATCATTAATATAGATCTCGATTTTCTGCACCGCAACGTTGTCTGTTGCCGTAACTGCAATGTGTAAATTACCATTTGCCCAAGCATGAGGATTGTCAGCTGGGTCGCCAATGGTAACCGTCGGGTTTTCCGTGTCGGTCGTCGCGTTATTAATGATAATAGAGACTGTCGAATCAGCAGTTTGTCCAGCCGTGTCAGTTGCTCTAGCCCGCAAAGAATGAACTCCATTGCCATAACTTGCAGAATTGAATGACGTTTCATATGGTGCGACGGAGTCTTCAACTAATAAATTGTTGTCAATGTAAAAGCTCACCTTTGTTACACCATTATCATCAGAAGCCGTGGCTGAAAATGGCACCGTTCCAGAAACAGTTGCGCCACTGGCTGGTGCGGTAATTGAGACTGTTGGTGCGCTGTCTGACGCTGGCGCTGAAGCAGATGACCCGGCTGGCTCATTAACCAACCAAGTTTTTGTCCCAGCAGATGGATAACCGTAGGTCGCTGCCATGCCATGATAGCCATAACCGGAATAGAGATAAGAGTAATCCTCCGCAATTATTTCCGCATCGCAGTTGGCCCAACCCAGTGAGTAATCAGGAGCTGTTCCTGACTTTGTCAGCGGCCGAACGGAATAATAAGAATCGGGGAAGCGTTGACCAGAAGGAATCTGCCAAACTATCCATTTGTAATACAAGGAGTAGTGGTGGCCATATTCGTGCGACAAAATTAGTTTCATGTAGTCAAGGAAGTATGGATTACCTTCATAATAGTAGCTGTTTAGCGTTATATAGCCCCAGGCGGAAGTTATTTGGCCGTTCGCGTCTTGATTATACGACCCGGAATAAAGTCCGGCCCAGCCGGTGTCTCCGGCGTTTTGCAGAATTATCGAGTACATACTGCTAACTTCGCCTTTAACTAATAAGTTATTCGACATATACGTTTTAAGTTGATCACCCAAATCAGCATGCGAACCTGTTTGGTCGATATAATGAATACCGGCAATACCAGCCGAAGGCCCAGCCGCGGCAGCAACAGCTGTGTTGGCAGAATTAACTGGTCCAGTGGCAGATGTAACCGTCTTTGATCCATCTGAATTGGCCTTAGTTGAAGTTTTTCCAGAAGTCTTAACCTTAGGAGGCGCAGCGATAACAGCTTTTTTTGCTTCTTCTGGTGGAGCAATTGGGGTAACAGCAACTTCAACAGGAGCTTTAATCTCAGCGGCTGGTGCCGCTACTCGGTGTTTTTTAATCAACAATATACCAGCGATCCCGCCAGCAATAATTAGAACGACCAAAAAAATCTTTAGCCAAAACTGCCAACTTCTAAAATTAGGCGCCTGAAAAAATTTTTTCATCCACTCTATTCTAGCTCAATTTGATCAAAACAAAAAATCCTGAAGCAAAACTTCAGAATTTTTTGGTAGCCCGGATGGGAGGCTCACACGCCTTCGGCTTATAGAAACTCACGGTTTCTATTATCTTCCTCTGCGGGAAACTCCCGTTTCCCGACCCCTTCCCGTTCGACTTCCATTTACCATGAAAAAAGCATCACCGAAGTGATGCACTTTTCATGGTAGCCCGGATGGGAGTCGAACCCATGATCTCTTGGATGAGAACCAAGTATCCTAGGCCACTAGACGACCGGGCCATGGTTCCCGGGCTAGGGGTCTCGCGCGCCTCTTCGAGGCTTTTCAAAACCCACGGTTTTGAATAATTTCCTCCGGCGGGAAAACAGCATTTTTCCCGACCCCTTTCGCGCTCTCGCCTGCCCTGAAACAAAAATTGGTTCCCGGGCTAGGGGTCGAACCTAGATTAATGGAGCCAGAATCCACCGTACTGCCATTATACTACCCGGGATTACTAGAAAATTTTACCATATTTGTGCCTAATTATCAATCCGCTGATTGACCGGAGTTGTTTTTTCCGCTATATTGTCATGAGAACGATGGAGGTGGTCAGTTTGGCCGAAACTAAAGTTGACACCAAGGATCTGATCGCCCGAGTTCGAGCGATGATCCGCGGTGAACGCAAGTACCAAACCAACGAGGAACTGGGGAAGCACTACGGGGTAACCGGGACAAGGATCGGGCAGATCTTGACCAGGGATCTGGCGCCAGCAGAGCGGAAGAGAAAAAGAAAGACCAAGTGGCCCCAAAAGCCAAAACGACAACGCGGACGTCATACCTGCGACAAAACCAAACGCGTTTTGGTCGCAGTCCGCTGGCGCTTGAAAGCCAACATCTACCCGTCTGCCGCCAAAATGCACAAACGTCTGAAGTGCACCCAGCACAGCATCGCCGAGGCCTGCAACCGATACCTCTCCGATGATGAAAAGTTGCTGATGGCTTCACTCCAAGGATCTGGCCGGAAAAAGAACATCGCCAAGAAAAATGGAGGATGACACGGCTCTGGCATGGCGCCAGAGTTTTTTATTAGTTCAATTTATTTATAGAGCTTGAGCAGCAAATCTGCCGGCACGGCGAAAAAGGCTTCGGTGGAGTAAGCTAAACCGTAAATTTCGCCATAGTAATCATCGAGCGATTTTATAGCCTTAATATAATTTCGGTCCTTATGTTGCGATAAGAACTTCTCCATTGCCTTTTCTTTTTTATCTACGTCAACTTTCAACAATCGATTAAAATACGGTAATGGCCCCCAAACGCCGTAAAGCCAAATAGAAATTTCTTTGAGATCTTGGCCTTTTATTTTTGCCAGTTTTAATGCCTCAACAATTGCCTTCGTCGCCTCACGATGGTCGTCATTTGGGCAAGAAAAGTTCGGCGTTAGAATAATCCCTGGTTTCATTTCCAAGATAATAGTCGAAAGATCATAAATTGTTTCTTTGTCCACAATCGAATTGTCTGGTTGACGACAAAATATTTGCTCGAGATTTTCAGATTGTTCTACTGCACTTTTTGACTCTTCTTCTCTCGCACTAGCTCGCTCTGATCGCGATAGTTTATCTCCAGAAAAAATGTAGGCTATTTTAATTTTTTGATCCTTTTTTACTCTAGATATTACTCCGGAGCAAGCAAAAATCTCATCATCCGGGTGCGGGGCAATAATTAAAATATCATTATTTGGTAATTCTTCCACCACTTTAAAATCGGCGCCACTGGTGAAAATTCGCCAACCAGCCTCAGCGGCAGCAAAATTCATAGTTCTAAATGCCGACAGAAATTGTTTTTTAATGCTCATATTTTGCTTTCATGATGGCGTTGATAAAACTCAAATAACCCCAAGCTTGCCCTCGCTACCAATTTCAGCCCCCCAATTCTGCATTAACCCGCCCTAATTCCTTTCGTATTTCTGATAGCACCAATTCAATTTTTTCTTCCATCTCTTCAGTCGAAGCAACTCGCAGGTGATTCTGGTGGCCTTTCCAGACCTCAAAAATCGCTTTATCAAGTAACGCCGCCTTGTCAACTTGTCTATGTCTTGCTGAGTTTGATTTAAAAAACTCGATGAATTTTTCCGGATCATCAACAGCCAATGAATTGAGGTGAATAATCGCATCGTATCGCGAAATACAAGCGCTGTACTCCAAATGAAACTTTTCGAGAAACTCTTCTAGCCCACCAGACATATAAACGGCCCCGTCGAGAACTCCTCTGTCGCAAAGTACGATGGACGGCCCTTCAAACATTTCGGCTTCACTAATCGATATGTTTTCATCATTTAATTGTTTTACTAGAATTTGTTGTTGTAATTCATCCTGCCATTCCTGCGACCACTCGATATCAACGCCCGGTATTCCGACTCCTCCTTTTTCTAGTGGCCGAATAAGTTGAGATGCAACTTCGGGGACGACAATAACTCGATCACCAAGATCTTTTTTGACAGCTTCGATAGTCGTGGTTTTTCCGCCACAAGCCCCACCTGTCAAAACGATTTTTAATACCTTAGAAATGATAACTCCTCAAATTCTACTTTCGTGATGACGCTGGTAAAACTCAAATAATTTTTGAAATGTTCGCGGACCGGTGGAATAATAACCCTCGGCATAATTTCCAATTCCAGCCGACAGTGCCCGAAATTTATTCAAGGACAATATTGCCTCGTCATATTTTTTAATTTTGTACTGACTTTTGTGGCACTTAAGAGCTTCTGTTTTCACTTCAACAAAATCATCTATAATAAACAGGCGATTTAACCGCCCGGTTCCAAAAACTTCATACAACCAAATATTTAAACCTTCAGAATAATTTTTTAAACCTAAATTTAGTGCCTCCAAAACCGCTAAATGGTCTGGGTGCGGTTCCTCAAATGAGGGTGCTAAAATTAAGTCAGGTTTGTCGAACTCAATTTCTTTGCGGATAATCGCCGCCAACTCAATACTAGACTTCAAGGAATTATGGGGTAGCCGAAGAAATTTCTGTTCAGAGATTTTTAAAACTTTTCCAGCTTCAACCGATTCTTCTTCCCTCTGTGCGATTAAATTTTCAGAAAACTTAGCCTCGCGGTTGCCACGAGAACCATCAGTAAAATAAACCACTTTGATTTTTGCACCAGCCTCAGATAGCTCGGCCAAGAGTCCTCCGCAACCTAAAACATCGTCATCTGGATGTGGCGCCAAAACCAAAACCTTATCGGCGGTAACACGAGAAATTGGGTGAATTTTCATCACATCAGTGTAAGCCGCCCAAGACCCTCGGTTTTCTTCCTTCTGCCAAAACATAGTCCTCCAATAAATTTATTCTACCTCGAAGACGGACTTTTTGCCATCTGCCAGATCAAATCAAACATATAGCGCTGAGTCTCCACAATACTCGAACTTTCAATTAACACCGCGTGAACCTTTTTTGCAAATGAAATCAGTGCAACCTTGTCATCAAAAATTATTATATCCGTCGACAACTGGACTTCTTTTGGTAAAAATCTAAGCTCCTCGTCTGGCTTTTGAAAATTCTTAATATAGCCAGCATCCTTATTTTTCTCTGGCACAATTTCCCGAACAGCTACCTTCTTTTTAGCTATTAATTTTACAATTTCATCAAAGTAATTGCCAAGATATTGGTAAATGTACTCAGGGGAGGCTATGGAATCAATGTATTTCGCTGACGGCAACATTTCATAAATATTTTTGATTTCCTTACCCTCAAAAAATCGAATTGTTGGTTTTTCTGGCGATGAATTATAAATTGACCGCAGTTGTGGCAAAGCTTCTGAAAATCGGTTTAATTTATTTTCTAACAACGCCTCGATTTGCTTTGGGTCAGCAGCCAGGTAGCGACGGCGACCATTTTTACTAAAGTGACTAACAAAACCCTTTTTTAGCAAGCTTTCCAAAATATCGTAACAATAGGTCCGTTTTATTCCGGACTTTTTTGAGATGGGCAAAACCGTCGATGCACCGAGTTCAAGGACAGCTAGGTAAACCTTGCTTTCATTGTCATTTAATCCAATTGATTTTAGAATCTCCAAAGTTTCCATTTTTTACTACTCTTATTTTCGTCACTAATATACGACTATATTATAGCAAAACTCGTCATATTTTGTCAAATGAGATCGTTTTAAAGTTATTTTAGTAGAATTTTTCGTCATTTTGTATTGACGTATTGCTAAGGTTATGGTACAATGTTACCTGTCAGGCTAAGGAACAACCCAAAAGTCTGAAGCGAGCAAACAACTTACAGGCGACATTAGCCGACACGTGACACGAGGAAAAAAATGGAAATTCTCAACCTGGTCATCGTCGTTTTGGGGATCATAATAGGCCTTTTCGCCATGTATTTCATGCTATCGCTTTGTAGCTAGCCTTATCAGAACCGGGCACGATCGAATAGATCGCGCCCGCAACTGAGGGGAATTAGCCCCAACATTACAATAGATGCCAATCAGGTATCTGGAAAAGAGTTTAAAATGACTGAGCAGACGGAGCTGATGGATCTGTGATTGTGGGCAGCCCTGAGAAACGTAAAGATCGCCGACTGGGAGCACGTTGTTTGCCACTTCATCGAGATAGCCAAAGATAAGGGAATTGAGATCCCGGACAAGTGGATGGAGGAGGCCAAAAGCTCAACGGAGGCTGCGGAGATGCGGGCAAGAAATGAGGAAAAATGGCGGAATCAATAATCACTCCCCTTGTCCGATTTATTCGGACAAGGGGATTTTTTTATTTCGAGAGCTTTAAATATTCGTTTTCAATTTCTTTAATTACCTTTTCCCAATCGTAGTGCTTTTTCAAAAGCGCGTAGGCTTCGCTGGCCAGTGCTTCCCGTTTCTTTTTTTCCGCCAAGAGATAAGAAATTGCTTTGGCCAATTTTTCAGAATCAGCCGGCGGGACAAGGTAGCCGGTTTTGTCATCAATAATCAGCTCAGGAATGCCACCAACCCGTGTTGCCACAACCGGGACACGAGACGCAAAGGCTTCCAGTATTACTAAGCCAAAGGTTTCCGACAGCGATGGCAGAACAAACAAATCCCACTTATCTAAATATCTTTTTGGTTTGTCAATTTTGCCCAAAAGTTGCACCCTGGATTCCAAATCTAACTCTTTGATTAAGTCCAGTAGTTTCTGCTTTTCCGGCCCGTCACCAATAATTTCCAGCCTGGCTTTCGGCAAACTGGCGGCAACCCTAGCAAATGCCTGAATTAAATACTGCTGACCTTTTTGTTTATATAAATTGCCGATAGTGCCAACCATTAACTTATCCGAATGGTTTTTTTCCGCATTATCATCACTAATTTCCACAGCGTTTGGGATGATAGTAATTTTATTTTTATCAACACCAAATTTCTCAATAAAGGTTTTGACCGATTTTGAAACAGCAATTAATGAATCTGATCGGCGGTAAATTCCTCGAAGTCCGCTCTTCTGCAAAATTGAATTCAGTGGATTTTTCAAATGATAATCATCACTCCAAATATGCTCGGTGTAGATAAATTTCTCGCCTGGTCGTAGTGCCATTTTACAAAAAGATCCCGCTCGCGGTCCGTGAGCATGAATAATAATCGGCGCGAAGGGATCACCACTTTTGCGAAACTCAGCGACATCTTTTTTGAGTTTTGTGAGGGATGATAAATCCCACTTACTTTTAAATTCGACTATTTTTACTTTGATATCCTTGATTTTCATTGCTTCAGTCGTTAACCAACCACGCGGCGCAATTAAAAGAACCTCAAACTTTTCTTTATCAATGTTTGATATTAAACCCAGCACATGCCTCGCCCCACCACCCAGTGACGAGTCAGCAATAACTTGGATAATCTTTGTTTTAGTTTTTGAGGTCATCTATAGCTTTTGTAATTCGTTTGATTGATTCTTCTTTACCGAGAGCTAGTAATAATTCAACTGGACTCGGTGACTTTTCCGCGCCAGATAGTGCCACCCGCACAGGCCAAAATACATCGCCGTTCGTTAAATTTTTCTCAGATACGATTGATTCCAAGGTTTTTTGTATTTCTTCTTGTTCCCATAAACTAACAGCTAGCAGCTGACAGCTGGCAGCTTTCAACCCAATAGTGGTTTTTTCACGATCGGATTTTTTGAAAATTAGGAGTGATGAATCGTACTCCGGTGTTTTGCGCAATTGAATGATATAGTCCGCCGCTTCTTTCAAAGTTTTAAACCCGCCACGACCAATTAGTTCCAATTCTCCGGCTGATAATTCTTCTATACCAAAATCCTTCAGACTTTCGACTTTCGACTTTCGACTTTCGACTCGGATATACTCCCCATTCATCCAATTCAGTTTTTCAATGTCAAAAATTGCGCCACTTTTATTAACGTTTTCCAGTTTAAATTCGCCAATTAATTCTTCTAGCGAGAAGATTTCTCTGTCGTCCTTCGGATTCCAGCCTAAAAGAGCCATAAAGTTCACTAGCGCCTTTGGTAAATAACCTTGATTTTTATAATCGATAACTGATGTTGCACCGTGGCGCTTCGAAAGCTTTGAGTGATCCGGTCCCAAAATCATTGAAGGGTGAGCAAATTCCGGCGCACTCCAGCCCAGCATTTCATAAAGAACAACATGCTTTGGCGTTGACGACAACCACTCTTCCGAGCGAATGACATGGGTAATTTCCATTTCGTGGTCATCAACAACAGATGCTAGGTGATATGTCGGGAAACCGTCAGATTTTAGAATTACCTGATCGTCAATTAAGGCCGCATCGAATTCCACACGGCCTCGGATCAAATCATCAACAATAATAGTCCCTGATTGTGGCATCTTCATCCGGATGGTGTAGCAACCTTCGGCTAGGGTCTTAATGTCTATACTAGCATCACGACAATGACCTTCGTATCGCGGTGGTTTATTTTCTTTTTGCTGACGCTCGCGGTCCTCTGCTAGTTTTTCTTTAGTACAAGTGCAAAGGTAAGCTTTCCCCTCATTTACTAAATCAAAAGCGACTTTTCGATATTTATCCAGGCGCTCAGACTGAACCATTGGCTTGCCAGCGTTGTCAGCTACAATTCCCAGCCAGCCCAGTGATTCGATAATCCGCTCAGTTGCACCCTCAACAAATCTCTCGCGGTCAGTATCTTCAATGCGCAACAAAAATTCGCCAGCTTGATTTTTGGCGAATAAATATGAAAATAGTGCAGTTCTGGCACCACCAATGTGAAGTTCACCGGTTGGACTTGGAGCAAAGCGGGTGCGAATCATTGTTTTATTGTTTGATTGTTCCATTGTTATTCCCATCCGTGATAATCCGCGCAATAGATCCGTGTACTAACTTCATTTTATCTCCCTCAGCTTAGCACAAAGTCGGGCTAAAAAAAATAGTGGCCAGGATCACATGGACCCTGGCCCTGCCGTGGGGGGCAGCCGCGTAAAACGCGGTAGTAGTAATGCCTTCGCACTCCGCATCCACGCTCGGCGCAAAGACAACCACCAGATGTCAAAATACCTGATTTACATCAGGTTGTCAAGGGTTTTTAGACCAAATTCGCTAGCCCTCGACGGCGTTTTTTATATAATTGATTTTTCCATTATCAACGCCAATAACATCAATTCGAATATTTTTATTCGGATATTCCCTCTCGATTTCCAGCGCCAAAAGTCTCAATTTCTGCTGTTTTTTATTCCGGACCAGATCAACTGCGCTTCCCCAGCCACCTCCTTTGACAGTTTTGACTTCAACAATCACAATAGTCCCCCTATCATCCGCCAAAATATCAATTTCCCCAAAAGGATAAGAAATGTTGCGGCCAAGAATTTTGTATTTCTGTCGGTTGAGAAACTCCGCTGCCAAATCTTCCCCAGCATTTCCGGTGGTTTTGTTCTTTGTTTTATCCATTTTTTAGCTTGAACTAACTAAATTTCTTTTAATAAATTTCTCAGCGGCGGCGAGAATTTCTGCCTGAAATTCTGCTGGTGAAGATGCGACCCAAACAGCAAAATTATAGAGTTCTTGATTATCAACTTTCAGCCACTTGTCATTTTTTCCCAAGAAGGTGAAAAGTGTGGTCACTGCAACCCGTTTATTTCCGTTTTGAAACGGATGGTTTTTTATCATTAAATAAAACAAAATTGCCGCCTTTTTGACCAAAGTAGAATACAAATCTTTGCGGCCAAACGATTGAAACGGCACAGCCAAGCAGCTCTCCAGAACATTCGGATAGCGAGTTGAAAAATCGGGAATCGGCTCATCCCACTCCATTATATTTTTTGCCATTCGGTGAGCAATAAGCTCAACCTCTTCGATTGAGATTTTGTAGATCACTCCTCTCCCAATTTTTTGATCACGTCACCATATTCCGCAAAAACTCTGTCTACCGATAGTTCGATGTTCTTTTTTTCTTTTGTTGATACTTCTCCACCGTAAATTCCCAGGTCTGATTTTTTAATTGCGAAATTACGGCCGATTTTTACAGCCGGAATTTTTCCACTCTGGATCAGGCGGAATACCTGAGTTCGGTCCAACCCAAGAATGCTAGATGCTTCAATTGTTGAGATGTAATCGTTATGTTGCATAGTGATTAAATTGTAACATATGTTGCATTGATTTGTCAATACAACGTAACTAATTATCCCATCATCCATAATTCTTGGTTCACAATTCAAATTTAAGTGCTATAATTGCCGCGGAACCATCTGCGCATACCAAAGGATGTGGGCAAAATGAAAATCGCGATGATTATAGTCGCATTTTTCTTCTGCCTACCACTTTGGGCAGAGGAAAAAAAAGAAGATTGGCCAAGTCTTCCCATTGTCATTAGCCTTGAGGCTAGCAAGAACATCGTATCGTCTACGCTTTATACGACAACAATGAGCTTGCGGCTGACAAGGGATGGGGGCGGCAAAACGGACGAAGCTGTAATGAGTTTCAGGGTGATCGGGGCGGGAATGTCCTGTCTGCACAAGCCGTTTCTACTTGGACTGAGAGTGGTGCAGAAGCCAGGGCCGACCGTGTTTCTGGCCGGGGACCAGGAAATCTACTTTCAGGTTCACTACCTAACAAGTAGGAATTCTGTCCGTTATTACCAGCCTTTAATGGTGAAGGCCGAAATGTCACCTACGCTGGAGATAGAGCGCTGGGAACTATCGGTCAAAGGGACGAAAATCCAACTCCGTGGCCTGTGGAGCGCCAAGGAGCACAACTTTGGTGTTGGAGTCGTTCGCAAAGTTGGTAGACACCTCGAGATCAAGCTATTTACCAACGACCCACAAGTCTCAATTGGATTTTCTTATAACCTAACTGGCCTCGGTGGCCAATAGCACCCGACCTCGCCCTCGCTTGGTCGGTTTTTTTAATCGCTAGCCATCAAGCAACTTAACCAAAAAAACGCCACCATTTCTGGGGCGTTTTTTCTATAGAGCAAGTAAATATTATTTTTCTGCGGCTACCTGTTCATTGGCGTCGACGCTATGAGCTCTCTGATAAATTTGCTCAGACCTTGTAACTCCTTGCTCAAACGCAGATCTGGCAATATTATCTCTGAAAACCATTTCACCAAGCCTTACACGACTTGCTAGACCTCCAAATAAAGCCTGCGAAGCATGGGCGTCAACCAAACGATATGGTTGTTCTTGAATTTTTGTTGCCGAACGAACCTCCTGTGTTCCCCTAGCAAAACCAACAATAAACGGAATGCTTCTATGCCATTTACGAGCCTCACGAACCCGAACGCCACTATCGGAACCAATAACATGGCCTAGCACATCAGGACTACCCGCCTCGTGCATTTGAGTCCCCAGCATGTTACCAAGTTGTCTTCCGAAGTTCTTAGGATCACTTTGAGCATAAACCCTTTTTGCCTCGCTTGGATCAGAGCCAAAGCCATTGGGATAGTCTTGTCCATTCCAACGGGTATTTAAACCAAATTCAATTTGTTGAGCTACGGCTCTAATTAACTCTCTTCTCCTGTCGGCACTAGCTGCGGTTAGTTCAATTCCATTAATTCCAGATTGTTCCAATGCATCATCTAAAAAAGCAGAAATTAATGGCTCAGTGAACTCAACTCGGCGAGGGTCTTTTTCCGTGCCTGTATTTGTCGGTATGCGGCTAGCGCGATCACTTATTTTCTTGATTATCTCTTCTTTGAGCGATTTCTCCTTTTCGGCCGCTTGGGCGGTTTCTTTTTCGATAGCCAATGCTTGCTCTCTGGCTATTCGACGCTCCTGTTTCCCGGCTTCAACAGCCCAAGTTTCCTTTTCGTCTGTATCAATCGCTTCTTGGTAAAGTATATCAGCGACTCCAGGCATGGCATAGATTTCATCTGTTCCCTGACGGAGCAGATCGATTTCAGTCTTTAGCCGATCGTAACTTTTAACATTCTCTGCTAAACTTTTTGCCTCGTCTGACTTTTGCAGCAATGCACCTAGACCATTCTCAATTCCAGCTCGACGCTGTTCGATTGCCTCAATCTTAGTTGCAAGAACTGGTGACATTGGCCTGCCTTCTGGGACAAATTCCCTGATTCTTGCAATGCTTTGTCTTAATTCTGCAATCTCGAGCAAGCTGGCGTCAAATTCTGATCTTAGTACGTCGGCTTTTTCCTGAACACCTTCGGGCGAACCCAGTGTTTCGCGTATCTCAGCCAAACCAGTCGCCCTCATCTCTGCGTCCCGTTCGACCGCAGCTTTTCTAAGATCAGAGTGGCTAGCCGCCGCCACATGAGCAATGTGATCAGCCCGCAGCTCCGCTTCGCGGGTAGACGCAGCCAACCGCGCTGCTTCGTCCTGCTGGGCCTCAAATATTCGTTGCTCTTCCCCAAGTGATTGTAGTTCGTCTTCATTATCGCCCATTTTGTGCTCCTAGTTTTTATTTGAAATATTTAAAATAATTGTATCACATCAAATAAATCAACAACACCAAAAAACGCCACCATTTCTGGGGCGTTTTTTCTATAGAGCAAGTAAATATTATTTTTCTGCGGCTTTGTCGGCTTTTTCTTCAGTTGACTGGGCTTTTTTCTCATCTTCGGCTGAGCCTGGAGTAACATCTTCTTCGTCTTTTGGCTCATTTTCGCCAGGAGTGTGACCATGGGCTTTAATGGCAGTTTCGGCCTTTTTCTCAAATTCGGCTTCTTCGGCTTCTTTTTCGGCGGCGGCGGCTTCAGCAAGTTTGGCAGTTTCTTCGGCGATTTTTTCTAGCTCTTCTTCAACGCCTTTTTCTTCCCACATTGCGTAATCGCGATTTAATTCTTTCAACCTGGCATTTTTACCGGAAAGTTCGCGCATAAAATATAGTTTGCTTCGACGAACTTTTGATTGTTTAATTCGTTCTATTTTAACAACACGTGGGGAGTGAACTGGGAAAATTCTTTCAACGCCAACGCCAAATGATTCTTTGCGAACAGTAAACGAACCATCGAGGCTTTTCCCACCGTGGGTGGCAATAACCAGGCCTTCAAAAATCTGTACGCGCTCCTTGTCACCTTCTTTGATTTTCTGGTGAACTTTAACAGTATCTCCGGTGTGAATGTCGGGGATATTCTTTTTCATGAATTTTGAAAGGTTTACTTTGTGCATAATTTTTTCTTTTACTTTCATTCGTCATTCTTCATTCTGATTTTGTCATTTTTCTGATCCGCCCATCTCTATTTTCAATTGATTGAACTCAGAGAGAGCGGCGCAGGGGCTCTCACGCCTGCGCCGGGCAAACATCCGCTTTTCTCGCGGTAACTCTCACCAGATTAGTGAGTGTTGTTCGATTGCGATCGAGGAATCGCACGTGAACCTCGAGCGCTTACTATTGTTTTACTTCTGCCCAGCCTTGCCGCGTGCGTCAACACTGGACTCGCCCCAATAGCCAGTCGCCCACTCTGTCGCCAGTGCGCTAGCCATTGGCGATCCAGGACGTTGTTCTACTGGCTCTTCTTTCGACTTGGCATCCTTCGACATAATGTAGCCTCTAGGTCACGGGGCTTCGCCCCAAGAGACCAGGAGGCACGACTACGGTGTGTGCTTCGATGTTCATCTGGGACCTTACCCTTACGTGGATGGAGAACGCGCTATCGCGTCTCTTAAGGGGCATGTCTGCCATACAACTCCCCAAATCATTGGGGCACCTCTCCGTTTTCACAGAATGCAGCCGACAACAAGTGGCTGACAAAAAACATCTTTCAAGATGCCTTTTGTCAGAAACTTACTTTTGATCAGCTACTGCAACCCTGGTCTTTTTGATCTTTGAACCGGAAAATGTAGTTTTTTTGATTTGAGAATATTTAACAAAACCGTCTTTTTTAGCATAAAGTGTGCGATCATTACCCTCGCCAACATTAGCACCTGCCAAGTATCTGGTACCTTTTTGACGAATGATGATATTACCAGCAACAATTTTTTCATCACCAAAAATCTTGACCCCAAGTCGCTTGGAGACCGAATCCCGCCCTAAACTTGTACTACCGCCAGCTTTCTTATGTGCCATTTTTCTTTAAGCTAATAGCTATTAGCTGTCAGCTGATAGCTTTAATATAACGATTTGTCGTTTGACAACTTGATAATCACGTCCATATTCCAAAGGTGGACAAACAGTAGTGTAGCCGATATCACGGATAAAGTCAACACAATCATTGAAAATTGATAACTTTTTTCCATTGGCCAGTTCAAAGAGAGGAAAAACTATTGCGATAGCTTTCAGCTTTTGGCTATTGGCTGTTAGCTTCAAGTTGCGAAGAAAATCCATATACAATTGAGTAATTTCGCTTTTGGCTTCGGCCTCTTCTTCGATTCGTAATTTTGATGTTCGCGGTTGGCCTAAAAATGGCTCAGTGGCGATGATAAAATCTTCTTTGATGTCAGAGAAGTCAAACTTAGCGGCATCAGCAACAACAATGTCATTCCCGCAAAGGCGGGAATCTACTATTAGTGGATCCCCGACTGGATCGGGGATGACTGATTTAAGGAACCATTCAAGATTTTCTTTCGTGTCAGATACAGCTTTTTCTGACAGATCAGAACCAACGACATTACAACCAACAGAAACTGCCTCAATTAAAACGTTTCCCGAACCACAAAAGGGATCAACGACCAAAGGTCGTAAACCCGAATGACGAATGAGGAATGAGGAACCACTGTCTTCGTCATTATTAATTCTGGTTTCGTCATTAACTTGGCCTACGGCCAAGTTCACCATCATTCTAGCCAGTTTCGGTGGCAACATGCCTGATTTAGCGTCTGACTTTGGCTTACCGTAGTCGTGGCGAGTCCACTCGTTGATATTTTGCACTGCAATTAACTTGCCAATTCCAGTTTCAAATAAACCATACTCAACATTATCAATATCCATTTTGTACTGAAAAGATTGAGCGCTTGAAAGTCTGCCACCCTCTTTGCCGTCGATAATTCGAATTGATTTTTTTGCCGCCTTTTTAGCCGACAACGCCATTCGAAAGGTATCGACCTTGGCAACAGAGTAATTTGATAAGCCAAAAATTATTTTTGATGATTTATCTTCAGCCAAAAGCAGATTCTCGATTTTTTCATTAGCTGGAGCGATTTTCTGAAAGATTTTCACCGTGCCGCCAAGAATTTCAATTAATTTTTTGACTTGGTCGCTGCTAGCCTCTAGTTTGATCTCTAAAACTTGATCAGATAAGATAGAAATGTTCGCGGGGGAAAAACCAAAATCAAAACTAGCCAAAACGCACTCCAATTCTGTTTGGCTAATTTTATTTTCCCGACCCAACACAAAATAAAATGAATTATGAATCATGAGGTATGAATCATGAATGTTTTTGCCATAATTCTTAATTCATAATTCTTAATTCAATCGTAATTCTACCATAAAATATAAGATTAAGCCAGACAAAATGCCTGACGACAAACCAAAAACTAAAGACTTTGTGCATCTCCACGTTCACTCACATTATTCTATGCTAGACGGCATGGGCAAGATTCCTGATTTGGTAGCAAAGGCTAAAAATGATGGGCAGCCGGCATTAGCTTTAACTGACCACGGCGTGATGCACGGCATTGTTGAGTTTTATGAGGAGTGCACCAAGCAAGGAATTAAGCCTATTCTAGGTATTGAAACCTACGTTGCGCCCAGGACAATGAAAGACAAGCAACCAAGGGTTGACTCCTCTACTTATCACTTGATTTTATTAGCTAAAAATGAAGCCGGCTACCGAAACTTAATGAAACTAACATCACTCGCCCACTTGGATGGCTATTATTACAAACCGCGCATCGACAAAAAACTACTCAAAGAGCACTCTGAGGGTTTAATTGCTTGCTCCGCTTGCGTCCAGGGAGAAATCCCGCGAAAATCATTGGAAAATATTGAGGAGGGCAGAAAAGCGCTAAAAGAATATTTGGAAATTTTCCCCAAAGAGGATTTTTATCTTGAAGTTCAACATCACCCAAACACTGTGCCGGAACAAAAAATTGCCAACAACAATATTTTTAAGCTGGCCGAAGAATTTGGATTAAAAGTTATTGCCACAAACGATCCGCACTACGTTAATTCAGATGACAACATTGCTCACGACGCGCTGATTTGTTTGCAAACTGGTAAGTTAGTCGGCGACACCAACAGAATGACAATGGCAGGCGATGACTATTCTCTCCTAACTCACGCCCAAATGTCGAGCAACTTCCCCGACCACCCAGAAGTGCTAACCAATACAATTGAGGTCATGAATAAATGCGACGTGCAAATTGAGCTCGGTAAATTTAGGTTCCCAGAGTTTCCGCTGCCGGCTGGTGAAACATACGAAACATACTTACGCAAACTTATTGATGAAAGATTGCCAAAAATAGTTTCAGAAATTACTCCGCGAATCCGCGAACGTATTGATTATGAATTCAAAGTAATTAAGGACAAGGGGTATTTAGGCTACTTTTTAATTGTTCAAGACTTCTTTCACTTTGCCAAGCAACAAGGAATCCCAACCAATACCAGGGGCTCAGCAGCCGGCTGCTTCATCTCCTACGCACTAGGAATTACCGGCAAACAATTAAATCCTTTTGATTATAACTTACCTTTTGAACGATTTTTAAATCCATTTCGTCCATCTGCGCCTGATATTGACGCTGATATTGCTGACGCTGGGCGGGACGAAATTATTCGCTATGTTTCCAACAAATACGGCAGCGACCACGTGGCACAAATTATTACCTTTGGAACTATGGCAGCCAGAATGGCCGTCCGCGACGTCGGCCGCGTACTCGGCATGAGTTACTCCGAGGTTGATATCATTGCCAAATTAATTCCGCCGCTAAAAACCACTTTAGATAAAGCGCTAAAAGAAGTGGCCGAACTACGAAATTTATACGACTCTGACCCAAGGGTTAAACAGTGCATTGATATTGCCAGAAGGCTCGAGGGCGTCGTTAGACATGCATCTGTCCACGCTGCCGGTGTTGTTATTGCCCCGGAAGAGATTACGAACTATACGCCGGTTATGATGGATGCTAAGGGCGACCGTCTAATTACTCAATACGAAATGCACGCCGTGGGTGAGGACGGTATTGGCTTAATTAAAATGGACTTCTTGGGCTTAGCGAACCTGTCAATTATTCAAAATGTTATAAAGATCATCGCCAAAACTCAAGGCGTTCAAATAATATTGGACGAAATCCCGCTTGATGACAAAAAAACTTACGAAATGCTCTCGCGCGGCGAAACAATTGGTGTTTTCCAACTCGAATCAGAAGGCATGCGCAAAAACATTAAGGAACTTCGGCCGACAACCATTCTCGACATTATGGCCATGGTGGCGCTCTACCGCCCAGGGCCAATGGCCTTTATTCCCGAATATGTTGCCAGGAAACACAATCCATCAAGAATCAAATACTCCGACCCACGACTAGAAGCGGTTTTAAAGCAGTCGCTGGGGCTAATTGTTTATCAAGACGATGTTTTAATGATTGCTATTGAACTCGCCGGCTACAACTGGGAAGAGGTTGATAAATTCCGTAAAGCAATCGGCAAAAAAATCATTAAAGAAATGTCAGCGCAAAAAGATAAATTTTTCCGCCAAATTATTGAGCGAGGTATGAGCGAGGCCACAACCAACGAACTTTGGACTCAAATAGAAACATTTGCCGGTTACGGTTTTAACAAAGCTCACGCTGCTAGCTATGCTTTGGTCGCCTATCAAACAGCCTATCTGAAATCCAACTTTCCGCCAGAGTATATGTCGGCACTTATGACCTCAAACAAAGATGATTTGGATAAATTGGCAATGGAAATTGAGGAGTGTAAACGAATGGGAATTGCCGTGCTTCCACCGTCGATTAACGAATCATTTGTCGACTTCGGTGTGGTGAAAGAAACCGGTAATGTCAGGTTTGGGCTCTCGGCCATAAAACATGTCGGGTCTGCGGTGGCAGAAGAAATTGTTGAGGATCGAAAAAATAATGGCAAATTCAAAGACGTTGCCGATGTTCTGTTGCGGCTCGGATCAAAAGTGATTAACAAAAAATCCCTAGAGGCACTAGCGATGGCTGGAGCCTTAGATGATTTAGCTGAGCGCAACGAGCTGATATTCAACATGGAACGAATGCTGGCATTCGCTGCTGGCGCCAAAAAGAATCGAGACACCAATCAGTCATCACTTTTCAGTGAAGACGTAATTGCAACTGCCAAAATTGAATTCGAGGCCACACAGCCAGCCGAGAAGAAACAACGATTGGCCTGGGAGCGCGAGCTTTTAGGGATGTACGTTTCCGAGCATCCATTGTCTGAAATTGCGCCCTTAATTGAACCTCATCAACAGAAGAAAATGATCGAGATTTCAGCTGAAATGGACAATCAATTTGTCCGAGTTGCTGGAATTATTATGAATGTTCAGGAAATAATCACCAAAAAACATAGTCAGAAAATGGCTTTTATTAAAGTCGAAGATCAAACAAAAAACATTGAAGTTCTGGTTTTTCCGAAAATTTTCGCTGCCACGCCGACAATTTTCACACCGGACAGGGTTGTTGTTGTCGATGGCTACATTAGCAACAAAGATGGCGAACTAAAAATACTAGCCGAAGAAATTTTTCCTGTTGGCGATGATAAAATCCCCGATTTCGTGCCCAGGGGAAAGAAGAAATTAAATAGTTGGGGCGGTGGAGGAGGCGGTAATGGCGGTGGATATTCCGGAGGATATAATCAACCAGCGCCAGCAGCAAAAGCGCCAGCAGCACCAATTGATACCAAACCTGAACCACTGCAAATTACCATACCTCGTGGCTCAGCACCGCACATTTTAAAGGACATAAAAACTGTAATTGCAACTCACCCTGGAACTAGCCCGGTAATTATGAAAGTACCGAAAAATGGTGAGGGCTGGGAAGAGATCAAAATAAAAAACCGCCTTGACTTAAGCCCAGTAGTTAAGAGAAAATTAAAAGAGATAGTCGGAAACGAAAATATAACCTAGTACTCTAAATATTTTTTGTGATTTCTTGCTGAACTTGGTACGGATCTGGAATATGTTTGATAGTTAATTTGTTCTCCTTGCCGGCAGTTTGAATTTCAATCTGACCGACATTTAGTGTTGTACCAATCATTCCAGAGGTGGAATTCGTTACATCCTGAATTTTTGAAAACTCGGTTTCAGTAATTTGACGATTAAAAAATCCACGCTGATCAACATTTATCACTCGCTGGCTGGTAATTAGACAAAAACTATTGGCGTAAATAAACCAAACTTTGGAGACGACGGCAAAAATGAATAACGCCGCCAGACCACCAATGATGTAGAACATATCACCAAAATCAAAATAAATTAGAACGATGATAGCTACTGCCAACGCCAGTGTTGATTGCAAAAGTGACCAAAAGAAAACTATTGGATGCCGACGGACAACATTAAAAACCTTCTCATCTGGCCGCTGACCTTTAAATGTGAAGTCAGAATTATTCATAACATTACTATTGTATCATTTTAGGCTACCCAAAAATGGCAGAATGGTGAAGACCAGCATTAAAACTAACAAAACTATAAAAACAATTTTTACCCACTTTTTTCCATTGTGCTCAAACATGACCACTCCAAGCTCTAAATTCTAATATCTAAACTCTAAAAAATTCCAAAATACAAATGTTTTAATGCTCAAAAAATTTTTGAATTTTTGATTTTTGGTCATTTGGATTTGTCTAGAATTTAGGGTTTAGGATTTCGAATTTTCTTTATTTGATTCAAAATTAATATTAACGAGGCAATGACAACAATTAGAAAACTGGAAGCGATAATTTTGTTCAGTGTCGTTGAACGCAAAGCCACCCAACCAAAAAGTGCAGCAATAGCATAAAGCGAGAGAACTGTTGCTGGTACGGAAAAACCGGCAGCTAAAAATCGGTGGTGCAAGTGAGTTTTGTCCGCAGTAGTAAAAGGATTTTTTCCTCGAAGAATGCGGGCGCCAGCGACAATTAAACCGTCGACAATGGCAAAACCTAGTACTAAAAAGGCTGTGGCCAGTTTCCCACCGGAAATTAATGGCAGGACCCCCAGCATAAAACCAAGGAACATTGAGCCGGAATCACCCATAAAAATTTTTGCCGGGTAAAAGTTCCAATAGAGGAACCCGATTGCTGCGCCACAAAGCACAATGGCTATCATTGCCACAGCGCTTTGGCTAACAGCCAAACTAAGCATAAAAATAATGAAGGCGGCTATGCCGGAAACACCAGCCGCCAACCCATCAATCCCGTCAATAAAGTTAATGACATTCATCATACCAATAAGCCAGAAAAACGCTAGTAAATCCGACCAAAGCCAAATGTGATGAGTGGCACCAAAAATATTGAAGCTAATAATAACTGAGTTCAAATTGATTGCATGTCCGAATGGATTTGATAGTGTCCCAACTCCAATTCCTCCGGCAACAACAATTAGCGCAGCTAATGCTTGAAAACCAAATTTTTTCCAAGCTGAAAGGCCGCGAAGATCATCGTAGAGCATTGCGCCAACAATAATCAAAGTAGAAAACCAAATACTAACAATTCGTTTGTCGCGACCGAGCCACTGCCCAGCGCCTATGGTTGCGTGCGGATTAATGAAAGCAAAATAAATAATTGAGATAATGAAAAAAGCAGCGAAAATTGCCAGACCACCAATTCGAGGCACGCGGTTTTTGTGGACATCGCGATCCCGCAACTCCGGAGCCAAGTTTTTTTTCAGCGCAAAATTGCGAACTACTCCGGTAAATAATACCGAGAGGATAAGTGTCGCAATAAAAGCTACGAGATAATTCATAATTAACCTAATTGCCCTAATCGATCTAATAAATTTCCAATGATTCAAGCGCTAATTAGACATTTTGACATTAGATATTTATTAGAAATTAGAGTCTAGAAATTAGAAATTGCGCTTCAGCGTTTGACTCGTCCCCAATCTTGGGTAAAAAAAACATTTTCCAAAACTAAATCGTAATTAAGAATTTCTTCAGGGCGAAACCAGATTGCAATTTCGGTCTCGGCCTCTTCGCTCGATCCGGATGCATGAACTAAAGTCTGGATTGACCGCTTAACCTCGTCAGAAACTTCATAGGAATCGTGGCTGTAATCACCTCGAATAGAGCCAATATCTGCAATCAACGGATTAGTTGCACCAGCGGTCTTTCTTCCAAGTGCGACTGCGTGCGGTCCCTCCCAAATCATTACCAAAATTGGGCGATCTTTTAGACTATCCATTAAAAGATCCCTAGTTCTTTTCCCGTATTCAATCGGCTCTAACAAATCCTTATCCCCTTTCGCCTCATAATTAGCCCTAGTTTTTGTTCCAGATGAGACGTACCAGGATTCGTCATCCGCATAATGTTTGCCAATCAACTCCGCATCTGGTGCCAACATTTTGCAGGCGGTCATTTTAAGTCCACGTTTTTCAAACTTAGTCAGAAGTTCACCTATAATCTGCCGCTGAATTGATTCGGATTTGATAGCAATCATTGTTCGTTCAACTTTTGGTTTTTCCATATTTCTCCTATTTAATATTTTTTATTATTGCTTCAATTTCCTGCCGAACAGCCTCTTTAGCAATCACGGCAACAGAAAGTTTTTTGTTATCAAAATATTTATTAGCTAAATTTTTAATATCCGCTGTAGTTATTTTAGCAATTTTTTCCGAAATATCCGAGAGTGTTTCAGTGCTACCAGTATAAAAAACTTGTGATAAATTAAACTCACCAAAATTTTCTGAATCTTCGAAACCAATCTTCATTTGACCCAAAAGATAGGACTTTGCCATCGAAAGTTCATCTTCTGTGACGCCGGCTTTAGTCTTTTCATACTCTGCAATAACCGCGGACAGCGCTTCGCCGGCCTTTTCATCGGCAACCCCGGCAACAGTTTCGATAATTCCAATGTCAGAGATTGATGAACTAAAAGTTCTAACATCATAAGCCAGGCCTCTTTTTTCCCGGAGTTCGGTGTGAAGTCGCGAACTCATATTACCACCAAGAATTATCGACAAAAGCTTAAGCCCAATACGATCAGGTGAATTAAAAGAGCAGCCATAATAACCGACAATAAAGTTCGTTTGCTGACTGTTTTTAGCCAAAAAACGCAATTTCTCCTGTTTAAATTCAAGAGATTTTTCTAATTTAACAATACCGCTAGGAAAATTAAACTTTGATTCGATTAAATCTGAAATTTCGTCAGCCGTCCTGCCAGCAAAATTACCACAAACTGAGATAAAAACATTGTTTCCAAGATAGTACTTTTTATAGAAATCTATAACATCATCTCTGGAGATATTATCAATCACTTCAAGTTCACCGGCGGCATAACGACCCAAATTATTCCCTGCGAAAATTGCCTCATCAAAAACATTGAATACGTGGCTCGGAGCAATATCAGTTCGCATCTTGATCTCTTCGGCAATAACTTTCTTTTCCTTGGCAATGTCTGCTTCGGTAATCCGAGAATTCAGTAGCATGTCGGAAAAAATATCTGCGATAATTTCCAGGTGCTCAGCCGCCGCCTTAATGTGAAAGTTGGTGTATTCCTCCATTGGATGAGCATTAACATCAGCACCAATGGCATCAATTTCCTTTGTTACATCTAGCGCTGTCGGTCTTTTTTCGGTCCCATCAAATAGAATGTGCTCCAAAAAATGAGTCATACCAGCGACACGATCATCTTCGTAACGAGAACCGGCACCAATATAAACAATGAGGCTCACAGCCTCAGTTCTTTTTTCTTCGGATAAAACCAGCGTAATTCCGTTTTTAAGTTTTCTAATTTCCGGCATAAAGTAATCTTTCCTTGAACTTTCAACTTTATGAACTTGATAAACTTTTTGCTTGCCGCAAAGCGGCTTGGTACCCGCGATTGGAATCGGACCAACGACCTTCCGGACCGCAACCGGACGCTCTATCCACTGAGCTACGCGGGCAAAAATAAAACAAATCCTAAATTATAAGTACTAAGTCTCAAACAATGTCTAAATCTCAAATGATCAAATGTTTAAAACATTGAGAAATTTGAATTTCAAATTTGTTTAGAGTTTAGAAATTAGAATTTAGAGTTTTATTTTGACTCTGTCAAAATTTAATCCATCTGTTAATAGTGTCAGTCACATCTTCGCCGCGACCTTCTATTTCTGGCAAATGCTTGGTAAGAAACAACCGAACTTGTTCCGGATTTTCTTCACCAATTGGCATTTCGATTGGTATCGCGAAGCGCTTCAGTTGCTCGAAACGGATAATCGCCCTTTCTTGGTAAGTGAAGATCCAGAAGGATTTGAATTGATCAAAGGTATAAACCTTGTTATCAACAGTTATTCCCTGGTTGTAAACAGCATAACTCCGTTTTTTGCCACGTGAAGCTGACTGGCTGTAAAGAGCAAAACAAGCGGCAACGACGACGGCTGCTCCAAGCCACATTTTCAGATAAATCATCAATGCGGTCAAAGCAATAGCGATTAGAATGATGTATAAAAGCCAATTATTTGGCTTTTCATGACTTTCGAATTCAATTGCCTGCCAATAGAAAATTGGTTTGTCCGTTGATAAAATCTCAGGCTTCACCGCAGGCTTCTTTTCAATATCTTTTTCTGCCATATTCCCTCCGCGACTTCAATAATTACTTCTAATAGTATTTTGTCGCGCCCTTCCGAAGCAAAGTTTCGGCAGCGTGGATGAAAACCACGAGACGAACATGAGCGCAGGAGGGCCGATCAATTACTTGTAGCAAAAAACATGTCACTGAATAAATAGTAGCAATTTTCTTTCGATTCGTCCAGCTGCCAAAGAAAAAACCGCCCGGATACACAGGGCGGCGGAACTCGATGCGCGGCTAGCTACCGCGCAGTTGTGCCTTCATGTCGTTCATCAGCCAGAGGGTTTGCTCGTCCTCTCCTATCCTGTCGCGTACCACTCCATAATTATAGTTGATGGTTGAGTGGTCTCGGTCGTTGAAGAAGTGACCGATATCACTCAGCGAGTAGTCGGTCAGCTCCCGACAGAGGTAAATCGCTACTTGCCGTGGCCAGGCGAGCTCCTTGCTCCGTTTTGGGCCAGTGATATCACTTGCCTTCTGGGTGAATCGTTCAGCGATGTAGGTAACAATCTCGGCCAGACTGAACTGCCGCCCATCTTTGCTGGTGGAGTAGCTCTCCAGAGCTTCTCCGGCCAGCGCCAGAGTTAGTTTACCATGCAACGATGCATAGGCGACTAACTGCAGCAGTGCCCCACCAAGAACTCGGATATTGTTCTCTACCTTCTTGGCCAAATACTCCAAAACTTCACGAGGAATATGAGTCTTCTCCGCCTCAGCCATTTTCTCGAGAATGGCGATGCGAGTTTCGAGATCCGGAGCACGCAAGTCGGCCAAAATTCCCATCTCGAGGCGGCTCCGTAGACGGACATTCACGATCTGCAACTGACGAGGCGGCACATCCGACGCGATGACGACTTGCTTGTCGTTGATACACAGTGTGTTGAGGGTGTGGAAGAACTCCTCTTCGGACGCCGGGCCATCAAGGGCGGCGATGAACTGGATGTCGTCCACCAGCCAGACATCCACGTAGCGGTAGCGCCGCCTGAACTCGGCGGTGCGATTGTCGCGGATAGCAGAGATGATCTGGTTGACGAAGTTCTCGGCGGACACGTAGACGACTTCCATGTCACTGTGCTGGGAGCGTATCTCGTGCCCGATCGCTTGCATCAGGTGGGTCTTGCCCAAACCCGACTTACTGTGGATGAGCAGTGGATTGTAGCTGCGCCCGGGGTTTCGGCAAACCTGTTGGGCAGCGCTGAATGCAAAACGATTGCAGTCAGCCATAACAAAGTTGTCGAAGGTATGACGGTCGTTGAGCGGCATAGTCTCAAGCTGCTCATGCGACGACCTGGTATTCAGTGGCTGAGCCACGGGCAAACTTTCCTGTCGCACTTGCTCTGCAGCACATCCAACAGCAGCCAAAGGCACAGCATTAGCTGACGCCTCAACCTGAAGTTGAACTGGCTGTTTGGCGACTTGCTCCAAGCAGGTGGTAATCGTCGGAAGATGCAAACCGTCCACAAGCAACCCCCTGGAAAAGTCACCATTCACAGCAAGCACAAACGTCGTGCCATCGTAGCTGATAACCTCAGCATTGCGTAACATAGTGACAATCGACGTGAGCCTAATCCGCTCGGTAAGGAGCGGCAACGCTGCAGCCCAGATCTCGTCCGCAGACAGAAGAGTATCCGACATGATTGTATTCGCTCCTTTCAAGAGCGTTTGATAGGTACGCCTTTCGGCCCCATGAACGTAACAGACGCTAAGAGATGCTGTCAAGCGGTTGTCATTCGACTTTGAAAATGCTAGAATCGGTTAGAAACTGTGGAAGGTTGCCCGAGTGGCTTAAGGGAACGGTTTGCTAAACCGTCGGTGGTCTAAAAGCCGCCACGAGGGTTCGAATCCCTCACCTTCCGCCAGAAATCATTTAATTGAAACTGTTGCCCATACCGGATATAATATTGGTATGAGAAACACCCAAAGAAAAGGTGATTACGCAGTAGCAAAAGCAATAGCGAGCCTGACAAAATTAGGCTTCGATGTTTCAATTCCGCTAACCGAATCTGCAGCTTACGACCTAATTGTTGAAAAAGATGGAATATTAAAAAGAATCCAGGTTAGATTTTCTGGTAGCGGGGAAGTAGACCTTCGACGAATTCATTCTAATTCAACTGGCTATATCGTTAAAAAAACTAAAATTAATGCTTATGACTGGTTGTATGTTTTAAATTCTAACGAACAAGAATATTTAGTAAAAAAGTGTCTCCACAGCAGAAGATCAATTACCCCAAAAGCAACTGACTTAATAGATAATTTTTTTGGAGAGGTCGCATAGTGGTTGAGTGCACCAGTCTTGAAAACTGGAAGGCCTGCAAGGGTCTCGCGAGTTCGAATCTCGCCCTCTCCGCCAAAAAAAAATCTACAACTCGTTTGCAGATTTTTTATTTCACATTTGGTATTTGTTTAGAAATTAGGAGTTAGATATTAGAAATTGATTTCACTATTATCCCCTTGCCGCCACCAAACCCCAAACTTGCTTGGCGCCATTTTCCCTCAAAACCTTTGCACATTCTTCCAAAGTTGTGCCGGTGGTCGAGACATCGTCGATCAATATAATGGTTTTTCCGACTATATTTTTCACATCAGCAGGATCAAAAATCCCCGCCAAGTTCTCTCTTCTTTGCACACCAGAAAGCTCAACTTGAGTTTTTTTGTGGATTTTTCTTTTGAGCAGTGGCAAATAATTGTAACCAACTTTTTTCGCCACAATTTTGGCCAAGACTTCGGCCTGATTGAATCCCCTTTCGTTTTGTCGCCGGCGGTGAAGCGGGACAGATGTGACAATAATGTCACCGCGAAGGTCGATGTCAATGAGCTGGTCTATCAGCAAATCAGCCAAAATAGGCGACAGGTCAAGAATGAAATTGTATTTCAGGTGATGAATCAGTTCCTTAGTCGGTCCGGTTCGATATTGCGCACCGACAATGATGCCGGAAAGATTGGACTTTCCTTTACAGCTAGCACACCATTTTCCCCTGTCCGATATTTTCCCACACTTCGGACAAACTTGAGTTTCGATCGACTTAATTTTCTCCAAACATTTCTGACAACAAAAACTACCAAATTCCCCACAATTAACACATTTTTTGGGGAAAATAAGATCGAGGAAAAAATACCCAACTGAAATAATTTGATTTTTTATTCCAATGAACTCCATATCATTTTAAACATAACTTTTAAGATCTCGGAAGTTACTGGATTGTGGATGATATAAGCTGTAGCTTCTCCTGAAACACTGTAAAACAACACCTTTGAGCCATAGACAATTAAACCGCCATTCATGTTCGCAAGTTCTGACCAAACTTTAATTTTCCGAAACTCCGTATCTTGTTCGCGCTTCTGGCGCAAAGTAATTTCACTTTCATCGCCAATGATCCAGGCAACACTTTTTCCTTTTTGCCGGCGTTTGGCTGTAAAATTACGAAGAAAAAATTCTGTTGAAAACAAGCTCTCGTTTTTGAGAACAACATCATGCGAGCCAATGAAGTAAATGTCACCCGAAGCACCAAGAACACTGTCAAGAATCTGTAAAAGACCAATTTTACCCTTTAATATTTGTGCTTCCGGATCCGTCGCCTGTTGGGCGGCAATGTTTTCAATCCGTTTTAGCAAGCTGGGTAAACTTTGTTTTTGATCCGCAAGTTCCAGTTCCTTTTGTTCTAAGATTCGTTCTAAAACCTTTGGCTTTGATGGTGTGTAAATGTGCTTCTTGCCATTAAACGATTGTGAAACCAGTCCTTTGGAAAGCAGGGCTTCCAAATGATAATAGGTGGTTGAGCGACTAAGATTTGATTCATGGGAGATATCCATTACTCCCGACGACCCACGCTTTACTAGAGCCAAATATACCTTGGCTTCCTCACTGCTCATCCCAAATTGTTCTAAATTTATCTTTGGCATTCCTTTTCCTTTTTTCAAACCCTCTGACTAGATTTGTCTGTTAACGATATTAGTTAACACAATTGTATAATCTTTGAGATCGAAATGCAAGCGCTAAAATTATTTTTTGTGAAATATCCAACCAGGTTATTGTTGGATCCCCTACAAGTGCAATAATAAGTAGTTTCAGATAAACAATTTGTAAGGGCGAGGAGAATGAAACAAAAAAAGAATATGGCTGTGGATCTGGAGCGTCGAGAGCAAGAGGTGATAGACAGATATATCAAATGGTTTATCAATAACGCCACCGACGCTAAAGAGTTTGACCGCATGACGTATCAGTATCACCACACGGACAGTCCAACGAGGAGGAGGTTCAATACCAAATGGGCTAAACTAACTACAAAAGCCATCAAGATGGCCCAAAGTCCTAGTGAGGCCGAGGTAGCTTTTTGGGCCAGCCCCGAGAAGCTACGCCATCTAGCTCTGGAAAAATGGATTGCACTTTCTGAAACGGCTGCAATCAGAAAGGTATTCAACGCGGCAAAACAAGTACATGACAGAGCCGCCGCAGATCTAGCGTGGGCCAAGTGGCATTTGATTTCGACGCAAGCACTGAAGAACTCACGAAGTGTCGCTGAGGCTAAGGAAGTCTTTGAGAATTCACCTGGCGCCGATCAGCTCGAAAGGTATGGACTTCTCTCCGAATGTCGAACCACCAAGGAAGTCATCAACGTTTACAACCGTGTGCAGCCGTGGATGGCTGGGGCCAAGGATCGTGCTCATCAGTGCTCTAACCTTGACGCACTGTTGTACGAAGTTCGTTTTCACTCCATGGAACCAGGCACAGCATTAATCAAGCCCAGACTATTGGAGCTCATTCGAGCTAGAATCAGGCAAGCCATGACTCCATTAGAGGCTTTCGACACCCTGCAACTCACTTACGGCTGCTATTCGGGGAATATCGATGATTCCTTAACACTAGAGGCTCTAGACAAGCTTAACCAGCTCATGGACGATTGAACCGTTCCGGCTTGGCAGTTACGCCAAGCCGGAAACAGCGAGAAGGAAGAGGTTAGGAATATGAAAACGACAGCGATCGTGTCTCAAGTTGGTGGGACGGGCAAAACCACGCTCAGTATCGCTTTAGCGGTAGAGCTTGCCAAGGCGGGGCGAAAGACATGCCTGGTGGATTTGGACTTTGATGGGTCATACATGCTGGAGATGTTGTCGTTGGTTGATAGCGTGACGGTTACATCAAACCAGCTGATAGACATGAGAAGATTCAATAGCAACGACACTGTGAAACGACTCTCATTCAAGCAACTCGCTGCTTATCATGGCGCATATGTTGTACCAGTCAGCGAGGACCCAGCCGAACGGTGGCGGTCAAATATCCAAGAAACGATCGTCGGGTACTTGGAATTTGCCTTTTCAGTTAGAGATATCCTAGCACGCCTGAAAAAACTTGGCGCTGATCACGTTCTGTTGGACGCTCCTTCTGGAAGCACGTGGTTAGGTACAGCAGTACTTGACGCGTTAGACCCACAAGACAACGTTGTTTGGTGCGTTCGAAAGTCTGCAATAGAAGTTGCCAACCACTTCTACTCTCGCTGCAGGGTATTAAACGAGACAAAATGTATGGTGGTTAGCCCTAATTACAAGAGAGGATTGTCGGCCAGAAAAAAGCTCGATCTTCAAATCCACTCCACGAGATGGAAACCGCTGAAACCACCCGAAACCAAGGCGTTTCACTACGTCGAAGTCAAGCGACCACTCATCACCAAGCTACCCAACGCTGATAACCCGACAGAGCGGCAAATGCTCGAGAGCATCGCACGGTGGGTCGACGAACAGTGAAACTTTAGCCGTTCCAGCTTGGCGCAGTTGCCAAGCTGGTTTTTTTATACTTTAGCTCAGAGATTTCCATATCATTTTAAACATAGTGCTAGCTATTTCTGCGATTGCGTCGCCTTGAATTAAAGTCGCCGACAAAACATTGTCATATGAAAAAATTGCTATTTTATTTCCAAATATACAAATACCAGCATTAAAGTTCTGATCTTTACCCAAGAACCGAAATTCTTGAAAATCGGTTTCTCCCCTTGTGGCTATTTTTGCTGCACTTTTGAATGGCGGGATTATGTTAAAGGATTTTGTGCGTCCAAACTGTCGGCGTTTTTTACTGAAATTGGTTACAAAATAATCAAAATCATAATTCTCAAGAAAACTCTGACCAAAGCCAAACCACAAACTATCTTTATTTGATCGCAGAATAATCTCAAAAACTTCCCAAACACTCTCTTTGCCTTCATAGTGGTTGACTGTCGAATAAGAGCTATCTTCCTTGGCTAGCTTTTTTAATGCTGGAATAAGACTGGAAATCGACTTAGCCGTCTCATGAGCCTGCTGCGCTAGTTTCTCAGCTTTTTTACCCAAGAACTCCGGCGATCGTGGGATCAAGCGCTTTTTCTGATCTATAAGCTTTTCAAAGACAAAACCCTTCTTCTTCAACTCTTCAATGGAATAGTAAAGAGTCGTCCTAGCAATGCCCGATTCTTTGCTTAAAGTTCCGACCGAGGAACTGCCGATTTTCAAAAGCGCCAAGTATGTTTTGGCTTCTGTTTCATTGAGTCCTAATTGTTCAAGCTGTTTAACAAACATTTGTCGAACCTTTTAGACAACTGATTTATAGACTAATTTTAGATCTTTTCGGTATTTCTGTCAATCGGTATAGATATTAGCAAGTAACCCACCTATAATTAGCTGTCTGACAAATCGGACAAACTTGGACGGGAGTGATAATTATGGCAATCGGCGCTACAAAGTTGTCGGGGCAGCTGAAATCGGGTCAGGTGCCGACGACGATGTATAACAAGGAGACGGGGGAGGCGAGAACTGTCGATACGGTCGCAATAACGGCGATCGTTGTCTATCTCGCGCAGCTCACCGACATGGACGAGAAACAGGTAGCTGAAGCGCTGACATTTCTCAGCTCGAGGAGGGTGCCGGATGAGTGTGAGGGACGAGCGCTCTGGTGCTTCAACCCGTTCTATCCTCCGGACTGGGAGGATACAGCGTTTATCATCTGGCTGCTAGTGAGAGCCGGGTTGATATCCGTCGATTCACTCTCACCGACACGCGACCTACTGATCGCCAATTCCGAGAGCGAGAAGGGCACCGGGGTTTGGGTCAAGGACGACTACTCACCCTACAACCCGGGTAGCTACTGGGACCCGACCAGTTCGATCAACATTCTCAGGCTCCACTTCCTTCTGGGTGGTCTAGGCGAAGCCACCAAGAGGACCGTGGAATATGTAGCCAGAAGCCTGCGTTCTGTAGAGGACTTCATGACCTCGACCCTCTTCTACACCCCTTCGGTCTCAGCCTTTTTCGCCGAAAGACTGCTGACTGACCACCAAACTGATGTCAGCTCGGAACTGGCCGATGTCATCACGGCCTTCAGGCAGACGGTCCGACAGAACTGCTCTGGCATGACACTCCTCGAGCGGGCACTGCTAGGTCTTCCGACTGAGTACGATAACAACCCACCACCCTCAGAGTGCCTGCTGTTTCACCATGGGCGACGTCAACAGATCGGTTACGGGTCACTGGCCGTGTTAGAAGTGCTGTCCAAACTTCAATAGAAGGGAAACGTCATGCAACCGCTTGTCTTTATGGTCCTTGTAGTATGCCAGCTCCTGGCAGCTGGCTATCTCCTAGTATGGGCAGCTAAACACCAGATGAGTAAGTGGAGGATAACCGCAGGTACAATCGGCGTAATCATGGTTATCACGGCCTGGCTTCCGCCGGCGGTCATCACCTTCCTGATTTTCCGGTGATGCCAAAAACCAGCAAGTCCAACGCCGCACATAGCGGGGCTAACAAGCCCCGCTCTTTTTTTGATCTTGATTTTTCGCAAATTCGAAATTTGTTTGTCAGATTCCGGATCGAGCCCACAGGGTCACCCCGCGGGGTCATCTTCGAAAGACTGCGGAAGATCCGGAATGACGGGGGGTTGTTGACGGCGATATTATTGCAGATTATAATGGTTATAGGGATAAAAATAACGTGAATACTGAATCAAGAATGATGAATGTTGGGTAAACCATAATTCACAATTCTGCATTCATAATTCATTCTTCTATATAGAGAGGGGTCTTATATGGGTGAGGACAATATCAACATAAATGTTGGTGACGAGGAGACCGAGGGTCAACTCGCTATTGATGTTTATCAAGATGACGAAAATATCTATATTTTGGCGCCAATTGCCGGTACCTCACCAGCAGATATTGATGTTCAAATTACCGACGAGGTTGTAACTATTCGCGGCGAGCGGAAAAGTGGTCACAAAGCAGTAGATGAACAACATTTTGTTCAAGAATGCTACTGGGGGCCTTTTGGTCGCACATTTGTTTTGCCAATTGCTGTTAACTCCGAAAAAGCCAAGGCACAACTGAAGAATGGCTTACTTTCTATCATTATTCCAAAAGACGCCAGGTCAAAAACTAAATCACTGAAAATTGAGATGGGCTAGACTAAAATCAATTTCTAAATCCTAATTTCTAATTTCTAAACAAATTCCAAATATCAAATTCCAAAATTAGACATTTGAGCATTGAGCATTTTATTAGGAATTAGTAATTAGATATTAGTCATTTACAAACATAATATTAAGTTTAAAATATTCTTAATGGATAAAACAATAAGCAGGGTGGAAATATGAGCAAGATCAGGAAGGCTGTGATTCCGGCCGCGGGTTATGGTACCCGTTTTTTGCCAGCGGTAAAAACAATTCCAAAAGAGATGTTACCCGTCGTTGATAAACCAACGATTCTTTATGTTGTCGAAGAATTAGTAAAGTCCGGCATAGAAGAAATTATAATCGTCACCAATCCACACAAACACGAGATCGAGGATTTTTTTGATGACGACGCTGAAATGGAGAATTTTCTCGAGAAAAATGGCAAGTTGGAAATACTAGATCAGATAAGAAAAATTTCTAGAATGGCTGAGTTTGTTTACATACGACAGAAAGGAAACTACGGTAACGGAACGCCAGTTCTTAATGCTGAGGCAGTGGTTGGAAACGAACCCTTCGTTGTCCATTGGGCCGATGAAATCGATCTCGCTAATCCACCTACCATTACCCAGATGTCCGAGGTTTATGCTAAATATGAAAGGCCAGTTATTGCTGCCTTTAGAGTGGCCAATGATCGAGAGTATTCGCAATATGGAATTTTAGACGGCAAAGATATTGGTGGAGGTGTGCATGAACTTAAAGGGATTGTTGAAAAACCTGGGCCAGAGAATCCACCATCAAACCTGGCACAACGAGGTGCTTTTATTTTGACACCAGATATATTTCCGGCACTAAAAGAGACAGTGCCTGGAAATGACAATGAAATTTGGCTAGTTGATGGCATGAATGCAATTGTAAAAAACGGGCCTCTTTATGGCTGCGAAGTTAAAGGTTGCAAATCTTACGATACTGGCAATCCCCTGAATTATCTTAAAACCAATATCGAGTTTGCATTAATGAGAGACGATTTAAGAGATGATCTTAAGGATTATTTGAAAAGTTTGGATATTTAATACTGTCATCCTGAACTTGATTCAGGATCCAATAATATAGATTCTCGGGACCCAAGTCCGAGATAACAAAACAGGAGTGGGAAATGGCAAACAGTAAAAAGCATAGAAGTTTCGCTTGGAACAAGTTTCTAAAGATTTTTGGCACCTCGACACTAGCCGTTGCGATGGCATTAACTCTAACTGGCTGTGGAACCGCTCCGGCTGCCACAGCACCGAATTCTCTGGTAATCTGGGGATTTGTTGATGAAGACGTTTTCAATCCCATCATCAAAGACTTTTCAGCCCAAAATAAAGACATCGACATAAAATATGTAAAAAAAACATTAACCAGCGGCTATGAGAACGACTCTCTCAACTCAATTCTTTCGGGACAAGGCCCTGATGTTTGGGCCATTCCCAACGATTGGGTATATCGTCATAAAGACAAACTAGCAGCAGCACCAAATGCACTGCTAGACAACGCCAAAATTAAACCGACAGAATATTTTATCCCTAGTGTTGTCTCTGACAGTATTTTTGATAAACAGGTTTACGCCATGCCGCCAACAACTGATGTTTTGCAAATATATTACAACCCAAGAATTTTTGAACAAGCACAAGAAAGAGCTAAAAATTCAGCGGGAGATGATGAAGCCAAATTGGAAAAAATCTCAACAATTTTTAAGAACACACCAACAACCTGGGAAGATTTTGATGCTCTAATCCCCTACCTAACAGTCAGGAACGGCGCAAACATTCAAATTGCTGGTGCCGCGATCGGAACAAGCAACAATATTTCATACCCTGCTGACATTTTCTCTCTTTTAATGCTCCAAAATCAAACAAAAATAATTTCTGACGACCTGAGCCAATCAACTCTTAATTTACCAATTAAAAATACCACCAACGCTGATGTCTATGCCGGAAAAAATGCACTGGATTTTTATACAAAGTATTCTAACCCCACAAGCCCACAATACACATGGAACTCAAGCATGCCAATCGACATCGAAGCTTTCGCCCAGGGAAAAGTAGGAATCATTTTTTCCTACACTAATCTGACAAATTACTTTGCCCAAATTTATCCAAACTTTGATTATGAAAGAAGTTTGGTCCCTCAGGTCGGTAATTTAAACCCTATGGTTGACTATTCTAGATATACTAGTTATGTTGTGCCACAAAATTCAACTCTTCCTGATACAGCCTGGAATTTTATTCTCAACTTGTCAACTGAGTCTGCTAGTACATATCAATCATCAACCAAAGAATTATCAACAAAAAAACCGGAGGAGAACCCAACGCCAGTTCTGAAGGACAGGGGTGTTGGTGAGCCACCATCTGAGAATATTGTCAATTCAATCATCACATGGAACAAGGGACGCTATCCTGTCGATGTTGACCTTCAATTCAAGGATGCAATAACACGCGTCAATAACCACTCGCAGAGCTCTCAGGCCTCACTCGATACTGCCGCAGCCAATATTACATCGCTTCTGAGAAAATCAACTTGGTAAAAATATGCGTCTGAAATTTAAGTTGAAAAAAACACAATTGGTGGCATTAATTATCTCCGCCCCTTTGTTAGTTGCCTTGGTGACAATAGTTTTTGCCTATGTACAAACTAAAATTTCCGTCTCTGCTAATGGTCCCGATTCAAGTTGCGCTGTTCCACTTTATAAACAAACCTGGTACAACGATTCAAATATAGATAAATACGGGATGATGGTTAACGATAGAACTGGTGCAAAATCTCCAGCGACAATTGCAACCTCTGGCTGCGGACCAACAGCCGCCGCCATGGTTTTAAGTTATTGGACAAGCCAGCAAGTGACACCTCAGATAACTGCCAAGTATTGTCTTGATAATGGATATCGCCGAACTGACGGCGGCACATACAACTTTCCCGGCTGCCTTGCGGCACTCGCCAAACGCTACAATCTACAAATCCTGAAGCAATCAGCAAGTGATGCAAAAAGACATCTGAAATGGCATTCGCAAAACCCATCCAATTATTTGCTTCCGATAATAATGACTATTGGTGATTGTCAAAATCAAAAATATACAAAGGGAAGCCATTATATCGTGCTAACAAAAATTGTCGGCAACACAGTGTACATTAATGATCCTCACAACAACAATACCCAGGACACAGTAGAAAATATTTTTAATTCTTGCGCGCTAAATGGCTATTGGTATATCCATAAATAACAAAAATGATTCATCGATGTAATAAAATTACAGTGGCTCTGGCAACAATACCAATTGTCTGTAGTCTTTTTGCTTGCTTTGCTAGCCACATTCTGGCCGAAGACTCTACAGTTTATTTTGATGACCCCATCTCGGCGCCAACCGCCTGTATGCTCCCGGTAACGGGGAATGAAAGCTCGGTGACAGACGAACAAATTGATGCTGCCGAAACTTCTTCTAGCAATCATGACAAAGTTGTTGCCTTGGCCGCCACTCCGGCCGGAACCACAGTCGTTGACACAACTACTAATGCTGGTGCGGGAGTTGGTGTTGGCGTTAGTTTTCCAAATGGAGGAACCGACAACGCAATACAAAGCGGGACACGCTATACATACACCGAATATATTAGCAAAATGTACGGCTTTGCAATGAAAGTCGCGGTTGCACTTTCAATCCTAATGGTTATATATGCAGGGTTTAAATACATGACTAGCAGAGGAGACTCCAGCTCAATTAATGAAGCAAAAGATATTTTGTTCAGCACTCTCATGGGTGCTGCGCTGTTAATGCTGGTTGTATTGGTTGGCAATATTGCCGGGTTTAAGACTTCTGTTTGGGGAATTTAATGAAAAAGCAGACACTTTCAAAAAGATTTATTGGAAACTTACTGATCGTACTTTTCGGTTTGGTTATTTTATTCATCACCTCACTGGTAGTGTACAAGGGATTTTTCGCCTCGGCCGATCCAAACAATGTCTTTGTTGGCGACGGTCACGACCTGGATTTTACTTACTCCGCAGAAACCATTGCCGCTGTACCGGCCAGCAAATATTCAATTTCCAGTATTTCAGGCTCAAGTCTGCCGTTTCTCAAAATATACAATACCGCCGAAATCAGTTCAGTTATGGGCAGTAGCAGCAGTATCCACCCAGCTTATATTGTTCCTTATCAAAGCAATCCGGATAGTGATGGAAACTACATCACCGCATCAATGGCGATTGTGCCGATGCCACCTTACAACTACACCTATGGTGATCTCGCGGCTAGTTCATCAGCGACTCGCAAATTCTTAGTTTGGGCGAAAGGTAAAGCGCAAGGTTCAAATAATGGCCCCGATGTCCAAGCCCTAAGTAGCGCTATCACTCTTTACGATCACGCCGCCTTGCTAGCAGCTAGTAATTTTCGGGTCGCTGGAAACTTAGTATTAACCAAGGATCCCAGTGTTCTTGCGTTATGCACTGATTCACTTGGAATCTGCGACAGCGATGTCACTTCAGAGTCAATTACTAGCGCTACCCAAAGCCAATACGCTTATGGTGTTAGAATTGATGATAGCTATCATTATAGTAAACCTCACGCCAACTCTTTAGCATTGGCAGTTCTGCATTCTGCATCCGCCGAGGCAGACAATATTGGTGACACAATAAACAAAACCAAGATTGATGCCGCGGTTGCGAATTATAACAGACAGATTCAAGGTGATTCAAGTTCTAGCGGATTAACAATTTCAAGCGTTGGAACAATTCAGCATTCTGAAAGCCAAGTTGTTACTTTCTCAGTTAAACTCAGTGGCTTAAATATGACAAATGGAGCATCACTCGATCGAGTGCTTTTCAATATTGATCAAAAAACTTTTTGTAATATCGACTTCAATGGTAGTGATAGCCAATTAACCTCTGACAGCACTGGCTGCACTTGGGATGGGGCCAAGCGCAGTGGTACATTTGATTGGGGCCCAGATACCAGCCAAGACACAAGCACCTCCAACCCTGCGGCACGCACCCTGATGCTAAAAGCATACAGCACACTAAGCGGCGACAACAGCTTTGGCAACGTTTCAAAAACCGTCACTGTTTTACCAGCAGTAGGAGATATAGTAACACCTGGCGGCGGCTCCGTGCCGATGACAGTAACCACACCAGCATCAGTTGATTTAAGCAACCAGGCTACCGCTAAAAATGTACAGATAAAGATTACTGCATCAAATTTGAACCCAAATAATTTAACAAATACAACTGGCCCAGGGCGAGTTGGCAAAATTTCTTGGTACATTTGTACTGCCAGCCAAGATACTATTACAAACAATGATTCAACTGGATGCTTTGAAAAAGGTTCCTTTGGCCCATTTGTACAAAATGAAATTACCATTGCCAGCCCTAAAGTTGTTACTTGGGACGCATCAGGTTCCACCGCCGGCACATATACGGTGATGCTAAAAGTTTTTGGATTAAAAGCAAATGCATCAGATGCGACTTATCCCGAATATGACGGCACCTCCCCAGTGGTTAGCGCCAATATCACCGTCGTCAAAAACATGACTGGAGGAGATGAAACTGGAGGCAACGGCGGAGACGGTACTACTGGAGGCAGTGTCACCCCAGGATGGGCAGCGAATTTACAAAAATCTGCTTTAACAACTATTGACGGACTAGTCCATAAAATTGGCAGCTTCTCCCTATTGATAATGGGAATTGTGGCAATCTTAGCCATTATTCTCGCTGGCATGAAATACATTACCGCAGGCGGCGACTCCAAGGGCGCAGAAACTGGCAAAAAAGCAATATTATTTTCTGTTTATGGGATTGTCGGCGCCGTACTATGCGTAATGTTGGTTAGAACAACCATTGCCGAAGTACAAGGTATTATAGGCAACAGTCCCGACCCAGTATCTAATACAAATACCATTGTGCCCACAAGTTTTGGCGGTCCGAACGCTAGTATTATGGACATTATTGGTCATAACAACGGCTTTATCTGGCGAATCATTCAGCTGGCAATTTATTATGCCGAAGTCGTCGCTGTTTTTCTTATCCTTTATGGAAGCTTTCTCTATATCACCTCGTTAGGCGATGACTCAAAGGCCGAAAATGCTAAAAAAACTATTGTCTGGGCTGTCATCGGACTAGCGGTAATTTTATCCGCTAATGTGCTGATAAATACCTTTGGCCTAATTGTAGCTTAAGTAAAAGCTTGACAACCAAATTTGCCTGTAATACTATTAAATTAGCAACGATAAAAAAATAATTTTTAAGGAGGATCGATGATTTCGACGATTACAAATTGGTTAATGCCAAAAGCGCATGCTGCTACATTTAATTTCCTTAAACCTGCTCAAACAGGTGGCAGTACTCAAATCTCCAGCATTGCAAATACTGTTATTAATTTTGTTTTATTGATTGCCGGAATTTTAGCAATTGCATATTTAATTTATTCAGGTATTCTCTACATTACTGCTGCTGGCAACCCGGATTCAGCTAAAAAGGGACAGCAAGGTGTGATTAACGCTATTATCGGCATAATAATTATTATACTCGCATACTACATTGCCAGAGTCGCCGTTGGTCTTGGAACAGGCATCCAACAGGGAACAGTCAAATAGCTCTCTAGCACTGACGATTCTCGAGTTACAAATTAAACCGCCTTGGTCATATTGCAATTTCTGCAGTATGCTGGGCGGTTTTTTTGTTACTTTAGTTTCAAATTAACCAATAAAAATGGTGTCTGGCAATTTCATTGCCAGACACCGTGAACAATCAAGCTAGCGTACTACTATTTCGTCTCCCGGGGCGACGAAGCACCATGGCTCCGTACTTATGACCCGACAGAGCGAAGATCTGTGGCCATCTGATGCGACAACAACTAGCGTCGCGTCGGTTTTTCGACATATTCTCCTGTCTGTCACCGGGTCGAGAACCCATGACACATCAAGGACTCGGCTACCAACTGCAAACGGCGCGTTCACATACACATTTTCGCCGTCCACATCGACAACCTTTGCGACGCGCGACGTTTGGCAAACCTGCGGATAGTAGTCTGGCCGCTCGTCCACGATGACGACAGGCGAGCTGAAGATGTCGTGGAGGATGCTGCCCAATGTGATCGGGCGGCGTCCGTGGTCGCGGTCGTTGCGGCGAGGAGCGTCGTACTGCCGATGGGGCTGCAGGCGCCGCTGTTGCGGCGTGTTACAGGTCTGTCCCCGCTGGAACGCCTGTTGTGGGTTCGGCGGTCGCTGGCGCCTGGCGTCCTTGCCCTGCGCGAAAGCGATGCTCGCAACGAGAATCAGAACAATCAAGCTAGCAGTGATAGAGCGCATGCTCTCCACTCTCCTTATGCACGACACGATGTTCTCTGAGGGGTCATAAAGACAGACTGTCTCTCGCCCTGGAACATTTCATTATAGCACAAAACAAATAAAAAATCAAGTACCTGACACTCGATTCAAAATAATAGCTATTTAATCTTTTGTGACTCGCCAAACTTCAGTTGTAGTTGTAACTCCTTTTAGAACCTGAATCAAACCATCTTGCTCCATGGTAATTAGGCCTTCTGTCAGGGCTGTTTTTGTAAACTCGGCAATTGTGGCTTCTCGGCCAATTAAAGCCTCCATAGCAGGAGTTGGCACCAAAACCTCGACAATGACTTGACGACCAGAATATCCGGATTTATTGCAAGCTGGGCAGCCAATGCCGCGTTTAAGTTTAACTTGGGCAATGGGCAAATCAAGCATAGCTGCAATTTGTGGCTCTATCCGATCCTTAATTGGCACAAGTATATTTCGTATCTCTTCCCAAACTGGTTCAGTGGGAGTAAATTGTTGCGCACATGACTTACAGATTCTCCGAACTAGGCGCTGGCCCATAATTAAATTTATTGAACCAGCCAAGAGAAATGGCCGGACACCAATTTCCAAAAGACGCGGTAATGCGGCAGCAGCAGTATTTGAGTGGAGAGTTGAAAGTAGTAAGTGGCCCGTCAGAGCTGCCTGGACGCCAATTTCAGCCGTTTCCTTGTCGCGTATCTCGCCAACCATTAGAATGTCCGGATCTTGGCGCAGGGCGGCTCGCAGACCATCTGCAAAAGTATACCCGGCCTCAGGATCCACCTGACTTTGCTCAACACCCGATATCCGGTACTCAATAGGATCTTCGAGTGAAATAATCTTGATTCCGGGTTTTTTTAATTCCATAATTACTGCATAGAGCGTGGTAGATTTACCAGAACCAGTCGGACCTGTATTTAATATCATCCCATGTGGCTTGGAAATTGCATCTTTAATAATTTTCAGTGCGTCAGGGCGAAAGCCCAAATCAGTTAATTTTTTAATTGACATTTCTTGGCCCAAAAGACGCAGAACAATGCTTTCGCCGTAAGCCGAAGGTAAGGTAGACACACGCAAATCCACTTCACTTGATCCATGCTTAATGGTGAACCGGCCATCTTGTGGCTCAACCATTACGTCCATTTTCAGTTTGGCTAAAAATTTAATTCGAGATAGTAAAAATTTGTATGCTGACAAGTTCGCCCTAAGGACATCTTGCAAAACACCATCAACTCGAAAACGAACAAGAAAATCTGCCTCCCCTGGTTCAATATGAATATCTGATGCGTTCATCTTCGCCGCTGAAACTAGAACCAAATCAAGCAGCTCAGTGGTTGTGACTCTTTTGGCTGCCTCGGCGATATCGGCCACTGTTCTAACCTTGTCAATTAGGTCTTCTTGGTGCTGAGAAATAGCCAGGTTTTTTTTCTGTAATTCGGCCTGCTGCTTGGTAAAATAGTCAACAGTATAGAGCAAGCCAGTTTTAGAAACTATCGAAAAGGCAAACTTAGTGTTATTGGCCTGAGAATATTCATTTAAATAATTCTTCAACCGATCGTTTAAACTATTTGTAATGGCAAGCTTAATCTCTTTGCCGATTTTAAGATATGGGACAAAGGCATATTGAAGCATTATTTCGGCCGGGAACAACATGTAAAGCTCGGGCGCAAAAGGATAGCCGACCATGTCGACGTAACCCATTCCAAGCCGAGCGGCCAAAGCTTGAGTTAGCTCCTCTTCGTCTTGCCGCCGCAAGTTAAATAATTTTTGATCAATGTCGACCATGTCCCCTCCGGGGAAATTTCTAAATTCTAATATCTAAACAATATCAAAACTCAAATGTCTTAATGTTTAAAATATTTGAAAATTTGATCATTTGGGTTTGTTTAGAATTTAGGATTTCGTGCTTAGATTTTTATACACAATTGTCCAGTAAGTTGAAATGTAAGCAGCAATAATACCACTGATAAATAATGCTAGGGCAATAAATAATATGATCGCAATGGACCCATAGGCCAGAACGGCAGATAACCCGCCGGCGAAATAAATTCCAACCCCAATGGCAAATAATGCTCCACCAATGACCAAAACTACAATTGCCATGGCAATTCCGGCAACTAAATTGACAGCTGCCTGTATCAACCATGCCAAAACAACATTTGTGAAATTATGATGAATAAGCTCTCTGGCACCGGTGAAAGCTGCTGAAATGCTTTTTTCTTTAATAACAACCTCCCTGAAGGCTAGCTGCAATATCCAGCCAAGATAAACCGCCAAAAGAACAATTCCAAAAACAAGCAACAGCCCCACTGGAATCGCCACAATTAAGAACCACATGCTAACAGCTGCAACTAAAATGATAAAAATCGCTATTAGGCCGACCAAAACAAAGGCAACGGCAAAAATCATCAAAGCCATTAAAAGAGATAAGCCAAGAAAACGCCAAAAATATTTTTGTCCGGCATGAAATGCTTCGTGGAACTCTGGTTTTTTGCCACCAGATTCCGCCTTGTCTATTGAATGGATGAGTCCAGCTCGTGCCGAATAGGAAATGTAGAGAATAATTAATGAAATTAGAACAAAAGCTAGAAAAATAACAATAACCTCGGTCTGATTATTAGAGACCCAATCAGAGGCCCGGAGTAGTGATGACTGCATTGTGTCAGTTAAACCACCAGAATTCCCGCTTGTAGAATTTTTCATGCTGGAAAAATTGCTGCCGGACCCACCTTCAGTCAGAGCTGCCAAAATACCCAAATACCACAACGCGCGGTACTTTTTAATGTACTCGAACGCTTTTAGCAAAATCTCTTTCCACTTCATAATATTTCCTCCTCCTTAATATTTAGATCTATTTTACCACAAAAATTATCAGATTGGTCAGATATTAGTTCTACCGCCCTGGATGTCATTGACATCAATAATAAAAAATGGTATTTTCCTTCTTGCAGACCCATAAAACCAGCAACCCAAAGAGGTGCTTTCTAGTGTCACGATTACTTGAAGGACGAACCATACTTGTTTCCGGCGTCGGCCTACGCGGCGGCATCGGAACGGCTACCGTTGAAGCAGTTCGCAACCACGGAGGAAGGCCCGTAATCACATGCCATCCGAGCATTGTTGAAAGAGCGGAAAAATTCCGCCAGGATGGCGAGATCATCCTCCCGTGTGATTTCTCGATCGAGGATGATTTTGTCCGCCTGCGCTGCGAACTGCAAGACAGAGGGATCATGCTTGATGGATACCTCCACAGCGTGGCTGCTGCTCCTGCAAGCATTCAGCAGGAAGGACGAAACTTCCTCTCAATGACCACCGAGGAATGGATCGAGACACTCAGTCTCAATGCCCTTTCCTTCCACTGGATGTCGAAAGCCTTACTCTGCCCAGGTGCCATGGGGTTCGGCCGGCGGCTAAACGACGGTGCTGTGGGAGTGGCGATGACTTTCCTCCTGGGTGCCGAGAAGTACATCGAGGACTACTGGCAAATGGCGAGTGCCAAATCTCTACTGGATTCAATAGCGCTCTACCTTGCCGGCGACATGGGAAAGTCCAATGTGCGCATCCACCTGCTGGACGCTGGGCCGATCAACACCATCGCGGCGAAGGGAGTTAAGAACTTCGGCTCATTATACGAGGCCGTGCCACACGCCGTTCCATTAGGGGTGAACACCAAGGCTGAAGACGTGGCCAACCATATCGCATGGCTCATGTCACCGCTCTCCGGCGGCTCCCCGCTGGTCCACACTGTAGACCACGGTCTGTCAAACCAAGGAGTCATGCCTGTCAGGGACCCACGCCAACAGTAGAGTTGGCTTGCACAAATACTAACGGCGGCTAATACCCGCCTTTTTTTATTGACATAAAACAATCATGAGCTAAGATGAGTGCGATACTCAAGAATAGAGGCCAACCATGAGACCATGGGTTGCACTTTTGGAGATTAGTGGCAAACTTGAGCCGTTTCTGTTGGAGAGCTTGAAGCTCTTGCAGCAGGTCCGACGCCTTCAGCCAAAGGTCACAAAGTGTGATGACGAGTGCGAAGTGACCACCGAAAAGGGAGATGTGCGCCTTTGGGCATACGTCAAACTGCTCAAGCACATTGCTGCCCGTATTGGCTACCCAACACTGGCCAGGCTAATAGAGTATCAGGCGAAGTTCAAACTTGCGCTTGATGATTACTGTTCGGTGAAGATTGGCAGGCAGATTAAGGCCGGAAATTACGACCTGGTCTGCGAGACCACCGAGTTTGTGCTACATATGGAATATCCTTATGGCACGAACCGACTGACTTCCTACATCGATGGAGCGGTCAAGTTCGGGCTAGCCGAGATCAAAATGGGCATGGACTTGGCTCCTCCACCTTCTGAGACCTCCCGACGTGGCGTACTGCCAGAGTATCATGACCCACAATACGAACACGCTCAAGACCGGTTCTGGTGGGGCTACCACACCGCCGAGCTCGGCTACGATTACATCTCTGCGCTTGCCAGCCGATTTCGGGTAGAAGGGCTGGACGAACGGCAGATCATTAGCCTTTTCTACGAGGCAGAGACGATCGATCGTCGGGGACGACAGCCGCTACTTATTCACGAGGCTGCGAACCTGGTAGCAAACCACGGTCTCCCAATGGCTGGTTTCCTGCTTCCCGTCATTTCGGTATTACTTGGCCGGCGCGGCACGGTAACCGAGGTGTCGGCGATCTTGGCGCTGTCAAAACAAAACGAGATCGAGTCGATTGAGGAGAGAGAACTGCAAGAAGCCATCCAGACATGGAGGTCGCCGACAGACAGACACTGGGTAGTCGAGGCCTTCGAGATGGGCGCACCTGATGCGCTCTATCGGGGGAATCAAGGCGGCAAGATGATCATCCTCTGGGCGGTTGCACTGGAAGAAGTTGATGCTGGCGAGGTGATCAGAAACTGCAATCGCATCGACCGGTCAGAAGCGCGGATGGCGACCCAAGAATTGCTTTTGCCAAGGTACCCACAAATGGGAATCTTCGGTCCCGAACAGGAGATCATTCCAGAGTTGTCCAGAAACCCGCTGATTGTGCCGGCAATGCTGAAGCCTTTGGCACACACAATGAGTTTTGGGGCTCTTGAACGCCGATTTGGGGCCGAACATGTTGGCGCCGCAATGACATTCTGCAAAGGCGCGTCAGAAGTCGAGTACCGCGCCGCCATCCAGCGTATTGGTCCTGTCCTGCTGGCTGGGTTACTGGATAACGTCAGCGCCAATGAGCGCGACTGGGTCGTCCGTTCAATCAACTGGCATGGGCTGATGCCGACAGTCACAGGCATCAAAATAAGCCGGCAATCTGAGCTTGCGCCAGCTTATATTCCAATCATCACCGAAGCTATTTGTTTCAAAAGCAAGTGGCTCTACCCCATACATCCAAAGGGGCTGCATGCCTACGCCATCGAAAAGCTGGCAACAGCCGAAGACGAGCATGCAGTAGCAGGATTTCTGATGAGTTCACCGTCACAACGAGTCAGGCTGGCGCGAGCTGTCCGCCTCTTCCGTTACGTGAGTGCCAGAATGTACTTCCGGCTAAAAAGCGGATACATCTGAGCAAAGAGTACACGCGGCGAGTTCCTTCGCCGCGTTTTTTTTATTAAATTTGATTAAAATATTGCTTGCTGATATAACTTAGGTGTTTCACAATCAACCCGATTTGTGAGAGGAACCTACAATGAGATCCTTGCAATTGTTGTCTGCTCTGATCATCGCTGGTGATATTGACGCGGCCGTGACCCTGGTGACCCAACTCGGACACAGTCTGACTTATCACCAGTTGATGGTATGCGCCAAGTCCTTAATCCACTGGATGGTGATTATCACACCTGGTGGCGGGATGACCGGGCGCACTATCCACCAGTCCGAGCAATCACTCTCAAGAATTGCTGCACTTCTCGGCGACAAGGCTGATAATCTTCGACTTGCAGCCTGTAACCAGTTTATCGCTGAGGTCGAAATTTGCAGCGATAACCACAGATCAGCGGCCCTACTCTGGGCGGCGATCAACTGGTGCCGGAAGATCGAAACAAAACATCTGCGCAAACAGGTCGGAAGACGAATTCACGAGCTGACTATCCTCGGCGGCTACGATTACCAGGCCAGGGATGCTTCAAGCCTGACCAATAGCAAATACCGCTCAGAAGACCGGCTGCATTGCTTAGTCATGGCCAGGTACAACTGTGCCGTCAGCCACATCTGGGGGGGACGAATATGAGCGCCAGCTAAGCTACTGCTTCCAAGACATGAGCGCCGAGCGAAAGGTGGAGCTGGTAACAGGTGTCATCGATAAGATGATCAGCCACCAACAGCTCAGGATTGCGCTCATCACCGCCATTCCGCTACTGCCAAAGGAGCTCCAACCTGGGCAGGCAGGCAAAGTTGTAGCCATTGTGGTTGAAAATGGCTACAACTACGACGGCATGCTTCGCGATCTCGAGGTCGTTGGTCGTCACCTGAACACCGACGAGGTTATGACCTGGATGCCGAAGTACCTCGCACGTCGGAACTCCGACATTCGCATAGTGCGAAAAGCAATCGTCGGTCTCCCAAAAAAGGACCGTGACGCCGCCAACGTGCAGCTTTGCCGGTATGGCTTCTGGAACGTCGAAGAAACACTGCGGTCGATCCGCGCCATCGACTCGAAGCGGTTGCGACACGCAGCATTTGAGAGGCTGTTCTTCTCCCTGCTCGAGATGGATATGCACCCGGCTGAACATCACCGATCGCAGTACACCTACCGCGATGTCAACGGTTTCAGCTCCGAGCTCGGTTTCATTAGAGACCAGAAGCGTCTTCGTGCGCTTTTCCACGAAGCATGCAGCGCCAGTTACCGGCTCGATTATGCCGAGTGCATGATCCCGCTCTTCCCACCGGCCAAACGTGAGGCGGCAGTCGAAAAACTGGTTGCCGCCCACATCACTCACCACGATAGCCTGTGCGGCCGTCGAGACGCTATCAGCATGACAGAGAGGTTGTCGCCGGAGCTACGCGACAAGTACCGCCAGATCATTGGCCAGCCCGAGGATGCTGCCACGGTCAGGTCTGCCTGACCTGGTTCGAAAGCCAAGAGTGCCCACCCTGGTTGTTGTCACGCCAGGGCTTTTTTATTCAAAATTTATCTAGAACTTTCTATAATTTTCTTATAAATCTCCGCCGATTTGCGGGGTTTTCTGTCTATGGTGTGCAGGCCAAATTTCATCGAATATCCGCTCGCCCATTCAAAATTGTCAATCAGGGACCAGTGAAAGTAGCCTCGAAGGTCGGCGCCATCAGCAATGGCTTTGGAGCATTTTTCTAAAAAATTGGTGATGAATGATTGTCGCAATTTATCAGATGAATCAGCCGTGCCGTTCTCTGTAATGTAGATTGGCAGCTTCCAGTGCTTGGCTTCCATTATTACTTGATAGAGTCCTTCTGGGTGAACGCTCCAGCCATATTCGCTTTTAACTCCACCCTCGTCAAACATGACTGGTTTTTTGCATTGAATTTTGTGTGACATATAATGATTTATGCCGAGAAAGTCGAGGTTTTTGCGAACCAAATTTATTGAATATTCATTTACCAACCATTTTGCTACCCTCGTTAGAACACGGTTGCACCAAGTGTTTTTAACTGGTGCAAATGCAGTCATATTCATAGCAATTCCTACCTTGACCCTCGGGTTAGCATTCTTCATGCTTATGTACGCTTGTTTGTGAGCAGAAACAAGGTGAAAAAATGCCTTGACCCCACCAATAATGTTGCGCTTGCCCGGGTACCAATGACCAATAATGTAGCCGGCGTTAACATATACACTGGGTTCATTAATCACCGACCAGAGATCAACCTTGTGGCCGAATTCTTTCGCCATCCTGCCGGCAAAGCGAGCAAAATACCGGGCGAATTTTCTGCTGGCAACACCGCCAATATCGTCAAGCCAAAGTGGACAGGTGAAATGGAAAAGTGTCACCATTGGGGTGATATTATTCTTATTTAGCTCGTTGATAATTTCCCGGTAATGCTGGGTAGCGTCTTCATCAAACATACCTTCTTCTGGCTCAATTCGTGACCATTCAATGGAAAATCTGTAGGCATTCTGAGAGGTATTATTAAGCAGCCGAATATCATCTCGCCACTTATTCCAACTATCAGCACCAGTTTCGGACGTTGTGCCATCGGAAATATGGCCAGGAGTTTTTTCCCAGCGTGCCCAATCGTTATTTAAATGGCCTTCAATTTGATGAGCCGAGGTCGCCGATCCAAAAAGAAAGTTTTTAGGAAATTTCATTATTTATTTCTCTCGTATCATTACTAAAACCATTTTGAATTTCTCGGCAGCTTTCAGAGAATGAGGCGATCCAGCTGGCATTATCAACATCTCACCCTTTGCTAGCTGTTGTTTTTCGCCGGAAACAATTATTTCAGCCTCACCATCTAGTGCATAAACTAGGGCATCGTACGGCGCGATATGCTCGGAAAGCCCTTGACCCTTATCAAAAGCAAACACTGTTACCGTACCGGCTTTTTTGTCGATGATAGTTCGACTTGCAACAACACCTTCTTGATATTCAATTAGTTTTTCAAATTCTACTGCTTTATCAAACATAATATTTACGATTTATATTTATTGGCGAGACGCCAAGCGTCTCAATTGCCAAGCTAAGCTTGGCGGAGAGGGCGAGATTCGAACTCGCGAGAGCCTTGCAGCCCTACTTGTTTTCGAAACAAGCGCACTAGACCAACTATGCGACCTCTCCGTATTGTTTAATAATATCGGATTTTTCTTTCTTTCCTGGTGAATTTTTTAAATGCCACTCTCGTTTGCAAGCCTCTGATCTGGAATCAAATTGCTCAGAATAAATCATTTTCCACGGTCCAAATGGCTTTGTCGATTTGGCGCCATTAATATTATGTTCGGCCAGTCTGCGTTCCAAATCAGTTGTTATTCCAATATAATGTCTTCCTTTTTGATTCTCTAGCATGTAGACAAAATATTTCATGACGCTTGAATCATAGCTCAAAAGCTAGACTATTTCAATTAAAAAACCCGCATTTGATTGCGGATTTTTTAATTCTATCAACTTTTTACTTGATTCACTTGTTACTTGCAACTTACTTGCGTTTTCGAACTGTAATCTCAACGCCTTTAGCTCGGATCTTTTTTTCGTCGGCCTGAATAATTTTTTCATGTTCTGGGTGTAGTTCAGTGCCTTTGGCTGATGATTTATCATCTATGGTGTATTCAGGAAGCTCTGCAATTGGCACATTAGGGAACTTACCCCAGAAACCAAGTTTAAATTGATTATTGACATACCACTGCTGAAAAATCATAACCACGGATGTTAGAACCCAATAAAGTGCCAGGCCCGCAGGAAGCGCACGACCGATGAAGATTGTAATCAAGGGCAAAAAATAGATTATTTGCTTGTTCATCATTGCAGCTGGATCATTCGAACCTTTTGATTGCGGTGGCTGCGGCATCATTTTTGTCTGAACAAACTGCAGCGCGCCAGCTAGAATTGGCAGAACCCACAGATCTGGCTTGGAAACATCAATGCCAAAGAAGGCAAGATTAATCTCTGAAGGCTTGGGAATAAATGAGTAAAGGAGATTAAAGTGGCCAGCGCTGAAACCAATCAATATTACCCGATAAAAAACTACAAGTACAACCATCTGCACAATTAGTGGCAAACAACTTCCATACGGCGAAACCTTGTGCTCCTTGAACAGGCGTTGCATTTCTTGTGACATTTTCAGCTGATCACCCTTGTATTTGGCCCGAACAGCATTCAATAGTGGTTGAATCTTCTGCATTTCAATTGTAGATTTTGATGCCTTGATTGAAGATGGCAAAAGAACCAGACGAATGATAATAGTTAGCAAGATAATAGCCAGTGCCACTTGATGGCCAGGGATAACGGCAACCAAGTACATTAGCATGTTATAGATCGGGACAAACAAGATGGTTGTGAAAAATGCAGACATTTTTTCCTTGAATTAAGAATTATGAATTAAGAATTATGGTTTTGAGCCCATTATTCACAATTCATGATTCATGATTCACCGGATCGTACCCCCCAGAACTCCATGGATTACATCGTAGCACACGCCACGCTCCGAGCGCAATCCCCCTCACAGCGCCTTTTTTCTCTATTGCCTGCTTACAATATTCAGAGCAATCAGGATGATATTTGCAATATCCTGCTGGATATTTATATGAAAAAAATCCATGATCAGGCGAAAGTGTTCGCTGATAAAATTCAATGATTTTTATTAAGATTTTTTTCATAATTTCTAAATTCTAATATCTAATTTCTAAACAATATCAAAATTCAAATGTCTTAATGTTTAAAATATTTGAAAATTGGATCATTTGGATTTGTTTAGGATTTAGGATTTAGAGTTTCGAATTTGTTTTAACAGTTCTGTTAATTCTGGCTGGACATCGACCAGTTTTATCGGCCAATTTGCTAGTTTGTGAGCCGTGAGAACAATATCAAAGCTTGTCGGGATAGATTGTATATTTAAGCGAATAACTTCTCTTACAAGCCGTTTTATAGCGTTTCTGCGAGTTGCTCGCTTGTCCACCTTTGTGCCAACAACAACAGCGAAGCGATTATTGCTTGCGCGGTTCGGATTATAGCGAATAGAAAAATTAGCAGACCGTATTGATTTGCCGAATTTGAATACTTTTTGGATTTCCCCCGCCTTCCGCAGGCGGTTGATATTGTTTAACATTGCCAAAAGTTTAGCATGAATTTTTTAGATTGTCATCCTGAGAGTAGCCGAAGGATCTAGTTTGAAATAAAAAAGCTCCGAATCAATCACGACCCGGAGGCGAAGTTGGTTGCCGACAGCAGTTGCTTGGACTATCTCAACTTGTCTTCAGTCACAACGAAACACACCTTCAGCTCTATCTTTCTGTCTCCAATGTCCAACTGACATACGTATATAGGTTTGCCAGGCTCGTGAGACTTACGGACGAGGGTCCCCCCACCGATTGCTTGCGGAAGATGCAAGGAGCGCGGGTAATCTCCACTTCCCAGTCCTACAAGCAAATGCCTGCAGGGAAGTGTATACTCGAGCTCGATCAGCTTGTCGTTGAATTTAGCCTTTTTATAGTCGTGAGTCGAGATTCGCACTTTCCTGGAGCCATCTTCGTAATCGTTGTTTACAAGCACCTTGTCTAGGCCTGCACACAACAACTCAACCAGCATCTGGACATCGCCTTCGCCCAGATTATATACCTGGCCACTCCATGCAAAAGGGTACATGTACATACTTCATAACCACCTTTCTGATTATCTCCCTCGGAAACGGCTCCGAACCTGTTACAGTTCAGAGCGGTCGTCCGAAAGCACTCCTATTTCTTCAGAATCTCATCTACTTCTTCCTGGCAGCGGCGGCCCCAGTTGCGGATGCCTGCCAACTTCTCCTTCGTGCACTCAGCCAGCTCTCCGAGGGTGTTGATACCACTCTTCTTCAAGCCGTTGTATGTCCGAACCGACAGCGACAGATCTTCGATCGGGGTGTTGTCGATGCGGATCTGCTCGGCTTCGAGGATCTCGCGTGCCAATCCAACCCGATCGGTTTCCAGCCGCTGAACCAGCTGCCGGAAGTGACGATCGGAGATGACACGCCGCGCCAACGCCAGGGTCTCTTTTTCTTCATCAAGCTGCTGCGAGTGACTGTCGATCATCCGAAGCGCTGCCATCAAATCGTCAACTGTACCACTCATGTTATTTCCTTGCGTTTTGGCTCGCCAGCACTTGATTTCCCTCGGAAACGGCTCCGAACCTGCTACGGTTCAGAGCGGTCTTCCGAAAGCTCAATTCCCTTTTCACACTTCAGCCATTCCTTAAAATTCTGTATCATCTGATCACTACTCTTGCGCCGTGCGATGCAGAATTCCTCGATGCGAACCGGCAGCGACTCCGCGATCATCTCGGCCAATATTTCTGGCCAATTGGATTTCAGCGCTTCATCGACCGTATGCGTCTTGTAAAACGACTCCCAGGTGAATCGCATCAAAACCACATCTACTACCCGAACGCGCCCATCAACAACGGGGAAATAGTTGACGCGAACCTCAGTCTTGTAAGGAATGCCCCCGCGGGTCTCGGTGGCGATTTCGTAACGAGCAAAGCCGTAATACGTGTTTCCACTGAATGCGATGTTCTCAACGGCGTCAGGACAGCCAAAGTCGCAAATATCGTTATCCATTTCATTCCTAGCGTTAGCCCGCCGGCGTAAGTTGTAATCTGCCTTACGAGCGATTGGCTTGTTTGCCACTTCGATCGTAACAACACATTGTATCACTGATTTGGCATATTGTCAATATATTAGACAATGATTTAGACAAATAATACTTGACTAATTTGTGCCAATTATGCTAGAATTAATGTGTTATCGACGATTTTTTAGACGATATGTGCGAAGTCTTAACTATTAATGGATCCCCGGGTCCCTCCAAAGGCGGGCAGGCAAGCCCGAGGATGACAGGAATGAACAAAGAGGACACACTAGTAAAATTTGGGTTGGACGAGAAGGAAGCCAAGGTCTACTTGGCTATTTTGGAGCTTGGCAGTTCAACCATTACTCCAATCGCTGCTCGTGCCGGCATTAAACGAACATCAATTTATTACTTTATTGATCACCTAGTTGAACTGGGTTTGATATCAAAGTTCGAGAAAAACGGCCGAATGAATTACAAAGCTGAGTCGCCAGAACGCCTGATTGAGCTCGAGAATGAAAGATTGGCAAAACTAAAAGATAGTTTGCCGGCTTTTATAGACTTATTTAATCTAACCCCACACAAACCACGCGTCAGTTATTTTGAGGGGCCAGATCAGGTGCGCAATGTTATCCGCGAGGAGTTGAAGTGCAAAAAAGAGGCACTCTACATTTGGCCAGGGAGCGCAACTCAAATGATTGGCGGGGTACGATCAATCGCCGAGATCGACAAAGCTCGAATTGAAAAGGGAATATTTATCAAAACTATTCGATACAAAGATACAGATATTAACTATGAAACATCATCACACGGCTTGGAGTACTTGCGAGAGTTGCGATGGGGACCAGATGGGATGAGAATTGAGGTTGGAATTGGAATCTACGACACAGGAAAACTTAGTGTTTTTAGCACGCAAAAAGAGAACTTTGGCATGCTTATTAAGAGTAAAGAACTATACGAGGCAATGAAAATTTTCCACACTCTATTGTGGGAGAAATCCACCGAGGCAAAAGTCGGCGAAGGCTAAATTTGGGACAAAAAAAGCGGTCTGCGAGGAGCAGACCGCCTGAGTCATGTGCGCTTGATTCGAGACACTGCGAGTGTCCCGACGACAAGGAAAATCCCTGACACTATCCAGGTGGGAGCGATTGAGAGCCTGTTGGCCATAAGACCAGACATCACTAGCCCAACCATTGAACCGATGTGGCTAGAGATTGAACCACAGGAAAGTAGGGTTGCCCGCTCCTCCTTTTGGATGGCATCGTTGAGATACGCATCCTTAAGCGGTGAAAACATCCCACGCCCAGCCTCGTGGATGAGGTAAAACAAAACAGATAACATCCACGGCGACTGTATCCCCGCTAGCGCGATGAATAGGCCAATAGAAACCTGGGTTCCTATCAACGCTAGTCGCTCGAACGCAGGCCCACGACGCATCATGGCTGACATTTGTGAGCCAATGATGATCGCCAATGAGACACCAGCCCACAAATAACCCAATTCAGCTTCCGAGGCGAAGTGCTTACGGAAATACGGCTGCCACTGCATGTTGGGGGCTTGGACTCCAATGGAATAGACCAGTCCAAGTAACATCATTAGTGTTACTGGCCCACCAGCACGGATTGTTTGGGCGCTAACCACAAACTTGCGGCCGAACTCTTTGGCTGTCGCCAACAAATTGATACTGCTTTTTTCCCGGTAGTCCTCCCTCATAACAAAGATTGCGACAACACCAGTGGCGAAGACAAACGCAGCCGACAGAAACCAAGGGAAAGCCGGGTTTATAGTTGCCAGGTGTGCACCAATGATGGCGGCACCCATACCGACCAAGTTGCCCAACTGGTTTTGGCGAGCGAACAGCTTGCCAAAGTCCTCCTGGTAGCCGTGGTGGTTAAGAGAATCAACCACCCAGGCCTGAAATGCGCCTGACGAGAATGTTGACCCAACTGCGCCCATTGCCTCGGCGGTGGCAAAGCCAGTGAAGGTGTGCGACAGGGCATACACCAGCAACGAAACACAGTTAATCGAGCAAGAGATAAGAAAAGACAGCTTGCGACCGAAACAGTCGGCCACGGCGCCGGTCGGGATTTCGGTCAAAAACATCGTCGCAAAGAAGATGAAATTGACCATATTAACCTGAAACAGGTTTAGTCCTCCCCTGCTCATTAGAAATGTTACATAGGTCGCGGCAAAGCAGGTATTGGAAAATCGGTAGAGCAACGACAACAACAGGTAATACCTCACGGTCTTTTTTGCCATCTTTCTCACTTCCTTTCAAATTGTGTACGAACATAGCTAAAACAAAAACGCCTTGGTCTAGCTAACCAAGACGTTCTTCAAGTTATATATGAGTTCTAAAAAATCACGTTATATAATGAAATGAGGAATCAGCTCGGTTAGACAAACTAAAGGTGGCCCAACGAAAAGTTGGGTTGATTTTGTATCCGAGCATGGATTGTATATGTATGAATTCCATAGTAGAGCAATTATAACCTAGTGATATTTGTTTGTCAAGGGTTACATAATTTGGACAAAAAAAGGCGCCAGACCCGAAGGCCCAGCGCTTGCATTGATGTTCTTGTGTTGGCTAGAAGCCAAAGGCGTATTGAAGCCGGAACTCGTTCTTATCAGACACGAGATTCCGTGCCAAGCGGCCGTAGAAACAGCCGCCCTTCACACGGTACTCAACGGCGACGCCAGCGGAGAGGAAGTCGTTTCCGGCGCCCTCGCTCCACTTGCCGTAGGCGACTGGACCAATTGCCAGCTCGGGCGTTAGCCGTGCAAGGAGGCGAGCGTCGTACAGCACCAGCGCCCAACTCGACGCGTCGTTCAACGGAGCATATGCGCCCAGCTCCCAGAACGTCTTGCTCTTCTGGCAGACCGTGGCATTGCCGGTGTTGACATTAACCGCCAGCGCGCCAGTTTTGGGTGTCCATGCCAAACACTCAGACAACTTCATCCCGTTGTCTAGCTTCTGGAGCGGTCCACCCCTAATAGTGAAGCTATCGGTGTTGAACGATTGGAGCCAGATTTCGTACGTATCGTCCCATGCGGCAAACGTTTGCATCGGTGCCTTACCATCTGCACCCTCAGTGCGGATGAAGGCGCTTTGCGCCAGCACACCCGAGCAAACATCCGCCAGCACAACCATCACCAGAACAGCGTTGCGAAACTTAATCATCTATTTATCTCCGTTTGGTTAGGCACCAAACCAGCCTTGTGTTTTTTGCCTTATGCCAAAATCCGAGACTTCAGCATAACGCCGAATTGTATCATTTATTCTTATTTTAGTCAATGCTTTAGACACTATTGCCAAATATTTGACATGTTTTGGAGTATTGATATAATAGATATGTGAAATATTTTGACACTTCAAAAGACATCGAACCGTTGATAGCTCTTGGCCTAGAACGAATTGAGGTCTTGGTTTATTTGTCGTCCGTTGAACTTGGCAAAGCAACGTTTTCAGAGATAGCTCGTAACGCTGGCGTTGAGAGAACTGCTGTTTATTATTATGTCGATCGATTGATCTCAAAAAAACTACTCTTGTCAATTGAGCAGGGCAAGAGAACGCTTTATCAACCCGCCGATCCGTCTGTTTTTGAGTCAATATTGGCAAATAAAAAGCAGGAACTTAGCTCAATACTGCCAAAAATAGATGAACAGTATAATCGAGTGACAAGCCAAACTATTACGGAGTATTATCGAGGAATTGATGAAATAACAAAGTTTTATGATCGACTTTATCAATTATTCGCCGAGCTTAAACCCCCACTTAACAAAGTATTAATATTTGGGAACTCGTACAAAACTGTCTCAGAATCAAACCCAATTCTCAAACAATTTGTTAGGCCCGCTGAAAAGCTTGATGTAAATATTCTAGCTATCTTACCTAAAAGTCAGCGCGGAAAAACGCCTGAAGAACACATCCGCAATCCTTATATTGTCGAAAGATTTAATTTACCTCCTGCGAATCTTAAATACATGCCTAACAAAGAGGAGTTTCCCGCACCAATAGTTATTTTCAATAACCTTTTTGTCCTCTTTGACTACAAGAACTCGAATATGTCGATTCACGAAAACAAAAACATCGCCGATTCTTGGCGAGCTGTGTTTTATTTTATTTGGGATCACCTGAAATAATTATTTGAATTAAAAAAGCGCCTGACCAGAAGTCGGCCAGACGCTTGTACTCGTTCATTGCTCAGTGTTCAGCATCAGTCCAGCTTGATGCTGAGCTCGACGCGGGCGGTATCGGGCGCTCCACCGGCTACACCGAAGGTGTAACGCAGCAGCCACGACGTGTCTCCAGCGCTGATCTTCAGCTTCGGACCGATGGCGATACTGTTGCCGACACCTTCCTGCCACCAGTTGGTGGCAGCGATCCCGGCGCGCACGTTCTTGCTCACGTGGTGAGACAGAGCCACCTGGGACGTATAGAAGACCCAGGGCCCACCGTTCAGAGGGACGTAAGCCCCACCTCCGGTTTCCATCTTCCAGTCGCCGTCAAGCGGGTGGTTGTACACCCAGAACGGTTCCAGGAAGACTTGGTCGACCTTGTCCCACCAACTGACATACCCTCCCAGAAGCAAGGTGTCGCCCTCGTCGGCCTTGACCGGCCAGAGCTTGCCCAACTCGTACATCGGGAAGTCCGGCTGGCAGAACGACCACAACTCGAGGCCCGAGGAATCGAGCCAAGCGGTGGTCAACGAAGGCCCGGCGCCCCGAGCCATGTCCAAGCGCTGGAACAGCGTGCCGTCAGCGTGCGCAGCCATGCTAGCCAGGACCATCACAACAACCACCAGAACGACGCGGAGACTCTTGGGCATTTCTATGTCCTCTGCTGGGAATTGTGATGGCCCCCAGGCCCGGCCTATTTACGCGTTACTGTGTACGAGCATTATAGCAAAAAGTATATACTTTGTCAATCGTGAGTCAATAAAAAAAGCCCCGTTTGTCACGGGGACTTGGGGATCTTGCTGTTCAGATAAAGCACTAGAAGGCATTGAGCACTATACTGCACAGGGACCAGCGTCTCAATGGACACAAAATGTTGAACCGCGAAGATGCTTGCCATGTCCGCAGCAGCCCAGAGCGTCCACGTTGGCCAGAACTCCCTATCACCTGCCCTGAAGTTCTTCATCGCGAACCACAACTTCAGTCCTGTTGGGATGAAGCCTATTGTTTTTGAAGCTAACCCGAAGAGAAGCGTGGCTGCGGGGTCATGAAACATCACAAGGGCAGTGATTGCAGCAAATGCAAGCAGAAAGCATGCCACATCAATCCGCCCGACTCTAAACAACCCCCGTCTTATCGAAAGAATTGTGACCGCCACATTTCCGGCGGTCGTGCCCAACTGCATCCATCCGACACTATGAGCTCCGCTGACCAAGAAGCTGCCAAGAATAGCCAGGTCCGTTAGCGCCCAGATGCTCCACGTCACCGGCCGGGGGCTACCCTCCGAACGCAACATCCCGATGATATATACAGCATACCCGGCCAGAATCATCGCGCCAGCAGCTACGCCTATGGCGGTACGGTAATCCACAGCCTTGCACCTCACTCACATAAGCTCGGTTAATGCGCGTTGAATATATACGATTTAGCATTCTTTGTCAATCAAAAAAGAGCTCCGGTGAGCTCAGTTTTGATTTTCTTATTAATTTAGGCGACTTTATCCAACCTCTCTTCATCCTGTGTTGGTCCTTCTGGAGCAATAGGATTCTCCCTGCCCAACCCCTTAGCCAACTCATTTGCATTTGCATTTGCTTCGGCCCCTTTGCCTGCTGCCCAATCTTTATTTTCTTCCCGAGTAACATCGCTACCATAAACACCTTGACCACTTTCGATTCCTGGCATATTGCCTCCAAATGTTAGTTGTTTTCTAGATTATAACAAGAAAGTGAAAGTCATGACTACCCACCCATGATTGAGCGACCAATAGTAACATTTCTGGTAGAAACAGAAATGAAACAAAGCGTTAAAAAATAACACAGCTTCATGCTGTGGATATTTTATACCAAACAAAACAAAAAAGAGCCTTACGGCTCTTGAAAGCTAATAGCTGACAGCTGTTAGCTAATTTAGGCTACGCTTAATTTCTTGCGGCCCTTTTTTCTTCGTCTTGCAATAACATTAGCACCATCGGCTGATTTCATTCTTGTTAGAAAGCCGTGGTTTTTGTGTCGTCTTCGATTGTTTGGTTGGTAAGTTCGCTTCATTGATAACGAATAACTAATAGTGAATAACGAATAGTTGTGGAGTTCGAATCTATTCGATACTGAAAGAGTGTAACACAAGCGTATGCGAAAATCAACTATTATAATGAAAATAGTCGCTCCAATTCTTTAGTTATTAGTTTTTAGTTATTAGTTTTTAGTTGGGGTGCTTGCACCCCCTGTGGATAACTTGCTATGTTTTTAGTACAGTAATTTTGAGGAGCGAAATGGAGAAAGATCTACAGAAAATCTGGTCAGTTGCTCTTGGGGAGTTAGAGGTGGTAATTTCTAAAGCTAACTTTCAAACGTGGTTTGCCGGCACGTTTATTTTGGACTTCAAAAAGGGCGTTTTTACAGTCGGAGTGCCATCTTTTTTTATCGAAGACTACCTTCGAAAACATTATGTTAAGGAAATCAAAAATGCTTTAACAAAGCAGCTCAAGGAGCCTATTGAGGAGATAAAATTTAAAGTCGCGTCCACTTCCACAAAAGCCGAAAAACCAACCGACGTACCAGTAGTTATTCACAGGCCTGTGGATAACTCGAGTGAAAATACTGACTACGAGATGCCTGTGGATAACAAAGAAAATGGCTACCTGAAGAACAGTTACACTTTTGAAAATTTTATAGTCGGCTCATCAAATCAGTTGGCCAATGCTGCTGCTCAAGCATCGGCGCAGAAACCGGGAAAAAGTTATAATCCCCTCTTTATTTATGGCGATCCGGGCCTGGGGAAAACTCACTTGGCGCAAGCAATCGGAAACTATGCCATTAGTCAAAAACCGAAAACCAAAGTGGTTTATGTCTCCTGTGAAACATTTACCAATGACTATATTGATTCTGTCCGTGGCGGCAAGGCTAAGGAATTTAAAGATCGCTATCGCAATATTGATATTTTAATTGTTGATGATGTGCAGTTTTTGGGCAATAAAGAAGGTACTAAAGAGGAATTTTTTCACACCTTTAACCACCTCCATCAGAAAAATAAACAAATTATTCTTACTTCTGATCGTCCACCGAAAGAGATTAAAGGATTGGAAAAACGCTTGATTAGCCGCTTTGAGTGGGGCATGGTGGCTGATATTCAATTACCGGACTATGAAATGAGATTGGCTATACTTAAAATGAAGTGCCAGGAACATAAAAAGAATATTGATAATGAAATTCTGGAATTTATTGCAAAAAATATTAGTTCAAGCATTCGTGAATTAGAAGGAACTCTAAATAAACTTTTTGCCCACATGGATCTTATTAATGAAAAACCATCAATGGCCGTTGTTGAAAAACTGCTCTCTAGCGAGGTTTCACACAGCACAAAAAGACAGGTTGTTTCAGCTGAAAAAGTTTTAAAAACTATACAAAAATTCTACAACATATCAATTGATGATATAGTCTCATCCAAACGAAATAAGGAAGTTATTAAACCTCGTCATGTTGCAATGTATATTCTTTATAATATTGTTGGATTATCCTTTCCTGAGGTTGGGCGTGAATTAGGAGGGAAGGATCATACTACAATTATGCATGGTTGTAAGGCTGTTAATAAGGATATGGGTAATTCCAAACAATTTAAAGATGAGGTTGAAATGCTTAAAGAGATGATATTCGAATAGTTATTCACAGCCCATCTTTATAAGTTATAAACTTTAAATAACTAACAATCATAATAATAAGGGCTGTGAATAATGGGGATAACCAGATAAGCAATATAGAATAGTAGGTAATTTAGTAGAACAACCTGTTAATAAAAAAGTGGATAAACCTGTGAATTACCTGGTATGTTGTGGATAACTTCTGCACCATCAATAATGAAAAACGGTTCAAATTACAATCCTGTGGAAAAGCCCAGAAGTTATCAACAGGGCTGTGGATAAGTGCCAATAATTTAGACGGTTTTGAGAAGGAAATCAGTTGTAATTTGAACCAAAAGTTATTCACAGGATGGGTCAAATAATAGACAAAAATTTAGTGATTTAAAACAAAAACTAAAACAAATTTATTAAATTTTTATCTTAAATATTTAGTCTGTTAAATCTAAGGAGAAATATGAAAATATCATGTACGCAGGCCAACCTAAACAAGGGCCTTTCAATCGTTTCTAGAATCGTTGGGACCCGGACAACTTTGCCTGTTTTGTCGAATATCTACTTAGAGGCTAAGGATGGGCAATTAAAATTATCGGCCACCGACCTTGAGATTGGTGTGACAACCTCCATTGGTGCTAAGGTTGACGAGGAGGGCGCGCTAACTGTTCCAGCCAGGTTAATATCAGACTTCATTGCCGCCAACTCAGATGAAAGCTTGGATCTGGAATCAAAAGCGACCACTATGCACCTGAAGAGTGCCAGGTATGAGGCTAATATTAAAGGAATTGATTCCTCTGAATATCCCGTTTTACCCGACATCTCTAAAGATTCATTAATTGATCTTGCCACCGGAGATTTTACGCAAGCAATCTCCGAGGTTGTAGTCGCCTGCGCCACAGACGATACTAGACCCGTTTTGTCTGGCATTTACTTTAAATTTGAAAAGGATTTTCTATATCTAGTCGCCACCGATAGCTATCGATTGGCGGAAAAGAAAATTAGTATACCAGGGTCAGATGTCGAAAAAGAATTTATAGTTCCAGCCAGAACAATGCAGGAAATTTTACGCATTACCGCCGCTGCTTCAGGATTGGAAAAAGTTGGAATCTCTGCAACTGACAACCAGGTTTCGTTTACCATAGGGGATACTCAGGTTGTTTCAAGGCTTATTGAGGGCTCTTTCCCTAACTATAAACAAATTATTCCTTCTGCCTTTAAGTCGGCGGCAGAGATTGAGGTTAAAGAGTTTTCATCGGCAATCAAAATGGCATCGCTATTTGCGCGCCAAGGTGGCAATAACGTTAAGATACGTTTTGAGGGGCCAGAAGTCACAATAACATCAGTTGCAGATCAGGTGGGGGACAATATCTCTAAAGTTCCAGCAACAGTGTCAGTTGACTCAGAGGAAATAACATTTAACGCTAAATATATCGGTGACATTTTGCAGGTTTTGCCTGATAAGAAGCTGGTATTCGAGGTCAATGATAGGTTCTCGGCTGGCGTAATTCGGCCTGAAAAGTCTAAGGATTTCGTTTATATTATTATGCCACTCCGCGTCGAAGAGTAAAAAAACTCTAAACACGAAATTCGAAACCCTAAACAAGTTCTAATTACCAAATGTTCAAATGTTTAAAACATTAAGAAATTTGAATTTTGAAAATTGTCTAGAGTTTAAATATTAGAATTTAGGATTTTGTATATTATGCTTAAGCATTTGTCTCTTACAAATTATCGCAATCACTCCAATTTTGAACTCGAATTATCGGAGATTACTGTTTTAATTGGTAAAAACGGGATAGGGAAGACCAATATTTTGGAATCAATTGGGGCGTTGTCCTCGTGCCGTTCTTTCCGTGGTGACAACCGACTCGAAATGATAAAATTTGACAATGATTACGCAAGAATTGTTGGCGATGATCTCGAAATTTTTATTCAGCGAACCCCGAGGTTGGTTTTTCAGGTTAAGGAAAGGGGTATTAAGCGCAAGGTTGCTGATTTTGTTGGGCTCCTACCATCAGTTGTCTTTTCGCCCGAGAGTTTAGAAATAATAATAGGGGACCCAAAGGAGCGACGACGTTTTTTAGATATTGTTATATCGCAAAAAGATCATAAATATTTACGTGCGCTGCAGGACTACAAAAAGATTCTGTCCCAAAGAAACAATCTTTTGAAGTTGATCGCTGATGGGCGGGCTGCCGAGGATCAGCTTGATTTTTGGGATGCGGAAATGGTAACCACAGCCGAAATTATCACCAACAGTAGAAAGGCGGCGGTAGAAGATTTTGCTGGCTTGATTTCTGGTTTTTATCAAACAATTTCCGGCCAGAAAAATTCTCTGATTGACCTAATTTATCACGCCAAAGCTGAAGGGGATTTTGCAGCCAAATTAAATGCTAAAAGGGGAATTGATATTGCCGCCGGGCTAACAACATCAGGTCCGCACCGCGATGACCTACAATTTAGATTAAACAATCTAGAAGCGGAAAAATATGCCTCGAGAGGGGAGTTAAGAAGTATTGTTTTGGCCTTAAAGATGGCCGAGCTTAAGTATTTGGAAAATGAGACCAAACCAATACTTCTTTTGGATGATATTTTCTCTGAGTTTGATGCTGATCATCGGGCTCATCTATACAAGCTAATCAAGAATTATCAGACTGTTCTAACCACCACTGATCGCGAGCACTTGTCACCTGGGCTCTTGACAAAAAGTACTGTAGTGGAGGTTGGTCTTAAGTTCTAATCCAAATCGCAACACATTAAAAAAATGAGACATCGAGGGCTT
>JBAXAF010000003.1:0-69949 GCA_037142675.1 Candidatus Berkelbacteria bacterium | reverse complement strand
AACACCATGTCAAAAATTGGGGCTAGTGTTGCGAAGGTCTTGAAAAGACTACATAAAAAACACCCCGAGAAGTATCGGAGTGTTTTTTATATTTAGTGGTTATTTATTCAACGAAAGTCAGCGCCATGCCGGATTTGTTACCACGACCGGTTCTGCCAATACGATGGCAATAGTCATCGTAGGTATTTGGAACAGTATAGTTAATAACATGCGAAATATCGCCAATATCAAGTCCACGTGCGGCAACATCAGTTGCGACTAGAATATTGCAGCGATCATTGCGGAAAGCGGTGAGAGATCTCTCTCTTTGACTTTGACGTTTGTTGCCATGAATAGACTCGGCTCTGTGGCCGTGACTTGTTAAGTCTTCTGCCAACTTTTCGACATCACGTTTGGTTTCGGTAAAGATTAATACCTTAGTTAGTTCAGGCTGGTTAAGCAAATCCTGAAGCTTATTAAACTTTTCGCCTCTGTCACGTACTCGTACAATGTCTTGCAGCACGTTTGCTGCAGTGTCACCGGTTTTAACCTCAACGGAAACCGGGTTCTTCAGGTAGGCGGTTACGAGATTTTTGATTTTGATAGGTAGCGTAGCGGAAAAGAACAGTGCTTGTCTTTGCGTAGGCAAAACATTGAGAATTGCGGTAATTTCATCGACAAATCCCATATCTAGCATTCGGTCTACCTCATCTAGGACGATATTATGAAAACTATCGAAACGAATTAATCCTCGGTCGGAGATATCTTTCAGCCGGCCTGGAGTTCCGATAACGAAGTTGAAGCTTCGGCGCAAATTTTGAATTTGGCGGCCCATTGGTGTACCACCAACGCAAACAACTGAGAAAATTCCCATGCCATTGGCGAATTGACGAAATTCATTGTCGATTTGAATCGCTAATTCACGTGTTGGGGCGATAATAAGTGTTTTTTGGTGTCGATTATTAAAAACTTTTTCGATTAGCGGAAGCAAGAAGGCAGCGGTTTTACCGGTACCTGTGTTTGCAAGGCCTATCAGGTCGCGACCGTTCATAATTGGCTCAATTGCCTCATCTTGAATAGGTGTTGGGGCCAAATATCCGCGTGAATCTAAGTTTCTTTGTAGTTCAACGCAAAAACCAAAATCACGAAAAACATGTTTCGCGACAAATTTTGCTGTTTGCGCAGTTGGAACTGATCGCTGAATAAACTTTGAGATATCAATATTTTCGCTTCGACCACGTCGTGCCGGTCTTGGGCGGTTATTGCTTTGTTGGCTCGAACTATAGCGTTTTGGACCATATCCACCCGAAAGTGGGCGATTACCAAAACCGCTCCGTGAACCAAAATTACTCTTTGTCTGACTTCTTCCGTACATTTTTTCTCTTTCTACAACGAAAAAAGATTTCCGTCGTAATGATTAATTATTCCATGCTGCTAGCCAGGCTCTAAAATTGGCCCAGATATTGCTGCAATAGAACGTCGAAACAATTAATCTTTCGGAAATCTATAGAACAATATTTAACAACGATGTAACTATATCATAAAAATAAAATAATTGCAAGTATTGACGGCCCAACTGGTTGAATAGCAAGACATTTCTGCTACAATCAAGAAAATTAGCTATTAATAGTAAGGGAGAGTTATGGCAAAGGAAAAGGGCGCTGCAGAATGCTGTAGTGATGACGACTACAAAAAGTACATGTTTAAACGTCACCACAAAGGTGGCGGAGCTATGGGCGGCGGAGTGTATGGACTGGCCTTTATTGGTGCTGTTATCTATTTAGTCCAGCATTCAACAACCTTCTGGATGGGTGTTTTGGGTGTTTTAAAAGCTTTAGTTTGGCCTGCCTTAATAATGTATAAAGTGCTGGGAATTTTGCATTTTTAGCCTTGTTTTTTGGCCTATTAATTGTCAAAATATACCGTTGCAGAGAAAACATAATTCTATATTGATCATTTTTATTAGAATGTGTTGACTCGCTGAATTTTTTATGCTAATATTTACTAGATGACAGAACACGAAGTTATAAATGTTGAGGGCACAGTTGAAGAAGCTTTGCCTAATTCTACTTTCTTGGTTCAATTATCATCTGGTCAAACAGTTTTGGGAATTCTTTCAGGCAGAATGAGGAAAAACTTCATTAAAGTCATGCCTGGAGACAAGGTCAAAATTGAATTAACACCTTATGATTTAACCAAAGGCAGAATAGTCTCCCGTGAGAAAGTCACATATTAACGCAAGCGTTAGAGGGGACGCCTTTTAGTTTTCGCGTCGCAAAAACCTTGGCGAATCTACAAAGGTATGTTTATTTGTCAGTCTTTGACCAGTCTAAAAAACAGTGCATATATGAAAGTTCAAGCATCAGTAAAAAAGATCTGTAGCAAATGCAAAATTGTTACCAGAAAAAAGAAAAACAGTTCGACTTCCGCCACACTGCACCGAACACTGTTTTGCATTTGCTCCAATCCAAAACATAAGCAAAGACAAGGATAATTTATGGTCCGACTCGCTGGAAATGAAATTCCAAACGATAAAAGAATAGAAGTCTCACTAACATATATTTTTGGTATTGGTTTAACTTCAAGTAAGAAAATCCTTGCAGCAGCGAAAATAGATCCAAATATTCGGGCCAATAAACTTGGGAGCGACGAACTTGAAAGAATCCGCCAAATCCTAAACAAAGATTACAAAATTGAAGGTGACTTGCGGACAGAAGTTAGCCAAAACATCAAACGTCTTAAAGAAATCGGAACATATCGCGGTTATAGACACACCAGAGGTTTGCCAGTTCGTGGCCAACAAACACAAACCAACGCTAGAACCAAGCGCGGTAAAAAAATGACCGTTGGATCAGGTCGCAAAAAAGCCGCAGAAAAAACTTAAAAATAAGCTGGCAGCTGTCAGCTAATAGCTATTAGCTTAAGGAATTATGGCAACCAAAACATCAAAAACAGTTAAAAAGAAAAAAGTATTACTACCAGTAGCGTCTGGCAGTGTTTACATACAGTCTTCATTCAATAACACTATTGTTACGGTTACAGACGAAAAGGGCGGAGTAATCGCCTGGGCGTCCGCCGGATCAATTGGCTTCAAGGGAGCAAAAAAATCCACACCTTACGCCGCTTCTTTGGCCGCTTCGGCCGCAATTGAAAAAGCTAAACTTCGAGGACTGCGCAAAGCCGATATCTTTATTTCTGGCGTCGGATCAGGCCGCGATAGCGCAATTCGAGCGTTTCATTCTGCGAGTATAGAAGTCGATAAAATACAAGATGTAACGCCTATGGCTCACAACGGTTGTCGCCGTAAAAAAGTCAGAAGAGTCTAATTACACAGATTTATCGCACGGATATTGACCACAGATAAATTACAAGAAAGAAAAACATATTATGAACCATGGTTGCAGAAAATGTCGAAGAGAAACAGTGAAACTTTTCCTAAAAGGTGAAAGGTGTTTTTCGCCTAAATGCGCAGTCGCCACTCGTCCTTTTCCTCCAGGACAGCATGGCCCATCCTCTTATACCAAACTTTCTGAATACGGTAAGCAGCTTCGAGAAAAGCAAAAAGTCAGAAAAATATATGGCATAAACGAAACTCAACTTAAAAATTATTACGCCAAAGCTTCCAGCAAACCAGGGGACACCAGCGAAAACCTAATTCAACTGCTTGAAAGCCGCCTCGATTCAATAATCTATCGAATGGGAGTTGCCCCTTCAAAGTCTACTGCCCGCCAAATGGTTTCTCACCGCTTTTTTAAGGTTAATGATCGCATTGTTAACATTCCTTCCCACATTATCAATTCAAAAAGCGAAATTTCCGTTAATGATAAAAAGACTGTTGTGTTTGATGATAAAGTCAATCTGCCATCATGGATCGCTTTTGATGGCAAATCTGGCATTATCAAGTTAAAAAATTTGCCAAACAAAGATGAAATTGAGCTTCCGTTTGATATTAATTTAGTCATTGAATATTACTCTAGGTAATAAAAAAGGAGAGACTATGATTCCTGAAAACGAAATTCCAAGAATTAAAGAGCTGGTTGTCGACGAAACTAAATCTGTTTTTACAATAGAGCCGCTTTTACCTGGTTACGGCGCCACAATGGGAAATGCTTTGCGCAGAGTCCTGCTTTCTTCTTTGCCGGGAACTGCAATCTCTTCAATTAAAATTGATGGTGTTGCTCATGAATTCTCCGCAATTACTCATGTTAAAGAAGATATGATCGAAATCATCATGAACCTACGAAAAATTAACTTTAAATCATACTCTGACGAGCCAGTTACTGTTAGTTTGACTGCCAAAGGGCCAAAAGTAATAACTGCAAATGACTTCAAGTTGACCTCAGACGTTGAGATTCTAAACCCAGACCAATATATTGCTACCCTAGATAAAAGTGCTGTCTTCGATATGGAAGTTGTTCTTGAAACCGGTCGTGGTTTTCGTCCAACCGAAGAAAAAGACGTTGAAAAAAGCGATATTGGCAGGATTTCCATTGATAGTGTTTTCTCTCCTGTGAAATTGATTAATTTCAAAACCGAAAGCACAAGGGTCGGACAAATGACCAACTTTGATAAAATCGAGCTCGAAATTACTACCAACGGCGCAATTTCACCACGTGACGCCTTAACTCAAGCTGGAAAAATCCTTGTTCAACATTTCAATTACATTGCTGAAGGCAAACCTTATACCAGCGAAGAAGAAATTGCTGAAGACGAAGAAGTCGTTGGATCAGAAGCTGTTGGTGGCCTTACATCATTGGCCGATACAGATCCGAAAACTAAGGTTGCTGACTTAAATCTTTCTGCAAGAACTGTTAATGCTCTAGTTAACTCCGGAATTAAAACAGTAGCTGGATTAAAACGACTCTCAGACCTTAAGCTTTCCGAAGTTAAGGGATTGGGCAAAAAGGGTTTCGACGAAGTTAAAGAATTACTAGCCAACTAATTATGCCACGAAAACTAGGACGAAAAATTGGACACAGAAAATCATTGATGCGCAATCTAGCTGCTTCTCTTGTTTTATATGAAAAAATTGAAACCACCGAGGCTAAGGCCAAAGATGTTAAATCATACGTAGATCACCTAATTACTATATCTAAAGCTGGTGATTTAAACGCTTATCGTCGCTTATTGGCTTATTTTTATGATAAAAATGCCGCCAAAAAGGTTTATGTTGAGCTTTCTAAAAGATATGCCGATAGAACATCAGGTTTTGTTCGCTCATACCACATTGGGAATCGTCTAGGCGACAATTCAAAGATGATGAGACTTGAGTTGGTTGACCGCAAGGTTTTTGCTGCGCCAAAGAAAGTCGTTGACAAAACAGCTGACGTCAAAGACGGCGAAGATATGGTTGATGAGAAGAAAATCCGCAAGAACGAAAAGAAATTGGAAAAGCTAACATCAACTTCACAAAAAGGCGGGGTAATTACCTCGGTCAGATCAAAAGCAACTAGAAAAACTGGAGAAAAATAATGGACATGAAGTATTACCTAATTGATGCCAGCACCGCGCCGCTTGGAAGAATTGCCACCCAAGCTGCAGTTTTGTTGATGGGCAAAAATGATCCAAACTACGCTCCGAACATCGTTGCCAGCCATATTGTTCTCATTGTAAACAGTGACAAACTATTTCTAACTGGAACTAAAGAACTTTCAAAAAAATATTATCGTCACTCAGGATATCCTGGAGGCATTAAAGAAACCGATTTTGCTGATTTGAAAAAATCTGACTCAACTGAGATCATCAAAAAAGCTGTTAGAGGAATGATTCCCCATAATCGCTTGGAATCAGAGCTACTTAAGCATCTTAAAATTTATAAAGGCAGCGAACACTCATATCCAAAAGTTAAGCTAGAAGAGGTAAAATAATGGCTGATAACTCACAATATTATTACGGAACAGGACGAAGAAAAACTGCAACTGCGCGAGTTCGAATTTTTGCTGGTAGTGGTAAAGCAGTAGTCAACGATAAAGAAATTATCCTTTCCGAAAATGTAGTCGAGCCACTAAAATTAGTCGGCAAGTTTGATTCGTGTGATGTATCAGTTAAAGTTAACGGTGGTGGTAAAAACGGTCAGGAAGGCGCTATTCGTCATGGGATTTCTCGCGCTTTAATTGAGCTCAATTCTGAATTTCGACCAACTTTGAAAAAAGCTGGCTTTTTGACACGTGACCAAAGAGAAGTCGAGCGAAAAAAACCTGGTTTGAAAAAAGCCCGCCGCGCACCTCAGTGGTCAAAACGATAACACGAAAAATCAAACTCTAAATTCTAATATCTAAACTCTAAACAAATACTAATTCCAAATTCTCAAATATTTAAAACATTTGTATTTTGGATTTTGAAAATTGCTTAGAGTTTAGGATTTAGCGCTTAGAATTTATTATTGAATATGTCGCAACGTATTGAAAAAGTTAATGAACTCATAAAACAAGAGCTTTCCATGGCTTTTGTTTTTGATTTTCCTGGTGAATTTATTACCATAAATTTCATCCATACCGCACCAGATTTATCCAATACAAAAATATTCGTCTCTGTGACATCCGGTCATCAGTCTGTTTACGACGCACTGAAGAAAAAAACCGGTGAATATAGAAAGCTTTTGGCCGACAGACTATTCATTCACAAAATTCCAAAAATTGAGATCGCAAAAGACCAAATGCAATCTGAAATAGAGCATATTGAAGAACTAATAGAAAAAAATAGCGCCGGCTGATCGGCAGGCGCTTTGATGGGTATGCGACAACTAATCGCCATCGAAGATTTGAGACTTTTCTTCCTCTTGCAGCGATCTGTGACTTTCGGATGTCATGGCAAAGGCAGGTGCCGCTCCAGTAGCTGGATCGTTACCACACGACGGACAACTTTTGTTAATATCCACTATTGCTGACGAACAGATGCAGCACACAGCGCTAGGAAGCCCAGTGCCGGAAGCGACCAACTTCCTGGGGTTGAAGTCTGCGGGTTTTCGCTCCTCGAACACTATAGTGAATTTTCCAACCAACGTCTGGTTGTAGGACTTACCCAGCCGCTTACACAACTGCTGAACTACCCAGTACTGGTCATCTCGATGGTATTCTGGCACGATTATCAATTGTGGTTTCTTACCGCGCCACCAACGCCTGTCCGCATAATTGAGATACACATTCGCTGTTTGTGACGTGGTGATCACCTCCAAAAAAAACAACCTGCATACCTAAAATATATCTGCACACTGATTATGTCAATTTTTGTTCACAATAGTGCTGGTTTGTGCTAAAATGTAGTTGTGACGACAAATTTGAAAGCCAAACTGTTCTTTCTCGTGTCAGTTAGCGTTTTTGCGTTAGCGGCTTTAATTTTGACTCTAACCAACTATAGCCCGTATAAAGCCGACATTTCCGTCTTTATCTTACTCTACGTCTCATTTTGGGCTACTTTTACCGGACTCATCACTGTTACGCTGCTTTTTGTCAGGTCAAGGCTATCAGAAAAAATAATGTCGGATGTATTTTGGTCAACACTCCGTATCTCGGCCATTATCTCACTGGCGGCAACCGTACTGTTGATTTTAGCTGGCCTGAAAATATTAGATCTGTGGGTAGGCGCACCCTTAACAATTGCAATTATTATGCTTGAATTATTTTTCCGCGGTAATAAATTTAAAAAATCAGCAAAATGAAGGGTAATTTACATCCAATCACTCAACTCTTGCGTCAAACCATCAAAATATTTGAAGGTTTGGGTTTTGAAGTATTTGATGGTCCAGAGGTAGACTCTGAGTGGTATAACTTCGATGCTCTAAATATGCCATCAGACCATCCTGCTCGTGATATGCAAGACACTTTTTGGCTATCAGATGGTCGAGTTCTTCGAACTCAAACTTCCAATGGCCAAATTCACTTTGGCAAAGATCACAAACCACCATTTAGAATTCTTTCTCCCGGACAAGTCTATCGCAACGAGGCAACAGATTTTAAGCACGAGGCGGCAATCTTCCAGCTTGAAGGCTTATATGTCGACAAAGATGTTAAGGTTAGTAATTTGTTCTACACTTTGGAACACTTCTTCAAAAAAATCTATGGCGAAGACACTGAAGTCAAATTTACCCCAAGTTTTTTCCCTTTCGTAGAACCTGGATTCGAAGTTTCAGCCAAATACAATGGTAAGTGGCTAGAGCTTTTGGGCGCGGGCATGGTTCATCCAAAAGTTATTAAAAACATGGGTCTGGATCCAGAAAAATATTCCGGTTTTGCCTTTGGCATGGGAGTAGATAGGTTGGTCATGTTGAAATATGGCATCGAGGATATCCGATTGCTACGCTCTGGAGATTTAAGATTTCTTAAACAATTCTAACTACACGGATTTTATACACAGATAGGCGCAGAAAAATCATAAATATAACAAAAAAATGAAGGTACTAAAAAGTTGGTTAAAAGATTACATAAATTGCGAAATATCAGACGAAAAACTGGTAGATATTTTAACGTCTGCTGGCCTTGAGGTTGAGGAAATTGTCTCCGGAATTGACCCTCTGATTGTTGTGGCCGAAATTAAGGAAATTAAAAAGCATTCCAACGCCGATAAGCTCAAAATTGCCATTGTCGATAGCGGATCAGAACAATTACAGATAGTTTGCGGCGCACCCAATATAGAAGTTGGGCAGAAAGTTCCGTTGGCCTTGGTTGGTAGCAAACTGCCTGGTGGGGAAATTAAGGCAACAAAAATTCGTGGCGAAGAATCATTTGGCATGCTTTGTGCGCAAGATGAACTTGGGCTTGGCAACGATCATACCGGAATATATATATTGCCAGAGGATTATGAAATTGGTAAATCTCTTTCCGGATATCTTGGTTCAGACACAGTGATTGAATTAGATATCACCGCCAATAGAGGCGATTGCCTTTCTCATCTTGGTGTTGCACGCGAAATTGCCGCTTTCGAAAATATAAGCACCAAAAGGGAACCGATTGCGTTGTCTAAAACAGAAACCGCACATTCCTCAACCAAAATATCGGTAGAAATTACCAGCCCTGATCTTTGTCTCCAATATTTATCACGCGTAATTACCGGCGTAAAAATTGGTCCGTCACCAAAATGGATGCAAGACAGACTAATCGCTTGTGGTGCAAAACCAATTAACAACGTAGTTGATGTCACAAATTATATTTTGCTTGACTTAGGGCACCCTATGCACGCTTTTGACTGGAAAAAAATTAAAGACTCAAAAATTATTATTCGCAGAGCAAAAAAGAACGAAGATATTGTCACTTTGGACGGAGAACTGCGAAGACTCAATCCTGACATGCTGGTAATTGCTGATAGCGAAAAATCCTTGGCAGTTGCTGGAATTATGGGTGGGAAAAATTCTGAGGTTGATGAGTCAACGGAAATAATTGTTATGGAAGCTGCCCAGTTCGATCGCAAATCTATTCGCAGCACTGCCAAATCATTAAATCTTTCAACCGAAGCCAGTTATCGCTTTGAAAGGGGAGTTGATTCTGGCGCAATTGAATACGCTATAAACAAAGCGGCGGATTTAATTGTCCAAACGGCTGGCGGAAAAGTTCTACAAGGAATAGTTCAATCAGGGGAAAAACCAAGCAAAATTGAACTACAAATTGAACATGAAAAAATCTGTAGACTTTTGGGCGAAGAAATTGATTCCGAACAAATAAATCATATATTGCGGCACCTGGGCTTTGTTGTCAACGGCAACGCGGTAACCGTACCACTCTGGCGACACGATGTCTCTATCTGGCAAGACTTAGCTGAAGAGGTTGGCAGGATAGTTGGCTACGACAAAATCAAGCCACTCGCACTGACAAAAACTAATTCGGCCGAAAAAACATTCTATTATTTTGTTGAGAATATTAAAGACTCGCTGGTATCAGCCGGATACAGTGAAACAATGAACTATCCATTTTTATCAGACGCAGACGTTATTGCTGCCAGATTGAAGCCAGAGAATTTACTTGAAGTGGCAAACCCGATGCAGAGCGAAAATAAATATCTTCGAAATTCATTAATCCCTGGACTTTTGAAAAATATTGCAAAGAACCCATCATTTGATCCTGTGCAAATTTTTGAAGTCGGACATGTTTTCTCTAAAACGGCTGAATCAACCAACATTGCTGTTGCTACTGCCGGCAAAACATCAGATGACCACTTGAAAGCAGTCGATAGAATTATTGCTGAACTCGGCGGTAAGGAATCGGTTAAAATGTCTGAGTTCTTGCGTGATGATTTACATCAATATAAAATCAAGAAACCTGTAGTTTGGATTTCCGAGATTAATTTATCTAAAATTTCAGCTGGGGCCAAGATCGATCAAGGCCTAGCATTAAAAATTAACAAAAATGCTGTCGTTTACCGCGGAGTTTCAAAATATCCGGCAGTAACTCGCGACCTTGCCTTTATTGTTGACAAAAAAATTGATGCAGCTAAAGTATCGGAGACAATTTATACGATCTCCGAAATGATTAATCGAGTTGAATTGTTCGACGAATTTGCGTCAGATAAATTCGGTGTGGGCAAAAAAAATATTGCTTATCACATATCACTTCAGTCCAAAGACAGAACATTAAACGACCAGGAGGCTGAAGAAGTTATCAAGAAGATTGTCAAAAATATTGAGTCAAGTTTTTTGGCTAAGTTAAGAAATTAACCACACGGATTTTTCACACGGAATATCACAGAAAAATTCACTAAATCAAAATAATACGTAAGGACAAATATGAAAAGAATATTTATTAAGGAAACAGTATCAAAAATCGGCGAAGAAGTTCTAATTTCCGGCTGGGTTAATACAAGGCGTGATCACGGGAAAATTGTTTTCGTTGATCTTCGGGATATGAGCGGATTGATTCAAATTGTTTTTGTCCCCGGCTCAAAGGCCTACGAAAAAATTACTGATGTCCGACCAGAGTGGGTTATATCTGTTACGGGGAAGATCAATGCCAGACCAGAAAAAATGATCAATAAAGACTTAGTTACTGGAACAGTTGAAATGGAAGCAATTGATATCGAAATCTTAAATCCTGCAAAAACTCCACCGTTTGAAGTTGACAAAGATACTTCGCGCGTTGACGAAGAGCTTCGGTTAAAATATCGATATCTGGATCTTCGCAGCGAGCGAATGGCAAAAAATATCACCCTTCGCCATGACGTTATTAAATTCTTCCGCGAATATTTATACAAAGAAGATTTCCGAGAAATTGAAACCCCGTATTTAACTAAATCAACGCCTGAAGGTGCTAGAGAATATATTGTCCCAGCTAGATTGTACCCTGGTGAGTTTTATGTTTTACCACAAAGTCCGCAGCAATTTAAGCAGCTGTTGATGGTCGGTGGAATTGAACGATATTTTCAGATTGCCCGCTGTTTCCGCGATGAAGATCAAAGAGGGGACAGACAACCTGAATTTACGCAGCTTGATATGGAAATGAGCTTTGTTGATCAAGAGGACATTTTGAGCCTGGTTGAGAAGATGATGATTGAATTGGTCGAAAAATTAGCACCAAATAAAGGATTATCTTCAAAACCGTTTCCTCGAATAACTTATGCGGAGTCAATGGAAAAATACGGTAATGACAAGCCTGATTTGCGCAAGGATAAAACCGACAAAAACGAGCTTGCTTTCGCCTGGATTGTCGATGCCCCACTTTTCAAATATTCAAAAGCTGACAAGAAACTCGTATCCACCCATCATCCCTTTACCATGCCATACAAAGAAGACATTGATAAAATTGATTCCGATCCGACCAGCGTCCGAGCTTATTGTTACGATTTAGTATTAAATGGCTTCGAAATGGCAAGTGGATCAATTAGAATTCATGATAGGGCCATTCAAAATAAAATATTCGACATGCTGGGAGTTTCTGAGGATGAAAAAGCCAGACGTTTTGGCCATATGCTTGAAGCATTCGAATACGGTGCGCCGCCGCATGGTGGCATTGCCCCTGGGATAGACAGAATCGTCGCAGTTTTAGCAGGCGAAGAGGTCATCCGCGAAGTTATAGCCTTTCCAAAAACCGGTGACGCTAGGGACCCAATGATGGGTGCGCCATCAAATGTTTCAGAACAACAACTCAAGGATGTTCATATTAAATTGGCTGATGAAGCCAAGGGCAAAGCGCTAGAGCGTGCAGAAACCCAGACAAATGATTGAGCACAATAACAACACAAATAGTCTTGCGAAATCCCGCGAAGCAGGGCAAAACGGAGCTAATAAACCAGTTAGAATCAATAAATTTATAGCCCAGGCCGGGATTGCCTCGCGTAGAGGCGTGGATCAATTAATTAAATCCGGAAAAGTTTTAGTTAATAACGAGAAAGCCAAAACTGGCATTCAAATAAATCCAGAGATAGACAAAGTTGTCGTTGGCGGAAAAGAAGTCAAGCCTGTGAGCGATTTTCAGTATTTTGCTTTTTACAAACCAGTCGGATACATTACTTCTTCGTCAGATGAACAAGGTGAATCAATCAAGAAATTCCTGCCAAAAGAAAACCGGCTTTTTTCAGTAGGTAGACTAGATAAAGAAACTGAAGGACTGCTGATTTTGACCAACGACGGTGACTTTGCGAATGAGTTGGCTCATCCTTCGTTCACCAAAGAAAAGGTATATCACCTGGAATACGGCGGCAAACCTACCACACTGGGCAAAGAGGGGATAATCCGTCAGTTTCTTAAAGGTATAATGCACAACAGTAAGCGATATTATGTCGATAAGGCAAGATTTGTTGCTGATAACAAGCTAGAAGTTACACTCCATCAAGGAAGAAGCCGACAGCTGCGTATAATGGCCGGTAAAATTGGGCTTGAAGTTCTTAACTTAAAAAGAGTCCAAGTCGGCAAACTGAAACTTTCAAAACTCGGCTTAAAACCGGGGCAAATGGTCAAAGTACTTAAGGAAGATATTCTATGATTTCTAAGCCTTTAATAGCTATATCGATAATTTGCAATCTTGTTGGTTTTAATTTATCGTCCGGTAAATTTGACCAAAAAATTGCTGACAGCTATTCGCGCGAATCTTTTACTTCCGCAGAGGCCTCTGATCAACAATTAGTATTACCTAAAATTCTAGATCTTCCTGATACTAAAATTAACAGTCCTAAAGCAAACATTTTGACAAAAAATTACTCCTTGGTTGACGGAGAAACAGGTGCCGTGCTTTTGTCAAAAAACCCAAATACTCACGTTCCAATTGCTTCCACTACAAAAATTATGGCTGCAGTTGTTGCTTTGGAGAATTATAAATTAGATGATGTGGTCACAGTTCCCCTAAAGGCAACTCAGCAAATTCCCACTGTTGTTAACTTAAGATCAGGGGAAAAAATCAGCGTTTCGGAATTGCTGCATTGCTTATTGATAAAATCTGGCAATGATTCCGCATATGCGCTTGGCGCATTTATGAACAAAACTGGAGACAATGAGGGTTACCAAATATTTGTCGACAAAATGAATGCTAAGGCCAAAGAGCTCGGTATGAATGATACACATTATATGGATCCAGCAGGACTCTCTGATGATGGCTACTCTTCCGCTGCTGATCTTGCAACGATAACAAGATATGCTTTGAAAAATCCAACATTTAGGGAAATTGTTGATACTCAAAATTATGTTGCCACCAACACAACAAAAACAATTTTCCACCCAATAGAAAATTCAAATAGATTAGTTACTTCCTACCAATACCCGGGCGCAATTGGTGTCAAAACCGGCTTTACTGATGCCGCTAGCCACTGTCTTGTTGGTGCTGCCACACGGAATAACCACACACTAATTGCAGTCATACTAGGAACATTCGCTAATACAGCGCCAGCCTCTGCTGACGAAGCCCGCAAACTCCTAGATTGGGGCTTCACTAACGTAGTTTGGCCTCAGTAATGTCAAAGTTGCAGTTAACGTCCCTTCACCCTTATTTTGATTTACATCAATTGAAATACGGTGACGCAACATTGAATTCTATTTATGGCGCCGGTTGTACAAATAGCCCTAGAATTATGTTTATTTTTATGAATCCAACTGCCAGGAATGTTGCTGCACAAAGATCATGGACAGGGATCAGGGCGCCTTGGTTGGGGATCAAAAATATCTGGAAAATGTTTTACCAATTACAACTTTTAGACGAGCCGCTATTTAGTCAAGTTATGGAGATGAAGCCTGTTCAATGGAACGAGTCTTTTTCTACTAAACTATACGAAAATATAGCTGACAAAGATGTTTTTATCACGAATTTAGCGAAATGCACTCAGTCAGACGCCAAACACCTAGATAACAATATATTTTTTGAATATCTGGAGTTGCTCTTTCAGGAAATTGATTTACTAGAACCAAATACCATTGTGACCTTTGGAACGCAAGTTAGCTCGATTATTCTCGGCGAGAACATAAAAATATCCGCAGACAACTCCGGAAAAACAATTAATATTAAAAACAAATGTTATTCTGTAGTTCCTGTACACTATCCAGTTGGACACGGTCAAAGGAATGTGCAGAAATCAATTGATAGTATCAAAAAAATTCTAGATAAATAGTTCTTTATTCTCGAGGGCGTTTGCGGCGGCAGCGATTTGGGCTTTTTGTTTTGAATTGCCATCACCTTCGCCGATTTTTTTCTTGCCAATTAGTACAGCCACAACGAATTTTTTATTATGATCCGGGCCGGTTTCAACGACAGTTTCATATGTCGGAGTAATCGAGAATTTTTCTTGTGACAACTCTTGCAAACGGGATTTTGCATCTATGAAATGATCTCCGGCTAGAATATCGTCTAGTTTATAAATAATATGATCCTCGACGAATTTTTTAACAACGTCATATCCCTGATCCAAATAAATTGCTCCCAAAAGTGCCTCAAAAGCGTTGGCCAAGATTAAGTCCCTGGCTTTGCCGGTATTCTTAGATTCACCGCGAGAAACTTTTAGACAGGACTCAAGACCAATTATTTTTGCTTCAGCGGATAGTGATTCCCCCTTTACTAAGGCACTGCGCCAGGCGGTCATTTCGCCCTCTGGGCGGTCATATTTGTTGAATAAGTGTTCGGTGACAGCCAGTTCCAAAACAGCGTCTCCAAGGAACTCCAGGCGCTCGTTGTGCGAAAGACCAGAGCTGCGATGTTCGTTAATGTATGATCTGTGAATAAATGCTTGCTGTAATATTTCAGGATCATTAAATTTTAGTCCAAGTTTTTCGGCTAGTTCGTTTGTGTCATTCATTACCAAGTTCCTTTTTCTTTATTGTCTCAATATGCTTGTCGTAAATTGTACCAAGTACTCCGTTGATGAACTTACCAGAGTTGTTATTTCCAAACTGTTTTGCCAATTCAATGGCTTCATTAATTGATACTTTTGGTGGCACATCGCTAGAATATAAAAGTTCAAAAATCGCAATTTCTAAAATCGATTTATCAATCATCGAGATTTGTTCAATAGGCCACTCGGGAGCGCTAATAGCTATTTCTTTGTCCAGCTCTTCTCTGTTTTTACTGACACCAATAATTTCTGACTTAACAAAATCTTTGTCAATATCATCAGCAAACTCAGCGATTGAACGCTCGAGAATTTCATTTAGATCAGCATCCGGACGAAAGTTCCACTCATATATAGCCTGCATCGCAACCATGCGAGAAAGATGTCTATTCATAGTATCCCACTCCTTACAAATTATTCTTTACTGGCTGGTGCAGCTTCAACTTTTTCTTCTGAGTCAACTACTTTTTTGCCGCGATAGGTTCCACAATTCTTGCAGATGTGGTGTCGCTGCATAGGCGCATGACATTGGTCACAATAAACAATACCAACTTCATTATGTTTAATTTGGTGTCGACGACTGCGAGTTCTTGTTTTTGATAATTTCTTTTTTGGTTCGGCCATGATCGCTTAAGCTCCAATTTATAATTTAAAAATCAAAATTTAAAATGATTGAATTTACTATTGCAGTATGACAAAAAATGACGAAAAAATCAAGCGCTAGACCACAATACTAATGATTTTGCCTGGAACATAGATAAATTTCTTTATTTTAGCTTCTAAAATCCAGCTTTTTATCTTTTCTCTCTCTAAAACTAACTCCTTAACTTTTTCCTCTGGTTCATCAATTGCGATCTCAATTTGATCGCGAACTTTTCCATTGATTTGGATAGCAATAGTAACTTTATCATCAGCGATGTACTTCGGATCGAATTCCGGCCAAATTGGTATTTGAATTCCAATTTTTTGCGATACTTGCTCGGCCATTTTCGGCGCGAAGGGGGACAGGAGCGTTAAAAATATTTCAGCTGATGGTTTATCCCAACTGTTGGTCGAAATAAGATCAAATGTTTCGATTAAGGTGCTAATCGCAGTGTTGAAGCTAAAACTTTCAATATCCCCAGCAACTTTCTTAATTGCTTTGTTAATCGGCACTAGATTTTTCGAATTTGATTCGGAGATTTCGGCATCTGAAATTTTTTCAACTTTTTGTAGAAACCGGTGCATACCAACAATTCCATTTTGACTCCATTTTGCTGGTTGTGAAAACGGGCCAATATAGAGTTCATACATTTTTAAAGCGTCGGAACCAAATTTCTCAATCAGTGGATCAGGGTCAATAACATTACCTCGCGATTTGGACATTTTAACACCATCAATTCCCAAAATAGTTCCGACTGATATTAACTTTTGGAATGGCTCAATGCTACCAACTAGTTTTTCATCATACAAAACCTTGTGCCAGAATCTGGAGTAAAGTAAATGCAGAACTGCGTGTTCTGCGCCGCCGACGTATAAATTCACTGGCAACCAGGGGTCAATTTTGTCGCGATCCCAAACATATTCATCACCAGTTTTCATCAGGTAGGCGATATAGTACCAGCAACTTCCGGCCCACTGCGGCATTGTATTAGTTTCACGTTTTGCTTTTCCACCGCACTCTGGGCATGTGGTATTGAGCCAAGCCGCAATTGCAGGATCAGACTCGTTAGACAGGGGAGATGTGCCATCGCCGGTCGGCTCATACTTTTCAACATGAGGCAAAAGCACCGGCAAATCTGTTTCGGGAACAGCAACAATACCACACTTTTCGCAATGAACAATAGGAATTGGCTCGCCCCAATATCGCTGGCGAGAAAAAACCCAATCACGAAGTTTGTAGTTAACGGTAAAATCCCCGTGACCAGATTCTTTTAGTTTTTCAGTAATTTTCTTTTTGGCATCAGCAGATGAAAGGCCATTAAATTCCTCAGAATTTACCAAATATCCGTAGTCTTCAATTGCTTTTCTCTTGTCATCAATTCCGCGCATCCAGTATTCAAAGCTAGCGCAAACAATGCGCTCAATTTTTAATTCGTCACGCGAAAGCCAAATAACTTCATGGATGGCTTTTTCGTCACTTGACATATCATTTCGCTCATCATCAACTAGCTCAAAAAGAAAACCTTCCATATTACCAACTCGATTTTCATTTTTGTGTGCAGCGTGAAAAACCGCCCGAGTTCTGCCAAGAGATTTTATGAGTTTAATGTTCTTGTAACCGGTTTCTTCTAGAAATTCGCGTTTTGCAGCACTTAGATAATCTTCACCGTCGTCAACACCACCGGTGACAAATGTTGTCCAAGGCTGGTTCTTCCACTCTAGACAAAGGTATTTATCAGTTTTTGGGTCGCGGACTATGACTTCGATGCTGTTTCTCTCAACGTATGGCAAACCATCCTTTGGTGGAGTTTTATAATATGTAACTTGCGGCGCAATCGTTTGGATAATATCAATGTCATATTTTTTAGCAAATTCGAAGTCACGTTCATCGTGAGCAGGGACGGCCATTACCGCACCAGTTCCATAATGGCCCAAGACATAATCGGCAACCCAAACAGCAACTTCCTTGCCATTTATAGGATTAATTGCCTTGATGCCTTTTAGCTCGACGCCAGTTTTTTCTTTTTGTAATTCCGTTCGTTCGAGATCTGATTTGTTTTTGGATTTCTGAATATACTCATTAATTTCTTCTTGATTTTCACTTTCAACTTTTAACTTGTCAACTAATATGTGTTCAGGTGCCAAAACCACCCAGGTGCAACCGTATAAAGTATCAGCCCTGGTGGTATAAACTTCAATAAAATAGTCATCGCTTAGCGACTCCACAGCTTTTCGCTTTTCGCTTTTCGCTTTAAGCTCGAAGCGAATATTGCTCCCTTCGCTTCGCCCAATCCAATTTTTTTGCATTTCTTTAATTGGTTCTGGCCAATCCAGGCCATCCAAATCTTCCAATAGGCGATCTGCATATTCAGTGATTTTCAAAATCCACTGGCGAATATTTTTTCTCTCGACTGCAGTTCCACAACGCTCGCATTTTCCGCCAACAACTTCCTCATTGGCTAAGCCGGTTTTACAAGATGGGCAGTAGTTGATTGGCACTTCAGCTTCATAGGCCAAACCGCGTTCAAACAATTTAAGAAAAATGAATTGCGTCCAACGATAATATTTTGGGTCAGTGGTATTTACTTCTTTTTCCCAATCATATGAAAGATCAAACTTTTCTAGTTGAGATTTAAAGTGAGCAACATTTTCTTCGACAACCTTAGATGGGTGAGTTTTGTTTTTAATAGCGTAATTTTCCGCAGGAAGTCCGAAAGCATCCCAACCCATGGGGTGGATAACATTAAAACCCTGGAGTTTTTTGAACCGCGAGTAAACATCGGTAGCTGTATAACCACGAGGGTGGCCAACATGCAAACCACTTCCCGATGGATACGGGAACATATCTAGGCAGTAAAAGTTCTTTTTATCAGCATCTTTCATAATATTTTGGTGGACTTGAGCACTTTCATTTGAACACTCGCTTATCTGGATTGACGTTCTAATGAGTGTATTCTAGCAGAAAATGACCTGGATTTCCAACTTTTGCTTGAGAAGTTTTAGTTTTTAATAATCTTTGCAAGACTAATTATACGATGGCAGTTTAACGAGTTTATTACCAACTACGGCTTACCAAAATTATATTTATCGTGAAATTGCCAGTAGCATTTGGCAAGTTTTGCCTGTATAGATCATGGACTTCGGAACATTAAGACGAATTTTTTTAGTAAACCAGCTGGCCTTTTGGCGCGTCCGGTCTCTGGCAAAATCGACATTGAAGGAGCTGTGTTTGCGGCCGGATCAGCGGCAGTGTTATCTGGATCAGGCAGTCCGAACTGAATATTGTCTATGGCCCCAGAAAAAGTTCTATTGGGGTCAGTTGGGTCAGATCCTAGGTAAAAATAGTCACCAATTTCCGACCCTGTACCTAACCCAGTTTGAGTGATAAAAGGTATCGTCTCGCTGTCCAAATACGCCTCGACAGTACCTGTTGAGCGATCGTAATTAATATGCATATCATGCCAGCTACCAGCGGCCAGTGATTTCGCTTGTGAATATGAAATTGGTAATTTGTAACTGTTTAAACTTAGGCTAAACTGTCCAGAATAAGCAGAAACACCTATTTCGAATGGCTTGGATCCACTTGTTTTAAACAAGACTTTACTTGGAGTCCCGCTAACCGTTTCGATCAACTCTCCAGCTATCGTGGTTCTGTATATGTTCCTTGCATCAGAGAAAAATAAAGTGTCAGAATCACTATCAAAATAAGTCGGAGTCATACCATTGCCCAGGTCACTTCCCCAGAGAGAATAATCGATATAGGTTACGTCCGTGCCATTCATTTTTTGCTTAACAATTCTATTATTAGCGTAATCACCAACTAATACGTAATCGGTGCCTTTCAATACAACAAAGTCTAGCCCCCAGCTACTATATGCAGATGTGTTAAGTGTTTCCCAGCCTACTGGACCTCCATCCATTTTGAACCTTTAGATACGTGGATTACCGTCATCCGAAACATAAACATACTCAGTAATTGGGTCGTAGTACACGTTCATCGGGTAGTTGAATTGCCCGACACCGCTTCCAAGGGTCCCGTATGTTTCCCAGAGGCTACCATCCATTTTAGTTTTTACGATTCTATGATGATCCATGTCGCCAACGTATAAAATTTTATTTGCCTGATCCAAACTAATACCTCTTGGTACTGAAAAATCGCTACCTCCACCCGGGATTGGTCCCGCCCAAGTAGACCACTCACTTTCGTTCATCTTAAACTTGGAAATCTGATCGGCATAGTGATCTATTGTGTAGACGTCTGAATTAGACTTATCAACATCAATACCTGTGACGTAACCAAAGCTAAATGGGTCTTGCCCGTCGCCATGAGTACCAACTATTGACCAGTCGGTTCCGTCCTTCTTTGTTCTAATTACTGAATTGTACCCACCTGCAAAATAATAGTAGCCGGTATTGTTGTCATAAATCATTGAGTCAAGGTCATTAATACTTCCCACTCCCTGAGTAGCAAATGATTGCCAACTGCTTCCATCGATTTTGGTTTTTATCAAAAGAGAATTGTTTGTATATCTGTCCTGGTTATCCAATACGAAGATATCTCCACTATTTTCATCATACGCCATGCTGGTAGCGTCATTGAATTTACCCTCTCCTAGGCCCTGACTGCCATAGGTCTGCCAACCAGTGCCATCAAATTGAGTCTTTACGATGCGAGAATTATACTCATCCATAATATAAAAGTATGTTCCGTCGTAATCGAGAGCATAAGGTGAATCAAACTCATCAATACCGCTACCAGAAGAACCAAATGCCGCCAGGCCACTCCCATCCATTTTGATTCGGGAGAGATTTGAAGCGCCTCCATCCAGAAGGTAAATGAATCCTCCGGCGCTATCATATATAAAATCTGTCATATACGCAGAGACTCCGCTTAGAGATACTGCGTTAAAAACGTCAGAACCAAATTTTGTGCTTACTACCTGATCCCCACCTTCATCATAAAAATATATTTCATCAGAGACCTTATCATAAAAAATTTGTGCCGGACTGTAAGCACCAATAGGATATGCTTGCCAATCGGAGCCATCCATTTTTGTTTTAATAATTCTCTTGTTACATGAGTCGGTAATATATAAGGTTTCGTCTCTTGAGTCCACGCTAACATCCCCACGCCAGCAAAAGTTAAATTTTCCATCACCGCTTGTGCCATAATCGCCGAGCCTCTTCCAGCCAGTTCCATCAATTTTAGTTCTGATTATCTGTTCGGCGACAAAATCAGCAATATACGTGTAGCCCGAAGTCTCGCTCACATCTATGTGTGAGCTACTACCACCGATTCTTCCGATGTCCTTGTCTGTTTTTAGATCAAATGGGAGTTGAAATTTAAAAGAGATAGAATCTTTTTGGCTGTTTAGATTGCTGGTCTTGTACTTAAGGGTCGTTCCAAAGGTATTTTTAATCGCCTGGCCAGTCCCGCCATACCCAGTCACAAGAGAAGGAAGTGATCCGTCAGTAAAAGCTGTCTTGTCAGCTCCTGAGTCTGCGTCAAATCCGCTATCGAATGTAGCACTGAAACTAACCGATGCTTTTGCCGAAATCAGATAAATACCGAAACATAAAAATGTCGCAACTAAATACAATATTACCTTCTTCAAAATTTCCTCCTGTTTTTACAAGTCAGCCACGACAATTAGACGCTTTTCGTTTGTACCAATTGGCCAGCAAGTCATCAATGACAGCTGTTCATGATCTGTTTTGTCCAATACTGAAAAATCATCCTTTTCGACGATCTTCTTTTCCTTTACAGTGTAATTATATCCTATTCCTCTGTAGTTTAAAATTAACAGATCACCATTATCCAAATTTGAGAGATTAGCAAAAACCTTTTGATACTTACTTGCTTTTTCTGCCGAGGAATGCCCGTAGATAAAAACATTACCTCCCTGCCCTGGAAAGGACATACCATTCATGTGTGCGACTCCGCTTGTTAAGGCTTCGTTGTAAATATCCTTCTTGGCTGGATCAATTCCAGTTATTACTGGGACGACAATACTGAGCTTGGGAATTTCCAGCGAAAAATCGACACGGTTAACAGTTTCTTGGTTTAAGGTTTTACTTGCCTCATTTTTACCATAGAAAATAGATATTGCAATACATGTGCATGCAATCGCGAGAATTAACAAAAACCTCTTATGTAAATTTATTTGCCGCTTCATAAAATTAGTTTTTTCTTGATTTATATTAATTATACCTTACTTGTAGTAATGCACTTAAATTTGTCTCGCCCAAGTTGGTATGCAAATCGTCCGCCTAAATCCCTCCAGAGACACTCCCCAACTAGGTACGAGTTTAGCGATAAAGTCTTTTTACGGCTTAATCCATTGAGGCGTTAAAATTAATAAATCTTTTTCTATCAGACCTATCCACCAAAAAAGCTCATCATAAATGACGAACTTTTCATGGTGGGCCGTACTGGACTTGTCCCACACCAACGGGATCCCGACCCATTGGGACGTCTTAGCCTTTACAACCCATTCTTGGTGGAACGCAGTATTGCGTGTCAGAACTATTATAATGGAATCAAAAGAACTTGTCTATATCCCAGAGATGCGAATTAAAAGTTTTGCTGTGTGATGATTCTTCTTGGAACTAAAATGGAATGCCGTATGAATCATTTATTTTTAATTTTTCTTTGGCTGAGATGTTTTTTATCATTCCATTATAAATAGGCAAAAGGTCTACGGCTATATTTCCAATATGTTTTTTTAAATATTCCTTGTCGCCCCAGTCAAAATCGTTTTCAAGTGTCTCAGTTATAAATTTCTCTTCATTCTTTGGTTTTTTAGCTTCAAGTAAATCAAAAAGTTGGAAGAGTAAATCCTGAATATGGTCTCCCGTGTTGGCATAAGACCAAGACCATGGAACGAACCTACCGTATAGGCATTTATGTATCTTCATTGACTTGGCTATTTCCTTGATTGAATCAAAATAATTTTTAGCTTCACTGCTTGGAATAGTTATTCCGCAATTAGGACATTCAATATCAATCTTATACGGGAAAAAAATCTCACCGCATTTTGAGCATTTGTAATCAGGTTTCCCTAGGTGTATTGTCATTTTTTATCAAATTTAGCAAATAATGATCCTATTGTTAGACCTGTTAAATAAGCGAGTGGTATTGCCAAAATTGGTCCTAACAAATAATTCACCCAACCCCAGCTATCAGGCAAAATGAAAGCTAGTGCTACAACCCAGATAATAAAGAAAACCATTTTGAACTCCTACCAATTTAATGCTGTTAAATTTATTCTTCGCCAATTTTTCCAGTCTTCTGCGAGATCACCGGCAAAGCTCTGTAATTTTAAGCTATAGCTATAAATGCTAGAATTATTTGATCTACTTGTTGATAGCCTTTCGAAACCCAGCATTCAAGGCATCAGCTTCACTGCAGAAGACCTTATCTCCCTGAGCAGTATCAATCTTTACCTTGTCATAAAAATTGCTCTCCCTTGTATGGTAGATCTTTGACGTCTGGCCGTTAGTCATGGACATATTACCTTTGATATTTTCACAGGTGAACATTTTGGTTTGATAAGTCCAAACAGCCAGACCAGCGAAGAACAGAATCACAAGAGTAATCCCAATAATCGTGTATTTTTTCAGGGCCTTCCTGGCTTGATCATCAATTCCCTGATGGATCTCCCGACTGGCAGCCTCAGCCGAAACAGAAATTTGTCTTTGGGCTTTGTTAATCTCAGGCCCAAAATTGATAGCCTGGCGTGGTTGTATCTCTTGAATTGGCGGTAAGGCTGACACTTGCTTGCAAGCACCGTCAGGGTGGATGGCCATTATGTAGCAATACTTTTCAGATAGTATCACCCCATAAGGAGCACCGAACCTTTGGCAGTAGTCCATTAGTTGCTGTTTCGCATTATTCCGTTGATCTCCAAATCGGAGCCAGTAACTCCTTTTCAGTTCAAAAACAACTAGAATATCTCCCCTGGAATTTTTGATGACAATATCAGCTCTTTTGCTATGTAGTCCGCTGGTGCCAGTCGCGTAATCTTGTTGTACAACAAAACCATCTCCAACCTCTAAAATACTTGGCAATTTAGCAACAACAAAAGCTTCCATTTCTTCCTCGGAAGAAAAAGTTCTGCCGCCAAACATTTTTATAAAATTACTCTCTTGGAGTTTGCTCATTTAATTGTCGACTTTTCAATTAATTGAACCCCCCAGCCCTTGCCATTAGTATCGAGACATACATCTTTTGATTGGAAATCTAGTGATTCATTCAGGTAACATTCAACAGCACCACTACCTGTTTTTCCTTGGAAATTTATAACTTCACCAGACGGCAGCTCCGCAGTTATCAGTCTATAAAGCGGACAGACACTTTCTTCGCAATCTCTAACAATGAAGCCTATTGCTCTCTGTTTTTCTGTATCAGACACTATGGGCATCTCGTCAACAACCAGTGGTTGATCTGAAACCTCTGGAAAAATATTAATCAAGTAGTGAACTGAATAACTATTTTTTTCATGTTGATGACCTATCTCTTCAACCTCAAAATATTTTACATAAGCACTCGCCAGCAAATATATGGTCAAAGTGACTGTTAGTAATATAAAAACTACTCTGAAATTGTAATTGCTATATATATTTTTTAAGCTCAGTTTTTTCACTTTATGCCTCGTTCCCTCAGGCATTGCTGATACTCTCTGTCTATTTTCCACATACTGCAGTCTTTTCTGACGTTACTTGGTCTCAATTGAAACCAGTAAAACCAACCAGCAATTAGAACTAGAGTAGCAATCCCGACAACCCAATAATTTTTCTTCATGATTTGACCTTGTCTACCATTTTATTGGCATTATTGAATATTTTTATTCATTCCAGCATTAACTAATTTTAAGATTGTTAGACAAAATTGAACAATCAAGAGACAAATTGATACATTTTTAAGTGTTTTTGCAGACAGAACTAAACTTTTGTCGGTGGTTGCCCCCAAAGATACAAAAAAGGCCTTATGAGCTAGCGAAGTATCCCTTTCGGGGCTCCATACACCGTTTCCGGCGTACACCACATGAATGATGCAAGTCATAAGACCATCTCTATTCATGTGGTTTTAACGCCATGCCTTAATTTTCATTAAAGTTTAGGCGTAACAAATTGTATAATTAACGAGCTAATTATCTCAAAAAATGAGTCTTTTTTCAACTTACTCTACCAAGTCAGAATCTTTTTGCTCAATTTCAATAATTTCATTTTCAATTTTCTTAAGGTGACCTTTGAGCTCCTTTGCTAATGCGACAGCTTTTTTGTATAAGGGCAAATCTTTCTCGAGATCGAAGTTTCCTGATTCAAACTTCGCCTTAATTTTTTCTAATTCCTCCATTTTGCTAGCAAAACTATTTTCTTCTGGCATTTACACCTCTTTCTTTTCAACTTTGGCCTGGATAGAGCCTTCGTAGAAATAAGTATTAATAATTGAATTCAATTTTAATTGGCCGGAACTCTTAATTATCTGTCTCTTTTCATCTTTTACAACTGAATAACCCATCGACATAATATTTTTCGGACTTACTGAGTTTAGAAAAGCTGATGTTTGGCGGAGACTTTGGTTAGACAAGTCAAACTTATAAGAAATTATTCTTTTTATCGAATCGACGAATTGATTAATTTGTTGCTCGATATTTTTAAACTTTGATTTGAAATATTGGAGTGTGGAACTAATTTCTCTTATTAGTGACATTTTGTTTCCAATCGCTGATTTTAGAGCTGAAGAGATCGGAATATTGATTGTGCTCAGATATTGAATATCCCCAGCAATTTTGATTTTAATGTTTTTACCAATATTAGATATTGATGTATTAATTATCGAAACAGTATAAACTTGGTCCTCTACTAGAAGCTCCGCAGCATTTGAAGGAGTTGAGGCTCTTACATCAGCACATAAGTCACACAAGCTAATGTCATTCTCGTGTCCTACCCCGCAGACAACAGGGAATCTCGAGCCAGCAATACATCTTGCCGTCTTTTCATCATTGAAAGCATGGAGGTTCTCGATACTTCCACCTCCTCGAATTATCACAATCGCATCCAAGGATTCCTTGAAATTATTGAAAAAAGTAAATGCTTCAGTTATTTCCCTGACCGAATCTTTCCCCTCAACCCTTACTGGGTAAAAAAATATTTCCAATCCTCCTGCTCTGGCATTAATAATCTTTTTAAAGTCTTTGATGGCATCTCCATCACGAGAAGTAATTAATCCAATTTTATGGGGGTACCGGACCAAAGATCTTTTTCTTTCTTGCGAAAATAATCCCTCTGCAAGGAGCCGCTTTTTTAATTTTTCAATTGCGATTTTAAGAGCGCCTTCTCCTGATGGGGCCATCTCTTCAACCCAAGCATAGAGATTGCCCTTTGATTGGTTAAACTTAACAGAAATTGTCGTCCTAACAAGCATTCCTTCTTCGAAATCCCTCCAATTAGATAACTGAAAGATATTTGTCATCGCTGAGACGGATGATTTTTCGTCTTTCAACTTGAAGTAAAATGTTTTACCACCAAACATCTTCCACTCAGATATTTCACCTTCTACTTCCAAATTGACCAGATTGTTAACCTGGTTAGAAATTAATTTATTTAATTCCGAAATTTTTAGTTGCTTCAATGAGTTGAAATTATTTGGTTAAATATGTGCATCTGCACGCGTCGCTAGTGCATTTATTATGTGGCAAAGGGAAATTGGCTAAGGCTTCTTTGACTGGGTAGATCTTGCCATTGATAATTTTGCACTCATCGCAAACTAGTCCATCATCTATATTTTTTATTACAATATTATTAGCCCACCCTTTTTCTGCACTATCTCTTACCTCTAAGCACATTGCTGTCTTCATCAGCTTTATATACGCGTCTTTATTGCCTTCCGACTGGCGAAACTTAGCCATATTCCTATAAATAATTGAAAGGTCCCACGGGTCACTTAGTTTCAATAATATTTGGTTGAACATCCCCCATATCAAGTCAGGTGCGCCAGGTTCTTTCCCAAATCTAGCCTTAAGTGTTTTTTCGACGTCAAATCTCAGAGCTTCAATATCTGGCACCATAAAATCCATATATTTTTGCCAATCAATAATAAATTTTTCTTCATCGGTCACAACTTTTCCATTTCGAACAAATATTACTTTTGTACAAACTGGGCATTTCTTTTTCATTGTTATTACCTTGCCGGTGTCATTGTTGCAATATGGGCAAATTGAAGTCATATAATCCTTTCTGTTATTTCTAGATTAACGATCGCATCCTTGATAACCATTGTCGCTTTGCAATCGTCTTCGTTGTAAAGCAGAATCCTCTTAAGAATTTCAGGATCTTTCTGTTCAATATAATTATTGAACCACTGGATTGAGAGCGCGCCAGATGGCGTTTCATCTCTCCATTTAAAACCGAGGTAAACAGCGATTTCCTTTAGGGAATAACTTGGAAGCGGCCAATTAGTTTTAGAGCGAATGACGCTATATAGATCGATAACATTTGGATTGTCAAAAAACTCTTCTAGTTTTTTCGCGGAAATTACATCCGGGTACAGTTTCTGCATCCTTTTGTAAGTTGTCTTTTCGTGATGTGAATAATAGTATACAGAATAGTCATCTTGGGGAAGTGATTCAATATATTGCCAAAAATCTGACCAAGCAGCTTTTTCAGCTGCAGAACTTATTTCTCTAGCAGTAAAATCCAGAAACCGTTCCTCTTGATTGTGCCTTTCGTATACACCGTGTAGATAGACAAATTCTTGAGTTGGATCGTCTTCAATATCAAAGAATAATTCATAACTGACATCAGGGAATACCTCTGGTTGATAGATTACTGGTTTTTTTGTAATTAGTGAGACTCTAGCCCTTTCAACTGCCTTTTCCAGGGTATTATCGGAAATTCTGAATAGAAAATTCTTATCGCCCGATTTTTTTTCCAACTCTTTTTTTTCCATCACGGACGGAATATCAACCGACATCAAATCTGTCAGATTATCTATACCAAGATCTTCGTTGATTCTATCGCGGTTGGCTCTTCCAAGATTAAAGATATTGGTTAAATCGTTCGTTTCCTGACACCAGTTTTTACAACTTTTGTACCAGGGGCATAATTTACATTTACCTGAATATGACGGTTTGTTTCTTATTTCATCATTAAGTAGCAGCCAGACATCATTTTTAATCTTCTCGTAATTATCCCACCAAGTTGTTTTGTCTCTTGTCCCTTTAGGTGCAACAAGATTGTATTCATCTTTATCAAGGCGAATATCAATAACTTGGCCATTGTTATGATTGGCAAACCCAAGCTTTTTCAAAACGTCGTTATAAAGGCACAGCTGGACAGCGTAATGCAACTTTGGTTTACCTTCAGCATCTTGCTCTTCATCTTCACCTTCATAAGCAGACCCAGATTTTATATCAATGGGTACATAAGTGCCATCCGGCATTAGCTCCAGCAAATCTGGAATGCCGAATAAGTTGCCATATTTTATCACACCCTGGTAAATCAGCGGCGTATGATTTTTGAGAGCTTCTAGGGTTTTTTTAAATCTTTCATCAAGATCCCCTTGGCTCAAATCTAAAAAGCTGCCTATGCCAGAGACAACCCTTTTTTCATGTTGGATTCCCTTTTTCCAGAGTAGCTCAATGAAAGGATTGGATTCGACAATTTTTTCATTCTGCGGACCGTAAATATCCCGCCATACTTTATGCGGACACTGAATATAATCATAAAGTTTTGAGGCAGTAACGTAAATATTTATCATAATCTTGCACTATTCACTGGCTTTTAGATTCGACAAATCTGACTAGTTTTTGCATTTCAATTTCCTTGTCTTGAAACCAGTTTGTTGACCAGATTCTGTAAACCACAAAACCTAGTTTCTCGAGCTCCTTTTGTCGGTACATGTCATGAGCGTACGCTTCTTCGGACTGATGATATGCTTTCCCGTCACATTCCAGGACAATATCTGTTGATTTTGCTTTAATGACAAAATCTAGGCGAAAACCACCAATCTTATGTTGCTGGATTACATTTTCAGCCTTGAATTGGTCACAAAGCATCTCGTAGACTTCTTCTTCAAATGGGGACTCGGAAAGACCATCTGAGTTCGAAATAATTCTAGGTTTTTCATAACTGTATTCTTTTAATGTTCTTAAAATTCCTTCTGCTGATTCGGTATTATGGCTTGAGACTGCTTCGGCATATGCAAGATAGGCGTACAGAATGCCCTTTTTGTTATTTCCCTCGTTTTGTATAATGTCAGCATAAGAAAGATATTTTTCTTTTGGAATTGAAGTGCAAACATAAAGTTTGTGCTTAGCTCTGGTAATTAGAACATTCAGCAATTTATAGCCTTCAATTCTATTTAGTCTCGCAAAATTCTGCGAAAAACTTCCGTCTTCTTGAATCCCATAAGTAGTTGAGATAATGATAATGTCTTTTTCGTCACCTTGAATATTTTCCAAATTCTTTACGAACAAACCACACTCCCTTAACTCCAGAAGTTTTCTGCCAAAAGATGGATCCTTTTCCGCCCATTCATTTAATGCCTCGGTAATCAGATTCCTTTGGTTTATGTTAAAAGTGGCTATCCCAACTGATGGGTATTTACCTTTTTGATCAGCATGAATTTCATTCTTGATGATTTTTATTATTTCGATAACTTCTGATGGGTTGGTCCTAGTTTCGTAACGACCATTGATAGCTCTGAATTCTATTGGGGTGTAAATTTCTTGCGGTGGAAAAGGGACCAGATTTCCTCCATAAAAAGCGCAGTTTGAAAAGTCGATTAGAGCAGGATGATTTGAGCGGTAGTGAAAATCCAAGTACGACTTGTTCACATTCTTTAAATCACTGGCATATTGAAGCAAGGATTCACTTTCAGCTAAAACCGCTTGCTCATCTTCGTCTGCAGTTGACTCAATCTCTTCTCCTTCAGGGTTATCTAGCAACTCAGCAGTACTTTGAAAATAGCTTGAAGGAGGCATCTGATGTTCATCTCCAGCGATGATTTTATATTGTCCGCGGATTAGACTTGTAAAAGTGTCAGAGATTCTCAACTGGCTAGCCTCATCAAAGATGACAATATTAAACAATCCCTGGGTGAGAGGAAAAATAGCATTTGCAGCTGCAGGGTTAGTTAAAATAACTGGAAACAAAGTGGTGAATAAATCAAAATCTTTGTCAATAATTTTTCTAAGCGAACTTTTTGGCCCCGCGTTGTTTTTTCTCAAGCTAAATAGGGTATTGAAGTTATAATCAATTTTGGATATTTGGTAGCTTCTGCTATTTCCCCAATTTGATTTAATTTGTTGAATCTGGGAATCACAGAGCTCATTATAGACTCCAGATAGCTGTTGTAATTTAGAATTTGACTTGTGAAATCCGACTTTTGTTGTATTTTCATAATTTTGTAATGTTCCACGATAATACCAAGCAATAAAAATGTTTCTCCAGTTTTCTGGCGGAGAATCTTTAAGTGCAGATAGAATCTGTAATTCGAGACTATTCTTATTACTGCAAAAATATTTCCAGTTATGATAACTCTCGTAAGCATCCAAATGGCAACGAACATTTTCGATGACATCACCCATGTCCTTGAAGAATTTAACTAGCTGAGCACGATTTCCTAAGGAAATATAACTTTTGATATCAAGGTCAAAAATCTTTTTTTCTGCAGATTCCATTAACTTTTTGTAGATGCTTATTAATTCGTCTTCATTTTTCTTGATTTGATCTATCTTTGATTCAATTTTTTTGACTTCCCCTAAAGTATCTATAGAATTATTTTTTAAGCTTTTGCACGACTCGTGTGCTTCAAATTTTTTTAGGCTTAAGTTTCCAAAACCAAACTTTTCTAATTCCGAGATAATCTGAGTGGCATTTTTTAGTAATGTGGGAATTTTTCTTCTGATAGCATATATTTTTTTATGTTTGGTGCCAAATAAAGCTGAGACTTGGTACCTAACATTTTGGACCAAGCCCTTTTTGTTAAACTCATCACCAACTAATTTAATCCCGGCCTCATACAAGTCAATAATTTCTTTTAGTGCTTGTTTCAATTCAGATAATTGCAATTTGCATTTTACGATCGATTTCGGCTTAAACAACGAAATTCCTTTTTCTTCGAAACCAGACTGTGCATTTTTGATCAGAAATTGTTCAGAGGATTTTGCAATTTGAGAAATAATTTCAATTTCATCCTTTAAATTTTCTTTGTCAGTGGAACGGTAAGGAGTTAAAAACGATGTGTCGCGCAATAAGGAAAAGACTTCCTCTGAATTTTTTTCCAAATCATCAAAAAGAAAAACGGATTCTTCTACCATGGCAAGGTAGTCAGAGTATTCTTGGTGGTCAAATTTTAGTTGGCTGTAGTTAATTTCTGAAGCAATTTTATCTATATCTCCCGACTTAGAAAATTTCAAATATAAACCGACTAGCTGCTTCCAGGAAATATCTCCTAAAACTTTTTGAAGTGTCTCAGCGCTCTTTAGATTAATATCATTTTTTAGCTCACAAAATTTTTCATATTTAATTTCAAAATCTTTTCTCGCGAATGACGGGTAATATGGCGATTCTTTAATATCACGTGCTTTTTGGATGACTTTTTTCCTGTCTTTGTTAACATCGTCGATAAGGATTGAGTAGCTGTCCAACCCAATCTTTTTCAAATTTTCATTTATTACATCAAGCGCCGTTTTCTTTTCGCAGACAATAAGACATTTAGCGTTGTTTGCAAGTGCATTAGACACAATAGCTGTAATACTTTGACTTTTACCAGTTCCTGGTGGCCCCTGGATTAACTTAATTTCATCTTTCGTTAATGTGTTAACAATCTCTTCTTTGCTAGGGTCAGTTTCAACCGCAGATATGCTGGATGTTTGAAATTGCTCTAATACCAACTTTTCACTTTCAAATTCATCGAATCTCTCAAGCAGTTCTTCTGTCGAGTGGATGATTGTTTCATTTTGCGAACGATAAATCCCAAAAATTCCACTCCATTGAATCCATGGTTTAGAATTTGCGATTGCTTCAATCTCTTTCGAATCAGGACACTTATCTATTCTAATCGATAAATTATCAACTTTAGAATTTAGTTGCGACAATATATTGCTACTCATCTCTAGAAGTTCGGTCTCATCTAGTATTCCATCTTCGAGAATTTCTTGGGAGATTTTTTCTATTTTGACTGACTCATCTTTTGAGAGGTGAGAGATCAGTATTTCATTAATCTTGATCGGCGAATCTTCATCTTTTTTAATGGTCCAGTTATTTTTATTCTGATATGATCTTTCGATGTCTAAGTGCCAGATGAAAAGAGGCGCTTTAATAATTTTTGTTGGGTCATTTTGGTCACGTTTTATTAATATTGGATAACCAAAACCAAAATTCTTGAGACCAAATTCCAAAAAATTATCTTCTTTTTCTATTACAAGTGCATTTAGTCTTTTAGAAATAAGCACAAGTTTTTTCTTCTCACTATCTTCCAGCTCTCCTAGATCAATTTTGTCAAATGAAATAGAGAATGAGAAGCTTTCTTTGTTCAATATAGTTTTGATAAAATCGAGTGGCATTTCAGGATCAATTTCTGATAACTGGTGCAGGTCTAATCGTGTAGCAGATCGACCAGGAACCGCGTTGAGGTGAATCGATCTGGCATTGCCAACCTTTAGTTTGTCCAATAGTTTTTTAATAAAACTTTTATCAAATTTTATTTGAGAGAATTTCTCAGGAATTTTGGTAGTAGTAGATGATGTAGCTTTTTCATCCTCAGTATCAAAGCTCTCTTCAATTGTGTTAGCTATTTTGTTTTTTTCCATATTTCCCTTGCATTTATAACAAATTGTTCCGTTTTTCACCTTGTGATTTTTGCAAACAGAACAAAACGGTTTAGTTGCCCAATATGCTTTTGCGTCAAATTTTTGGCTATAGTCAGCCATATTTTTTAAAATTATTAAGCCAAGATACTCGACCAAAATAGGCCGAGGGAATTTTTAGTCCATGCCCGAATGTTTTCTAGTGTTTACTGTACCACTTTGTCCTAGCAATTGAAAGTCTTTTTCGCAAAATGAAATATACTAGCTAAAAACATTAAATATCAAATGATTGCTTCAGGAATAGCAAATTTCTTTGTTGTTAAATGTTGTTTGACTTTCAGACCATACTTCTGTAAGCTTTTAGTAATTTATTAAGTCGACGGAACAACCGGGCATTTACATAAATTGTAAATTTTCGGTTTTTTTTAATGGATTAGTACTCAGCGTTCTCTGAATTAGTTCTTCAATTTCTCATCTAAAAACTAGGAACTGGGCTAAGAAAATCTCATAGTTCTGCCCGGTTCTATGGGATTTTCTTAAAGATTTTTAACCCTTTAAAGAAAGGACTCGGCAATGAAAATCAACATTTACGACAAGTGGGTTGATGACCCGAATGGGTATTCCAGACCGTTCAAAACTTCCGGTATGCCAAGACCCTGTTTGAACACCAAAAAGCATAGTCCGCTAAAGATCTTGGCTCGACTGGCAAATGCCGTTGATATGCCAAAGGATTGTGAGGGAAAGCCGCTCACAAATCGATATCTTGTGATGTTGGTCGACAAGGATAGTGGGTATGAAAATTCATTAATTGGCTCAGGGAATCAAATTCAGAATTTTGTTAGGGATTGTCTGGTTGATGAGGGTTTTATGGCAATAAGATGGGCAAGAAAAAAATAACATTATTATTTGCTTACAGGAATGTTGAACATTGTTTGTTCAACTTCTTGGAAACAAGCGCAAGAGTGATCTGGCATGCGTCAATAGCCAGAGGGAGTCAACACTAAATCTAAATTGAAATGTTGATCAATTAAAACCATATCCCCGGGCTGACAGGGAATGGAACCTCTTGGACTCCGTCAATACAATGACGCCCAATGTTAAGCGAAGCAAGCTCCTGAGTTGAGATAAAACAATTCTACAAAGAGCCATCTGTATTTAATTATTTGTTGTGGGGAGAAAGAGGGGTGTCAATCAACACTTTTTGAAATATCAATGTAACCAAAAATTACAAAGGAGAAAAATGAAAAAATTGATCTATCCAAAAACTAGCCTGAAACACATCGAATGTTCAATAATTGCTTTCAATGGCAAGTTTCCAATTAAACATTTTGATACTGATGATAATTTTCTACTCGCTTGGCGAGCAGGACAGCTTCAGAAGAAAAAAGTTCCTACCGCAGAGGCCTTTGATGCAGAATTTGCCAATAATAAAGATAATTTCTACAGAATTACCAAAAAACTCAGAAATAACATTATGTATAACAAGGTCGGAGAACTTAAAGCTTATGCTTTTTTTCGAAGAGAAACTGGTCTTTCCAGGGAGGAAATAGAAAAAAGGCTGGGATTTAAATAATGGGTAGGTTTGGCACAGTTCATTTTTTATTTTTCAAATGCCTTCATCCATATTAATAACTAGGGGTACCGTCTCCCCCGACTGCCCTTGCTCAGGAAAAATGCAATTAACTCAATCGGACATAATTGAATACAAAGCTTTGGTCAAAGCCAAGTGGGGCAAAGACATCTCCGATGCTGAGGCAATGGAAGACGCTTTGAGTTTAATTCGCTTTGTTGATTTAGTTCGTAAACTGCCCAATTCATGATGACTTTATTACCTAGATTTGATACAATATAATCACGACACAAGACAACGCAATAGAAGTTTTTTGTAAAAGTGAGGCAGTAGCCGTTTCTTGTGTCGTAACTTGAAACTTCTTGCTATTGCCTCTCTTTTTTATAGGAAAAATAATATGACTAAAGAAAAATTCTTCATTTATGCCCGAAAATCAACAGATCGTGGCGACAATCAAATTGAATCGTTGCCCGATCAAATCAAATTCTTGAAGCGAATCGCCCAGGAAAAGGGTTTGGTGGTTGTTGATATTATCCAAGAGGCAAAATCAGCCAAAAACCCATATGTTCGCCCTCTCTTTGCCGAGATGATTCAAAGAATCCAAAAAGGCGAAGCTAGTGGGATTATCTGTTGGAAACTAGATCGTTTGGCCAGAAATCCTGTTGATGCCGGCACTATTAGCTATTTGCTACAAGAAAGCATTATTAAGCGAATTGTGACTTTCGAAAAAGAATACGCCCCTGAAGATAATGTTGTAATGATGTCTCTCGAAATGGGAATGGCTAATCAGTATGTAAAGGATTTGAGCACAAACATTTCACGCAGTGTTTTGAGCAAATTTGAAAAGGGTGAATATCCAAGCCGTGCCCCCATTGGCTACATTAATGTCAGAGACAGCAAAAAGAGCGCTCATATTGAAAAAGATCCAGACCGCTTTGAATTGGTAAGGAAAATGTGGGAAATGATGCTGTCTGGCAACTACAATCCACAGCAGATCTGTGATATTGCCAACAAGGAGTGGGGGCTAACAACCAAGCCACGAGGTAAATACTCGGCTAGGCCACTGGGTTACAGCTTAATCTACAAAACTTTCAGCAATATCTTTTATACTGCCCGACTAGAATACCGAGGGAACCAATACAAAGCAACTCATGAGCCAATGGTTACGCTCGAAGAGTTTGACTGCGTTCAAAAGTTTTTAGGCGATAGAGGAAAAACTAGGGCCAAAACTCGCGATTTTGCCTATACTGGTGCCGTTCAGTGTGAAGTTTGTGGCTGTGCCATTACAGCCGAAACTAAAACTAAAGACATTAAGAGCACGGGGCAGTCAAAAGAATATACTTATTACCACTGCACGCACAAGAAACGAGATTTCTATTGCCAAGACAGGAAAAATACACTCGAGCCAGAGTTGGAGAAACAAATTATTGAAAGGTTGGGAGAAACAAAACTGCCTGACGAATTTTTGCAATTTGCCATGAATAAGTTGAAAAGATCTAATGAAGAGGAATTTGGAGAGAAAGAACTAATCACAAAAAGTGCCCAAGGCGAGGTTTTAAAATGTGATGACAAACTAAAAAGACTTTTGGACTCCAAAATTGAAGGCTTTGTTGATAGTAATGAATATGTTGCTAGAAAAGTTGAAATTAACAGAGAGAAAGCTTTGGCCATAGAGAGATTGAATACTGCCGAGAAGAAAATTAACAACTGTACCGAAATATTGGAGAAAGCCGTTGAGTTCGTTGCCTATGCTCAAATTAACTTCCTAAATGGCGACAAACAGGCTCGTCGTGAGATATTGATAACCTTAGGTAAGAACTTAACTATGAAGAACGGAATACTCAGTGTGGGAGATCGTTTTTGGCGAGAGCCGTTTGCTGAAATTGCCAAATCTTATCAACAAAAAAATGCTAGGTTAGAACCAGCATTTTCCCACTCTGGGAGCGATAAAAGTACTATATCTGAAGGCACAAAGTCATTGTGGTGGACCGTACTGGATTCGAACCAGCGACCCCTTCGCTGCCAGCGAAGTGCTCTAGCCAACTGAGCTAACGGCCCCCAAGAATAGATTGTAATTTGACTTGGCCGCTTATTATCTTTTCTATAAATACTCTGCTCTTTTGTTTTTTGATAAATATCTCTAATCTTCTGGCCTGAAGAATGGTATCAAATGATTGGTGGAAAACAAGTTTGCAAGGAAGTTTATGCCTGATACTAGTGGTCTGCCTTCTTTGATGCTCTATGAGTCTTCTTGGCAGATTATTGGTTTAACCCGTATAATATTGATCATTATTCAGAAGTAAAATGTATAATTCTGACTTCATAATGTTCTGCCGACCCTCCCGATGATTCGGGACGCTCTAGTCTGATTTGTTTTGACATTAAAATATTAGCACAAATTGAGCTCAAGTTCAACTGCGACTACTTTGATTGATTAAAGGCCCACCAAAGCAGAATAGCAATTATTATCGCAGTAATCAGCCACCAGTACCAAACCACGTTGACCTCCACCTAGATTAACTTAAATTAATCCTAAACTTTTTATCTGGCTAAGTGCATTAAGGGTTATTCGTTTCTTGCCCTGCTGGTACATTTCATTACACAGAACCAATGCTTTAGCATGCGTTACCCATTTATAATCGTCAAACTCAGTTTCTGCGATGTCAATTTCTAAGGTGTCGGAAGTTGCAGCAATAAAGAAGTATTTCTTGCCTTTCATAAAAATGATTTCTCCTTTATCATTTTTTAGCTCCCGTGAATTCTGCGTTTGCTTTGGGAAATCAATTTCATCGCTTCCAACCAAGCTAATATCGCTTGTTACCGAGGCTGTAAACTTTCCGCCAAGTTCTTCTGCCATTTCCCGCGTAAATGAGGCATCAATGTCCTCGCCATTGTCAATTCCACCCTGAGGTAATTGCCAAAGATCGTGAATTTTTTTATATAAAAATAAAATCTTTCGATCATTTATAAAGCAGCCGACAACTTGAGGCCGAAAACCGCTATTTCGCACATCATCAATTTCAGCAATTGTAAACTTTTCCATTTGCAGATTATTTTTTAATAACTCTAATAGCCGAATCGGGGCAAAAACGAAAACAATTTCCACAAGCTATACATTTTTCGATATCAATGTCGGGAATTGGTGTCCCGTACACACCCAGGGTCTTGCTAAAAGATAGCGCTTTAACCGGACACTTTAGGACACAAATTCCGCAACCTTTGCAATACTTCGGCACAATGACAGCCGTTCGCTCTGAGTTTTTTCTAATAACAATTTCTTCGCAGGTATCATACTCTGGCTTTGTAAATTTCTTAGTTTCAAGTTGAAAATCATATGCAAAATCAAAGGCTAACTTTGATTTATCTGCCAAGTCCTTATTTTTGGCAAACTTTTTCCCGAGCTGAGTAGAAATTATCTCCCACATAGCGTTTTTGGGGTAATCAAGAAAGTTCTTCGCCAAGACTCCAAGGGCTAAAATATTTTGATTTTTATTGCCAAATTGCTCCTCGGCAAGTTTAGTAGCAGGTATTGCAAAAACCCTGGAGTTATTAAGTGAAAATTTTTGTCTAGAAATTGTAGATGAATCGAAAAGTAACTGAGTCTTCGGGCCAACATAGGATTCAATGGTTTTAATTGCTCTGCGGCGCAAAACCATTACAATGTCGGCGGTATCGAATTTAGGGTAGGTAATTTCTGACTTGGAGAATTGAATAAATGATACCGAAGGGGTGCCACGTTGCTCAGGACCGAATTGGGGGATGTAGCTGACAAAGTAGCCGGCGGACACAAGAGCGGTCGACAAAACCTTGGCAATTGTTTGAATACCCTGACCACCTTCACCAGCAAGAACAATTTTTGTTATTTCATTTTTCATAATGTCATGCTTCTCGTCATCCTGAACTTGATTCAGGATCTTTTTTGAGATTCCGAGATGAATTCGGAATGACAAACAAATTTACTTAATATTTTTATTTTTGATAATTTCACCGACAGGATAAACTTTTTCCAGCTTGGCTAAGAATTCAAAGCTTTCAGCAGCATTCATCTTCCAATTTGTCGGGCAAATTGAAAGGATCTCTACCATTGAAAAACTCTTATTTTCAATTTGATTATTTATCGCCCTAGCTATAACAGTCTCCACCATAGTTGGGTTGGAAACTGTGGCGCGTGCGATAAAAGCTCCCGGAGCGGCAATTTGGCGCACAAGTTCTGGACCATGAAATGCTGGGCCAAAAATACTAGCATTTTTGCCGAGTGGGGAAGTGGCGGTAATTTCGCCAGGCAAGGAGGTTGGGGCCATTTGCCCGCCGGTCATTGAATACTCGGTATTGTTAATAACAATCGCCAATATCGGATCATTGCGAAACGCGGCGTGCAGAAGAGACTGAAGGCCAATAGCGTATGCGCCACCATCGCCCATTAGCGCAATTACAATTCTCTTGCCGTTTGCCATTTTATAACCAACAGAAACCGGGACCGAGCGACCATGATGTGTTTGGATGGTATCAAAACTAAAGTAGTTCCAGGACAAAAGCGTGCAGCCGATATCAATCGCCAGTGTGATTTTTGACCCAATTTTTTCAGAATCTATAACGTTACCAAGATGTTTTAGTATCATGCTTTCGCCGCAACCAGGGCAAAACAAACTCGGCTTCGACTTAACGTTGAAGCATGCCGGCATACCGAATTGTTCGTCCAGTGTTTTCATTATTTGTTATCTTTGACAATTTTATAAATTTCTTCCGGGGTGAAACCAACAGCCGGCTTAAATACTTTTATCATTTTGCTGGCCAATTCCGGAACAATATATACTAATAGTCGGGCAAACTGTTCAAAAGCAGACTCAATAACATAAACTCGCTGCGCATTTTTAATTTGGCTTCTAATCGCCTTGGTATCCAATGGCCGCAGAGTTATCGGCCGAATTAGCCCAGCCTTTACGCCATCAGCACGAAGATCGTCAATTGCGGACTTAGCTGCCGCCGCTACGCTTCCATGAGCCAAAATTATATCAGTGGCACCTGAGACTTTATAACTTTCGGACTGTGCAACCTTGTCAATTAAAAATTTATAATCAGAAATATTTCGCTGCAGAACCTTTGCAAACTCCGGCTCCGACCCAAAGCAGTTACGAATATGAGTTGGATTTAGCGAATCTTCTTTTAAAATTTTCCTAGCAGGAAATGGCCTAAGCGGCTTATTCAACGCTGTAGTGATTTTTTGTTTTCCGAGATAGCCATCGGTCAACATGAAAGTCGGGAAATTATACTTCCAGGCAGTGGAGAATATCTTGGCCGAAAGTTCATAACACTCAGCAACGTTCGACGCAGAATATACTATTCTGAGCCCATCGCCATTTCCTCCGAGAGCTGTTAAATTAACTTCTTGCTGTGAATAAATTACAGTCCCAGTTGATGGGCCACCGCGCTGGGCTATAATTCCAACAAACGGCAATCTTTCATTTTCGGCCATCGAAATTGGATCCTGCATTAAAACATTTCCAACCCCAGCAGTGGCGGTAAAAGCTTTTTTTCCGGCCAAAATTGCGCCGATAGTAGCAAACCCGGATGCAATTTCATCTTCGGCCTGAAGATATTGAAGATTTTTATCTTCTGATGCCTTATTTATCCAGCCCTCAAGAATTTCAGTCGCTGGTGTAATTGGATACCCAAAAAACATCTCAGCACCACCTTCAATTGCACCAAGAACTGCAGCTTCATTTCCAGTAATAAATTTCTTTTCGCTCAAATATCTCCTACAATTTACAGAACATGTACGTATTATACCTTTGGAATTAGTTTCTTGGCAATTGCTAATTCCTCATTTGGCTTAATAGCTTTTGTCTCAAAACCGAGATACTCCAGTCCAGCAGTAATTTTTTTTCTGATTAAAGATGATCCAAAGCCTATCTCGCCAGAAAAGACCACCATATCGACTCCGCCTAGCGCAGCAGCGTAAGCACCAATATACTTTTTGGTCCTGTAACAAAGAACATCTATGGCAAGTTTTGACATTTCGTCATCGCTCTCCAAGAGCTCTAGCATATCGCCTGATTTTCCAGAAATTCCTGCCAAACCGGAATGATTTTCTATTAAATCTCTGGTCTTTTTTTCACCAATCTTCTCAGATAAAAACAAAACAATTTCCGGATCAATGTCACCGCTCCGCTTTTGCATTGGAAGTCCTTCTATTGGCGTGAACCCCATAGAAGTATCAATTGGTACCCCACAATTAATGGCGCAAATGCTTGATCCTGCACCCAAATGAATCGTAATAAGCTTTTTTTCATGGTCCGGGTCAACTTCATCCAGCATGGCGCCATGTGAGATTCCATGGAAACCGAAACGCCTAATTCCATACTCCTGGGCGATTGCTTGATCAATCGGGTAAGTTTTGGCTACCACGGGAAGATCTTTAAAGAATGCGGTGTCGAATGCCACAAAATGCTGCGTCAGTGGAAGTTTTTCAATTAATGTTTTAATTACCGCTATTGCCGGCGGATTATGGTGAGGGGCCAACGGCGCAAACTCCTCGATAATTTTCATCGTCGGCAGGGTCACGGGTAAAATTTCATCAACTTCATCACCGCCATGAACAATGCGATAACCGATTTTATTAATTTCATTCTTGTGGTTGCCAATTTCCGCAACTACTTTATCTATAGCGCCAGATATTTGATTACCTGAAAAATCAAACTTTCCAGATTTAACTTCTTCCAGGGAATCATCAAAAAGCTTATATTTTACTGATGACGAACCAGTGTTAACTATTAATATCATTTTTCATCCACAATTATTTCTCCGAAAGTTTTATCGGTTATCCCCGCAGCGTTACCCTCATCAGTGTCGAGATGAACGCGAAGTTGAAAATTTTTATCGATTTTAACATTTACGTCATCAAAAATAATTCTGCCGCGCGGGGTCTCTACCAAGACCCTTATTTGCTGTCCATCTTCTATCCCCGCCTCCTTAGCCTCTGAATGATTGGCGTGCAAATGTCGTCTAGCAACCATCACAGCGCAGCGCCTGACCTCGCCCCTGCTAGTTTTTAATATAATATCTGCGCAGCCGTTGGCAATTTGGGTTTCATACGGAGCAGTTACTCCTATTTGATAACAATCGGTGAGCGAAATTTCTGTTTGAGTTTCAGTGCGGAAAGGGGAGAGAAACCGAACCGGAAGCTCGCCTTTAGGGCCAACAATTGTAACAACTTTATCAGTGGCAAATTCTTCGTGCTGACTTAGCTCCTTAATTTCAATGAATGGCGTATCGGCGCCGAACAAAAAATCATAATCATTTTTTGTTAAATGAATATGACGGGCCGAAACCTCAATCTCCACTTTTGTTTTCATTTAATGTCTCTCTTGATTATTTATTAACAATTATATCCGATAAAAGGCTAGACCCAGTCATTGACTGCGGTTTAGGAATACCGAGTAATTCTAGAATGGTTGGAGCGATATCAGCCAATGATCTTTTTGATGAGATCATTGAGGATAATATATCGCCAGACGAACTAGCCCCCTGATTTCTCCCTCTCAAATCAGAACGAACTAAGACAAATGGCACCGGGCTCAAGCTATGAAAAGTTTCCCGATCATGCCCAGTGGTAACTTGAATCATTTGCTCCGCATTGCCATGATCAGCAGTCACAATTAAGGTTCCATCAACTGCTAGGACCGCCTCGGCAAGCTCTTTGAGGGAATCATCAACAAATGTTACGGCCTGTGTTGTGGCAATTAGGTCTCCAGTATGGCCAACACTATCAACATTGGCGTAATTGACTAAAGCAAATTGAAATTTTTGTGAACGAACGGCAGCAACTAATTTTTTTGTGATTTCGGCAGCTTGCATCTGAGGCTTTTGGTCAAAACCTTTGATTTCGTCTGATTGAATAATCACTCTTTCCTCACCAGGAAATGGTTCCTCAACCCCACAGTTAAAAAAGTAGCTAATGTGTGGGTACTTTTCGCTTTCGGCAATACGAAATTGCGCTAACCCCGAATCAGAAACTAGTTTGCCCAAAGTGTTCTCAACCAACTCGGGCGGAAATGCGATATGGGTTTTTGCTTCAATTGACGCTGGCAGGTAGTAAGAAGAAAACGAGGTAAAGTATATATTATTCGGAGCCGGATATTTTGCTCCCATATTATGCATACCCAAGAGCGCTAAAGTTAGTTGTCTGGCTCGGTCGGGGCGATAGTTAAAGAAGATAACACTATCATTATTCAAAATTTTGGCCACAGGCCCCCGGTCATTTTTAATAACCGTAGGTGGAATGTATTGGTCAGTAAATCCGTTTTTATATGAGTTTGAGATAGCTGCCGCCGCTGAGGGAGCGGATATTCCAATACCATGGATCATGGCCTGGAGTGATTTTGTGATATTTTCCCAATGATTATCACGATTCATGGCTAAATGTCGACCAGTAACGGTGGCAATTTCTCCAATCCCAATTTCTGCCATAACTTTTTGCAAATGAACAATAAAATCAAGCGCGCTTGTACTGTCGGTGTCTAAACCGTCGGTGATAACGTGAATATATACCTTGGGCAGATTGTAAAATTTAGCCAAACGTAAAAGAGCATACAGGTGATCAATGTGGCTGTGAATACCGCCATCAGAGACCAGTCCGATGAGATGCAATGATGAATTATAATTGGTCGCATTACGGCAAGCACCGACCAGTGATTCATTTTGAAAAAATGTTTTATTTAGAATTGAATCAGTAATTCGCTCCAAATCCTGAAAAACAATTTTTCCAGCACCAATAGAGGAATGCCCAATTTCCGAGTTTCCAACCATTTTGTAATTTCCTGCTACCTGGCGGAATGCCTGCAAAATTGCATGCGGATAATCGCGCCACAGTGAGTTCATGGTTTTTGGAGACGACATTGAGATTGCATTCCCGCCCCAAGCAGCTGACATTCCCCAGCCGTCTAGGATGGCAAGGACTATTGGCGTGTGCAAATTATTATTATCCATTTGACCTTTCGAATAAACTGGTTGAAGTCATTTCTGCAGGCTTTGGTATACCCATTATTTCCAAAATGGTTGGAGCAATATTACAAAGTCCTCCAGTTGAAATCATTTTCTTCCTAGCAATCTCCATCTCTTTAGAGATTATAACAAATGGGACCGGGTTAGTGGTATGTTCTGTGTTTGGCTGGTTTGTTTTTGGATTTATGCTTTCTTCGGCATTTCCATGGTCTGAGGTTATAGCAATAGAATAGTTGTGAATCAGTAGAGTATTTACTAATTTTTCAAGAATCAAATCAACATATTCAATCGCTTGGGTCGTGGCATAAAAATTACCGGCATGGCCGACCATATCAGCATTGGCAAAATTACAAATTATTAAACCAAAATTTTTATCGACATTTTTTATAATCGAGTCTGCTAGAAGTTGGGCGCTCATTGCTGGAGACAAGTCATAAGTAGCAACTTTCGGAGAGGGGATAACCATCCGATATTCACCAGGAAATGGTTTTTCGCGGCCGCCATCGATAAAATAAGTCACGTGAGCATATTTTTCAGTCTCTGCGATGTGAAATTGTGTAATTCCAGCCTTGCTAATAGTTTCTGCCAATGTATTTTTAATTTCATCGGCCTCAAATGCCATAATTCCCAAAGGGCTAGGGTCGCGATTGACAAAAGTGACAAAATAGCAATTTTTAAGGATCTTCCTGTCTGCCATCGCCGGAATTTTTTGGTCGGTAAAAGCCAGGGAAATTTGTCTTGCTCTGTCTGGTCGATAGTTGAAAAATATAACCGAGTCATTATCAGAAATTAATATTTTTTCGCCCGGTTTATCTGCTATAAGATGTGGTTCAATAAATTCATCAGTCGTGCTACGCAAATAAGACCGAGAAATGGCATCCCTGGTACTAGCGCTCTCTCTGGCCTCGCCCATAACCATGGCATTGTAAGCCCTTGAGGTTCTGCCCCAGTTTTTATCACGGTCCATGGCAAAGTAGCGGCCACATATTGTCGTAATTTGACCTACGCCAATCTCCTTAATTTTCTGTGCAATATTTTCAACCACTCCAAGACCGGATTCAGGATCGGAGTCGCGACCGTCGGTGAAAAGGTCGAGATAAACCTTTTGTACTTGGTTATCTTTTGCCATTTTTAAAAGTTGGTAAAGGTGATCTATATCAGAATGGACATGACCTGTGCCAACCAAACCCATGAGATGAAGTGCCGAATTATTTTTTTTTGCGTGTTCAAAAGCCGCCAGAATATTAGGGTTCTTAAAGAAACTACCATCTTTGATAAAATTGTTTATAAAAACCAGGTCCTGCGGAACAATTCGGCCAGCACCGATGTTTAAGTGACCAGTTTCCGAATTTCCAGCAGTGTTTGTCGGCAAGCCAACGGCTTCGCTGGACGCCAAAAGACTGGTGTGCGTGTATGTCCGCCACCAAATATCCATATTGCGAGTTTTGGCCGCCATTATTGCGTTACCGCCCCAGGCCGGACCAATTCCCCAACCATCCAAAACAATTAGAGCTACTTTTCTAATAATAAATCCCTCCGTTAATTTCAGAGCAAAATAAGTGTTGTCGGATACCCCTCAATTTATGATTTATCTCTTCACTACTATTATATAGCAAAGCTTATAAAAGATGAATTTATTTGCTACTCTATTAGCATGGAAACCATAAAAGGCAAACAAATTGATCAAAAAGATATCAGCGCTGCAATAAAATCCGGCAAAGTGAGTGTCTTGCCGTTTGATACAGTTTACGGTTTAGTGGCCAATCCTTTTGATGATGCGGCAATCGAGAAAATTTACAAAATTAAAGGCCGGGATTTTGACAAACCGATTGCGCTGATTTTTTCATCCGTTGAAATGTTGAATAAACATATCTCAATTTCACCTGATCAAGAAAAATTTATTACTGAAAAGGTTCCCGGCGCATATACTTTTATATTGCCATGGTCAGCAGGGGATCGAACAAAGTTTTCCTCGCACTACCAAAAACTGGAAAAAATCGGCATTCGAATTCCGAATTATGAATTCATTCTAAATCTTGTTGAAGAACTTGGCCAACCGATTGCCGCCACCAGCGCTAATGTTTCAAACATGCCAAATTGCTGGAAGATTGATGATTTTTTACTACAAATTGCCGACCAGCAAGAAAAACCCGATCTAATAGTCAATGCCGGCGAATTGCCAAAAAATCCTCCGTCAGAAGTAATTGATATAACAGATATTAGTTCCTTAAAAATTCTGCGGAAATAGCCAATTAGACTTGCTAAAACATGTGATAAATGATAAAATTTGAGAGTAATTATTGGGCAAGTGGCGGAACTGGTATACGCGTAGGTCTCAAAAACCTATGGCCGTAAGGTCTTGTGGGTTCGATTCCCACCTTGCCCACCACGCTTAGCGTGGTGGAAGCGGCGCTAAGCGCCGCACCAAATATTAAAACAAATTATGAAACATCGGCTGACAGAAGCAGACTTAGAGCAGATATTTATTTCTTCAAGATTTAAAAAAAGAAATCCTTTTTTGGTTATAATATATTTTTTACTCTTGTTTGTTTTGTTTTTTTCCATCGTAATCTACTCCCTTAACTTTGGGGCTTTCAACAAAAAAATAGCCTGGTGGTATCAGGATGAATTCAAAACTCCGCCTCATACTTTAGTCGACGCAGTGTCCTCTTATCAAAACAAGCCCGAGGCTAATAAAAACGAGTCGCTACCTGGCATTTCCGATAATTCAATATTTATCGAAGCAATCAACGTTAAGGCGCCAATCACTTTCGGTGTCGATAATACTGAATCCACGGTTAGTTCAAATTTGAAAAACGGCGCCATCCAGCTATCTGGCACAAGCCTCCCCGGGGAGATGGGCAACGTCTTTGTAACTGCTCACTCATCGAACTATCCTTGGGTAATCAGCCAATACAATTCGGCTTTTGCTTTACTTGGCAATGTTGCTGTTGGTGATTTGGTTCAAATTAAATTTCATAACGTGAGCTTTATTTACAGAATTAAGAAAATCTCAGTTGTTGACCCCTCTGACACCTCTGTAATGAAGTCAGATAACACCAAGGCAACGTTAACCCTTATGACTTGCACCCCCGTTGGAACAAATTTAAAACGTTTAATAGTCCAAGCTGATCAAATCATCCCTGCAGTATCGCAAAATCCTCAACCACAAAAAAACAACGCCGAGGCGCTGCCAGCAGGAATCCATTAATTTTCCCTCACATCAATCAGTGCCAATGATCTATCTAATAGTTGCTCTTCGGTAAACTATGCCATCCTTATATAGTAGCGATGACCCATCCCAACTAAACATAAAGTTGGATTTATCACTATTTGAAAGTTTTGCTAGCAAAACATCGTTAGTGCCGTTTTTCTCAATAATTCTAATTTCATCGCCTTGCTGGTAAGCAAGATATTCATTTCCCGGGTACCAAATAACTCCTGAAATCTGATTTGATAATCGCGTGACCAAAGTGTCACCAACCCAAATTTCATGGTCATTAAATGATAAATTGCCCTCAGGGTTCTTTACCAAGGAATCATATGGGGAGTCAATTGAGTTAATACTATTTTGATCGGTGATGACAGAAATATCAGGGTCAACTTTAAATAAGGTAATATTTTTGAACCAGTCAACTTTGTCAGCAGTAATTTTTATATGCTGGCGCCAAGTATTATATCCATCTTTTTTTACCTCAACATCGTAAAATCCAGGCAATAACTGTGCATCAAAAGTTGATTTTGCTTTTGTCTCTTGTCCGGACAATAAAACTGTCGCGTCATTCGGTTCAAATGATATATAAACAATACCTGTATGAGATATTTTCATCGTTTGCCAATTGATCTTGTACCCTAAACCCCAAAAAACTAAGCATATTGATATTAAAATAATAACTATGCCAACAGAGCCCTGACCAATTAAAATTTCTCTTAGTCTTTTGTCGCGTGGTTTATGAAAATATTCTTTCATACAATTATTCTAGCTTGTATTGATAAAATTGTAAATTGACGCTATAATTTGTATTATAGATTTCTAAACTATTATGTCATCCCGAACTTGTTTCGGGGTCTAAGCGGATAAAACTATGGCAAAATTTCGAATTACAGGTCGCAACAAATTAAATGGCTCTTTTCAAGTTTCCGGAGCCAAAAACGCAGCCCTTAAAATGGTGGCTGCTGCTGTTATGATTCCTGGTAAAACAATTCTGCACAATGTACCGAAAATTGTTGATATCGAAAGAATGGTGGAAGTAATTAAGAGTCTGGGAGCACAAATTAAATATACTGACCACACCCTTATAATTGACGCCGCCCAAGTTAAATCATACACCCCTGATGAAAACCCAATTAAAAAACTTCGTGGTTCTGTTGTAATTATTGGCCCGCTGTTGGCCCGATTCGGACGTGCGCATTTCTCCGAACCAGGAGGCTGCCTAATAGGGTCACGACCAATAGACACTCACTTAAAAGCTTTTGAGGCTATGGACGTTTCAGTAGAGATTTCTGACAAAGGAGAGAAATTTTTTCTTAAAGGAGAAGGGAAATTCCATAAAGGAGATATTGAAGTTGTTCTTTCTGAAATGAGTGTTACAGCAACTGAAAATATAATAATGGCTTCAGTTTTACGTAGCGGGAAAACTGTTATTAAAGTCGCGGCTTGCGAACCGGAAATCGTTGACCTGGCAAATTTTTTGAACAAAGCTGGAGCAAAAATTTCCGGTGCTGGAACTCATACCATTAAAATTGAAGGCGTCCAAAAATTAACAGACGTGGAGTACACAGTAATGCCAGACCGAATAGAGGCCGGCACAATCATGATCGCCGCCGCTGTCTGCGGTGGAACAGTAAAAATTAAAGATATCATTCCTGACCATTTATCTTTAGTACTATCAAAGTTTTCCGAGATGTCAGTCGACTTTGATATTATTCCGACGCAAAATGATCATGCCGACATTGTAATCAACCAGCGCAGTCAGCTCATCGCACCAAATTCTTCCAAGCTCGATGTTAGGCAGTACCCCGGTCTGCCAACCGATTTGCAAGCGCCTCTGGCAGTTTTGGCCACACAGGCCAATGGTAAAACTCGCATATTCGAAACCTTGTTTAATTCACGGTTTGATTACACAAAATGGTTAGTTGAGATGGGCGCAAAAATTGATATTTTAAATCCTTATTTAATCGAAATAAATGGCCCAGTGCTACTACACGGCCAGCAAATTGAATCTTCCGATATCCGCGGCGGCGCGGCGCTGGTAATCGCTTCGCTTTGCGCCAGAGGAGTTACAACTATCAGTAATATCGAGTATATTGATCGCGGTTACGAAAATTTGGACACTAGATTGCGAGTTCTTGGGGCGGAGATTGAAAGGATAGACTGATGGCTAAAAGAATTGCCATCGACCTAGGCACAACAAATGTTTTGGTTTATATACCCAAAAAGGGCGTGGTTGTTAATGAGCCATCCGTTGTAGCGCTTCAAGTCGAAAACAATCAAATCGTCGCTATTGGGACTGAAGCCAAAAAAATGATCGGTCGCACTCCAGATAGTATTGTTGCTGCCCATCCTTTAAAAGATGGTGTCATTGCAAATTATAATATTTCAGAAACCATGCTTCGGCACTTTATAAATCAAGTTTCTGGTCGTATCCGACTCGGCAAACCAGAAGTCATGATTGCTGTTCCAGTTGGCATTACCTCAACTGAACGACGGGCCGTTATTGACGCAACTCTAGCCGCTGGTGCCAAGCAGGCATATTTAATAAAGCAACCAATTGCCGCGGCTCTTGGTGCCGGAATCCCAATTGCCACTGCTTCCGGTAATATGATTATAGATATTGGCGGCGGAACTACAGAAGTGGCCGTGATTGCACTTGGTGATGTCGTTGCCGCATCTTCTGCACGCATTGGAGGTAATAAAATAGATGCCGCAATTGCCGCATATATTCGCAAGAAGCATAATTTAGTTGTTGGCGAGCAAACTGCAGAAGAAATTAAAAAACGCATTGGCAACGCCATTGACCCAAAAAAAGATTCTAAAATGGAAGTTTCCGGCTCTAACGCCATCACAGGACTCCCTGAAAGCATTATTATTACCGCCGAAGACTTGGTTAAAGCCATAAAGCCGCCTCTGGCGGAAATCATTGCCGCAGTTAAGAGTGTTTTGCAACAAACTCCTCCCGAACTTGCATCTGACGTTATGGATAAGGGGATAATTATTTCCGGCGGCGGGGCATTACTCCGAAACATCGACACACTCCTAACCAAGGTCACGGGCGTACCTTGCCAAGTTGCAGATGATCCTGAAACCTGTGTTGTCAAAGGCGCCGGGATTGCCGTTGAGCATTTGGAAGCTTTTAAAAAATCAGTTCTTTGGGCCAGAGAATAATATTTGGAGCCATTATGAAATTTTCAAAAATTAAAGACCGAGAATTGCATCGAATTGTTGCCACCGCGATCATCCACAGGAATGGTAAATATTTGATTACTAAGCGCTCGATGAATAAAAAAGTTTATCCCGGGAAATGGACCGTTCCCGGTGGTGGGTTGGCAATTGATGACTACATAAATGACAAACCGAATGAAGATGGCTGTTGGTATTTTTCACTAGAAAAAAGCTTACGACGTGAAATTTCAGAAGAAGTTAGCTTGGAAGTCGGGAAAATTGATTTTCTGCTAGATCTTTGCTTTATTCGGCCAGACAATACACCGGTCATCACGTTGAGTTTTTATGCGCCGCTCAAAAAGGGAAAAGTTAAGTTAAGCGGCGAAGATGTTGATTTTGCCTGGGTCGAGCGAAAAGAACTGAAAAAATACGACTTGATTGCTGGTATCCAAGAAGAAATTTACATGGTTGATGATATTCTGCAGGGTAAAAAACCAAAAAACTACTTCAAATGATAATTGGAATCGACGCCTCAAGGGCGGTAAAAAAACAACGAACCGGAACAGAAAATTATTCACGTAATTTGATTTTTGAATTGGCGCAGATTGATGGAAAAAATCAATATACTCTGTATGTTGGATCTGATTACAACGGTTGTTTTGACAACTTCCCAAAAAACTTTTCAGTTAAAATTATTCCCAATAAAAAATATTGGACCCAAGTTGGCTTATCTCTGGAAATGGTCAAGAAGAAACCAGATGTTTTATTTGTTCCATCACATATGTTACCAACAATCTCCGGAAAGATTTCAGTGATTACTATTCACGACTTGGCCTGGAGATATTTTCCAGAAGTATATTCTAAAAATGAAATTAAAACTCAAGATTTTTCAATCCGTCGCGCAATCACGAAAAAAGCTCGTATTATAGTGTATTCAAAATCAACCGAATCAGATTTAAAGAAGTTCTATCCCAGGTCGGCAAAGTTAATTAAATTTGTACCAATGGGTTTTAACTTTGAGCAATCCGAGGCAAAACTATCAATCGAGTTACAAAATAAAATTGGTGAGAAATATATTCTTTTTGTCGGACGGCTAGAATCTAAAAAAAATATCATCAATCTGATTAAAGCCTACACAATGCTGCGAAGTGAGAGAGAGGTCAAAGAAAAACTAGTCTTGGTTGGTAGCCCAGGTTTTGGCTATGAAGAAATCAGAAAAGAGATCAGCGGTTCAAAATTTGCAGAAGATATTATCGAGACCGGATTCGTTTCCGACGCCGACAGAAATGCATTGTATGGGGGTGCGACGCTTTTCGCTTTTCCATCGTTGTTTGAAGGATTTGGATTTCCGATTTTGGAAGCTTTTGCCGCAGAAATTCCAGTTGTAACTTCACGTTTCTCATCCATGCCGGAAGTGGCTGGAAGTGGCGCTATTTTAGTAAATCCGAAAAAACCTTTTGAAATTGCCGCCGCCATGAGCCAAATATTAAATAAACCCGAGCTGTCCAGAAAACTTGTTCGGGCGGGCCAAAAAGAATTATTGAAATATAGTTGGGACAATTGCGCCAGAACAACGCTTAAAGTTTTGACCGGAAGTCAAAACTAAATAACTAATCTCGAATTACTAATGTCAAATGAAATATCAAAAACCAAATCTCAAGTTAGAAATTTAATCATTAGGAATTTTATTTTAAATTAGATATTAGGATTTAGAAATTATTATGAAAATCGCTATTGTGCATGATTACATTACTAAAGTCGGTGGAGCTGAGCGCGTTTTGATGACTCTTCATAATATCTACCCCGATGCGCCAATATATACTTTATTATATGATGAAGCCGGGACAAAAAAACAATTCTCGGTTGGATATGACATCCGGCCATCAAGGCTGCAGAAATTACCAAATTTTATTCGAAAAAGATCTCGTTTATTATTATCTAAATACCCACAAGCAATTGAAGAGTTTGATTTTTCTGAATTTGATGTTGTGATTTCTTCAAGCAATTCGTTTGCTCACGGTGTTATTACCCGACCAAATACTCTGCACATTACTTATTGCTACTCCCCAATGCGTTACGCATGGGACTGGACCCACAAATATATGGATGAAAATAAAATTGGTTTTGGTTTAGCGGGTATGTACATTCGCAGCCTAATATCAAAACTTCGTGAATGGGATTATTACGCTAGCCAGCGAACCGATGAGTGGGTTGCGATTTCCAAAACCGTAGCTAAGAGAATTAAAAAATATTACCGCCGAGACGCCGCGGTAATTTATCCGCCAACTGATATCAATGAGCTTCTAAAGAATAACCGCAAGCCCGGCGAATATTATCTAATCGTTTCCCGCCTGACTCAATATAAAAATATTGATTTAGCAATAAATGTATTCAACCAACTTAAACTGCCTCTGTATATTATCGGTGAGGGCGCAGACAAAAAAAGACTACAATCGCTGGCAGGGGAGACAGTCAAATTTCTTGGCTGGCAAAGTGACAACGAAAGAAATAATTATATTTACGGTTGTCGCGCATTCTTGTTCCCGGGTGAAGATGATTTTGGCCTGACACCAGTTGAGGCGATGGCAGCGGGACGACCGGTAATAGCATACCGCGCAGGCGGAGCAACTGAAACCGTAATGGAGGGCAAAACTGGCGAATTTTTCGATGATTTTGCAACAACCGAACCGTTGAAAAAAACTATCATCAGATTTGAAAAAGAGTATTCCAAATACAAAACTACTGATTGCAAGGATCAAGCTAAAAAGTTTTCAGAGGAAGTTTTCACCGAGAGGTTTAAAAAATTCGTTAATGATAAATATGAAGAATTAGAAAAAAAATTATAAATTGATTTCACAGTAACTTTGCCGCTGAGTAGAGCCCGATACTGTCTCTTCCAAAGTGACCCTGGGGGCGGGAGCAAAGCGACCAAATATTGGAGTGTCTGCCCCGGCAAAGATTCCGCTTATAGCGTGGCGAGGGTTGGGTCTTAGGGATAGGGAACTGCCTTCGCAAATTAAGTTCCTTGTCCCTAAACAAACTAACCAAAACCAATGAAAATATCACGCAAGAAAGTTAATATTCTCGGTGTGCCAATCGATTCCTTCGGCAGGGAAGAATCAATTCGTTTTATTGACCAAAAAATTTCGACAAAAAAACCAATCTTCATTACTACTGTCAATGTTGAATTTCTCTTTCGAGCGTTAAATGATAGCGCAGTATTTGATATGCTAAATAATTCCTCACTAAACTTTGCCGATGGCATCGGCGTTCTCTGGGCGGCAAAGTTCTTATCGCTAAATTTACCAAAAGACAAATTTTTGCGCTACATTATTGGTTTTTCCAAACTTTTTGCCAGCTTAGCCGCAATAATTTTGTATCCAAAATATTTGAAAAAACCAATCCCTGAGCGAATTTCCGGCTCCGATTTCATTTGGGATCTGTCAAATTATGCTGCCAAAAATGATTTGCGAATTTTTTTACTTGGCGGCGACCCAACCGTGCCGGAACAAGCGGCAATAAAGCTGCAAACTGACATCTATCAGCTTAAAGTTGCCGGCACATACGAAGGTTCGCCAAAACCACAAGATGAGGCAAAAATTTTAGAATTGATGAAAAAGGACAAGCCGGATATTTTATTTGTCGCTTATGGTGTTCCAGCAGAAGAACTCTGGCTCGAACGGAATTTGGTTAAAACCGGCGCCAAAATCGGCATTGGTGTTGGTGGAACTTTTGATTTTCTCGCTGGCCGTCGCAAAAGAGCACCAAAATTCGTTAGGGCAATCGGACTCGAGTGGTTGTGGCGCTTAATACTGGAGCCCAAGCGTTATCGCCGCCAAATTGCTCTCCCAAAACTTGTTTGGCGAGTGTTTAAATACAAACTAGCTAATTAAACTCTTTAAAAGCTGATAAGCCCGCATATTGACAAAATTTCTCTCACTTGCTATCATATAAATGTGGATTGTGGTGACCCTGCGGTGGCCACTTTTTTTAAAAAATATACATAAACGGAAATTCATTCACGGATTTATCACACGGACTTTCACGGATAATACATTTTTATTCCGTGTCAATCCGTGTAGTTGATCCGTGTTAGAATTACAACTTAATAAGAAGAAGGAGAAAAATGACTGGAGACAATGTAAATTTCATGGAAGCAATTCAAGAGCTTTGTGAAGAAAAAGGTCTAGATATTGAAACTGTAATATCCACCGTTGAGGCTGCTCTAGCTGCAGCTTACAGAAAAGATTACGGCAAACCACGACAAGTAATTCGAGCTAAAATGGATCCAAAAACCGGCGAAGCCGAAATGTTTCAAGTTACAACAGTTGTTGATGATGAAGAATTAGAAAATCCAGAAGCAGAAATATCATTAACCGACGCAAAGAAAGACAATAAAAAAGCCGTCCTGGGCGACGAAATTATTGAGCCACTTCCAAAGGAAGAAACTTTTGGACGAATTGCAGCTCAAACTGCCAAACAGGTTATAATTCAACGGATCAGAGAAGCAGAACGCGATATGATCTTCACAGAATTTAAGGATCGCGAACATACAATCGGAAATGGTTCAGTCCAGCAAATTGAAGGCAAAAATGTTATCGTTTCTCTTGGAAAAGTGAATGCCGTGATGTTCCCAAGCGATCAGATTCGCGATGAACGTTATTATGTTGGCCAGCGCCTGAAAGTCTATATTAAGGAAGTTGCGCAAACATCCCGTGGCCCACAAATTCTAGTTTCGCGTGCCGACGAAGGACTGATTAAAGGATTGTTCGAGCTCGAAGTGCCGGAAATCGCAAATGGAACAGTTGAGATTAAAAGTCTAGCTCGTGAAGCTGGCTCCCGTACCAAAATGGCAGTTATTGCCACCGATGAAAATATTGACCCTATAGGATCATGCGTTGGACAGCGGGGAACCAGAGTTCAATCAGTGTTAGCCGAAATCGGTGATGAGAAAATCGATATTATTCTTTGGGACGAAGACGTTGAAAGATTTATTATGAATGCACTTTCTCCCGCTAAATGCGAAAAAATAGTTATTTCTTCAAAGGACAATAAGGCCATTGTTTATGTCCCAGAAGATTCATTATCACTTGCTATCGGTAAGAACGGACAGAATGTTCGATTAGCCTCAAAATTGGCTGGTTGGGGAATTGATATCGAAAAGGCCGAAGGATCAGGCAGTACTACCAAAGATGCGGACGCCAGCGACAAAGCTGTCACCGTTGAAAAAGAGGAGATTATTAAGGAAGAATCAGTAGAATCAACAGACAAAGACGCCGAGAAGATTGAAGAAACAATAGACTCCGATTCAAAATAGTCATTTCAATAGCCATTCGTTATTCACTATTAGTTATTAGTTGATTATTATGGACCCAAATATTTTTGGAAAATTCTCGGATAACTTACGCAAAATCTTGGTGTTGGCCGAGCGGATAGCTAAAGATTCCGCTAAGCCGCTCGATACCGAAGATATGCTTTTGGCGCTAGTTTTAACCAAAGGAACATTGGCTTCTGATATTTTAAATTCACTAGAAATTCTGCCGGAAAAGGTTTCAATTATTGCCAAACTTGTCAGTAATCAAAGTGAAAAACAAGATACTCCGGCAATCTCCGTTGATGCAAAAAATGTAATGCAAGGCGCCGTTAGAATAGCAGCCGGCTATAACCATATGGTTGTTGACGCGGAGCATTTACTCCTGGCTCTTTTGTCAGATTCAAAACTAAATTCTTACAGCATAATTGAGAGAATTGGTATCAAGCCCGAAAGAATTGCCGAGCAAATCACATCGATTTTTAATGAAATATCCAAAGCTTCTGGCTCGCTGAATAATGATCAATCAATGGGCTTTGACATACCAAACATCGGAGATATGCCGGGAGATGAATTTGCTGGCGACATGAATGATCCATCGGGAAAAACCAAAACTGCCGAGATTGAAAAAACTTTCCTCGAGCAATACACAACCAACCTTACGCTTCAAGCCAAGGGCAACCAGCTTGACCCCCTAATTGGCAGGGGTCCGGAAATTGAACGTGTAGCACAAATACTGTCTAGAAGAACAAAAAATAATCCGCTACTTGTGGGTGAGTCTGGCGTAGGCAAAACTGCTATTGTTGAGGGCTTGGCCAGAAAAATCGTAGACGGTAGCGTTCCTCAAACCTTAATAGGAAAAACTATTTTATCACTTGATTTAGGATCTCTTCTGGCGGGGACTATGTACCGCGGACAGTTCGAGAGCAGAGTGAAAAAATTGCTAGCCGAAATTAAAAAAATTGGCAAAATTATTCTCTTTATCGATGAAATCCACACAACCGTTGGTACCGGTTCAGCAGAAGGATCACTCGATACTGCCAACATGCTCAAACCAATTTTAACTAAAAGTGAGTTTCAAGTAATCGGCGCCACTACTTTTGATGAATACAAAAAGCATATTGAAAAGGATCCGGCTTACGAAAGAAGATTCCAAATTGTCCAGGTTCCAGAACCATCTGTGAATGACACAATAAAAATTCTCCGTGGACTAAAACAAAAATACGAACAGCACCACGGTGTTAAATTTACTCCAGACTCTTTAATTGCCGCCACCGAACTTTCCGAACGCTACATTACAGATAGATTTTTACCAGACAAGGCGATTGATTTAATTGATGAAGCTGCAGCTGCCACCAACATAGTCACCCCCGAAAGTACCAAGCTGGCGAAACTTCAATCAAAATTAGCCGATGTCCAATCCAAAAAAGAAGAAGCGGTAATGACTGAAAATTACGAATCTGCAACTCATTTTCGCGAAGAAGAAATATTATTGTCAGACAAAATATCAGAACTTGAAAAAACTAGTGCCAGTCAAAAAAAACAAACTATCGACGCCAGTGATATTGCCAAAATAGTTTCTCGCTGGACTGGTATTCAAGTCGAGAATTTGTCGCTCGATGAGAGAAAGCGTTATTTGAATCTTGAGGAAAGATTGAAAAAGTTTGTTATTGGCCAAGACGAAGCTGTATCAATTATTTCCAAGTCCATCCGCCGCAACCGAGCAGGGATCTCAGACCCAGATCGCCCGATTGGATCGTATTTGTTCTTGGGACCCACTGGTGTCGGCAAAACTCACCTGTCCAAAACCTTGGCCAAACAGCTTTTCGGCTCCGAAGACAATTTAATTAAAATTGATATGTCGGAATTTATGGAAAAACATAATGTTTCGCGGCTGGTAGGCGCACCGGCTGGTTACATTGGTTATGACGACGGTGGTAAACTAACAGAGGCAGTCCGCCGCAAGCCATATTCAATTGTGTTATTCGACGAAATTGAGAAGGCCCACCCAGAAGTTTTCAACATTCTGCTACAAATTCTAGAAGATGGATACTTAACAGACGCCAAGGGCCGCCAAGTAAACTTTAGAAATACGGTAATAATTATGACTTCGAACTTGGGAACCTCAGAGCTAAAACGTGCCGAAGAAATTGGCTTTCATTCAAATACAAGTTCCGAGTCACAACACGAAGCCATGAAAAACATGGTTATGGAAACCATAAAAAAAGAACTCAAACCTGAGTTTGTCAATCGACTTGATTCAATTATTGTTTTTCATCAACTTGATAAATCTTCTATCACAAAAATTGTCGAATTGAATCTAGGGGAACTTGCCAAGAGAATGAAGAAACAGGGGATACTGCTAACAATTGGCAGCGATATTAAGAAAATAATCTCAGAAACAGGATACTCAGATGAATTTGGAGCACGTCCCATCCGCCGAGTGATAACAGACAGACTAGAAGATCCTATTTCCGAGGCAATTATTAGTGGTAAATTCGTTTCTGGTGATAAAATTAAAGCATACTTAGTCAATCAAAAAGTCGTCTTAAAGAAATAGTACCGATGAACTCGAATAATAATAAATTCGACCGATCGGTCGGAAGTTTTTCTGAAAAATTCTTGCCGCTTTTATCCGACTTTGATCAAAACGAAACTCAATTTATTGAGCAGGTTTTTAATTTTGCAAAAAAATCACATGGTCAACAAAAAAGAATTAGCGGTGAATTATATTTCACCCACCCGCTAGCCATGGCAACCAACATTCTTAAGCACCAGCCAGACAAAGAGACGGTGGCTGCGACATTGTTGCATGACGTTGCAGAGGATTGCAATGTTTCAATTCAAGAATTATCCGATAAATTCGGCCCCGAAGTAGCTGCTCTGGTTGATGGTGTGACAAAAATTTCCTCCATTGAAATGAAGGAAAAAGCGCTAGGGATCGAATTCTCAAAAACTAATTTTTCCTCACAGATAGATTCATATCGAAAACTCCTGACCGCCATGGCTGGGGATCCAAGAGTTTTAATTATTAAGCTTTATGACAGACTGCACAATTCACAAACTCTTGAGTGGTTACCTGAAAGTCGTCGAAGATTTTACGCCCTAGAAACTATTGAAATATTTGCGCCTCTGGCTGAGAGGATTGGAATGTCGGCCATAAAATCAGAGTTGGAGGATAATTGCTTTCCCTACGCTTTTCCAGAAAAGTATGATGACTTCATAAAAAGTATTACGATCGCTAAATCCGATCGTGAAAAATATATTCAAAAAATTATTAAAATACTCTCGAAAAAATTCCCGGATGCTGAAATTACCGGGAGGGCAAAACATGATTTTTCAATATTCAATAAGCTTTCGGAAAAAGAATCAATTGAAAATATTTATGATCTAATTGCCGTAAGAATTATCGTTCCAAGCATCAAAGATTGTTACGAAACTCAAAGCCGGGTTCATGAGATATTCCATCCAATTGAAGATCGGCTAACGGATTATATCGCCAGACCGCGAGAAAGTGGTTATCAATCTCTCCACACCACAGTAATCGGGCCAAATAATGTCATTTTTGAAATTCAAATTCGTACTCCGATAATGCATCAGATTGCCGAATTCGGAATTGCTGCACATTGGCACTACAAAGAAAAAATGCTATCCAAGGGCAATGCAAAAGATGCCAGTAGTTGGATTTCTGAGATTGATGCCGGGAATGTTTTAACTTCAAAAAAGCAATTTTTTGCCAACAAAATATTTGTTTTTTCACCGCAAGGAAAAATTATTGAACTGCCGAAAAATGCCACTCCGCTCGATTTCGCTTTCTTTATACATACTGAAATTGGATTATCGTGTTTTGGTGCAAAGGTTAACAGCAAAATTATGTCTATTTCATCGCGGTTAAAAACTGGTGATGTTGCAGAAATCATAAAAAGCGACCGGGCCAAGCCGTCGCGAGATTGGTTATCATTCGTTAAAACAAGTTTTGCCAGAAGCAAGATAAATGAATATTTTACAAATCTTGACCGACCAAAAAATTATGCCCGTGGACTTTATATTGTTAACCAGGAACTATCTAAATTGGACATGCCAATAATTACTGAAAAAAATATTAAATCCCTGTCAGCTAAAATTTCTGATTCTAGATTGCCGTTCAATGATTTGGAAACCGCACTAGTTTCTGTCGGCAAAAAGGACATTTCCAAAAACGACGTTATAAAAACGATGTACCCAAGTGTCAATTTTGCTGAAGCGAAAATAATTAAACGAGCTTCGGGTAAAAAATCTGTTCATTTCGAAATAGGCGACGGTTTTACTCACCGACTCGCAAACTGCTGCAAGCCAACAGAAAAAGATGAAATAATCGGCTATATTACTTTGCAGAAAATTATTACTGTTCATAAAAAAAATTGCCGAGGTACTAAAACTTTTGATAAAGAGCGAATCTTGGAAGCCAGTTGGCGATAGCACTGTTTGCATTTTTCTCCGTACTTTGATAAATTTGGAGTGTTATGTCAGACAAACAATTACAAAAACCTAGGGGAACAAAAGACATATTGCCAGCAGATCAACCTGCATGGAGCTTTTTTCGCACGACAGCAGAAAAAGTTTTGAATGGCCTCAGTTTTAGCAAAATTGACACACCTCTTTTTGAAGACAAGCGAATTTTTGAACGCGGAGTTGGTGCTGGAACCGATATTGTTGAAAAAGAAATATACTTGATCGAATCTGTTTCCGGTGATGATGAATCACAACTTGCACTTCGTCCCGAAGGGACAGCCGGTGCCGCCAGAGCCTACATTGAAAATGGTATGAGTTCCCAACCACAGCCAGTTAGATTATATTATTTTGGTCCAATGTACCGCCACGAACGCCCACAAAAGGGTCGCTACCGAGAACACCGTCAAGTCGGTGCTGAAATTTTTGGCGACCAATCTGCTGAGTCTGACTACTTGGCAATAATGTCAGCAATCGAAATTCTAAAAAAACTCGGGTTCTCTGGACTAAACATTGCTATTAACTCCATTGGTTGTCCGGAGTGTCGACCAAAATATCTAGCGAAGTTAAAAGACTATTACGCCGACAAATTATCGGGGGTTTGCCCAGATTGCAAACGCCGATATGACATAAACCCACTTCGAATGCTAGATTGCAAAAATGAAGAGTGTCAAAAGTTCAAAACTAAGGCACCTCAAATGATTGACTCACTCTGCACTGAATGTCGGGAGCATTTTCAAGACACACTACAGTATTTAGATGATTTTGGAATAAAATTTGAATTAGATAACACCTTGGTTCGCGGTTTAGACTATTATACTCGAACGGTTTTTGAAGTCTCTGCTGGCACAGACAAAGAAAGAAAAACTACCCTTTGTGGCGGCGGCCGATATGACAATTTAGTTTCAGTGCTGGGAGGGCCAAAAACTCCTGCCGTAGGCTGGGGCATGGGCGCTGACCGCGTTGTTGAACTGCTTAGTGATAATGGAGTCAAAATTCCGCAACCTAGGGGCGTTGAAGTTGTGATTTTAGAGATTGGCGACACTGCAAAAAAAGTTTGCCGACAAATTTTTGATAGTTTTGAGAAAGAAGATATTAATGTTTTCTATATTCCTTCCAAGGATTCACTCCGGTCACAAATGAAATCTGCCTCTAAGTTGAAAGCTGACTTTGCACTGATTGTCGGCCAGCAGGAGGCTTTAACCGGATCGGTTATCGTTCGCGATTTACGGACCAGCACTCAAGATGATCTTTCAGTTGCCAGCGCAGTTGAAATGATTAAAGAAAAATATGCGCAAGAAAACGACTAACGAGCTAGTGGGAGAGAAAAATATTTTTCAAATAAAAAATGGGCTGAGGAATCAGGTCTATTTAATTTTAGACAATATTCGTTCAATGTATAATGTTGGTGCTATCTTTCGCACCGCTGACGCCGCCCTAGTAGAAAAATTATATCTCTGCGGAATTACTGCGACTCCACCGCGTAAAGAAATTGAAAAAACTGCGCTGAAAACCGTGGACTTTGTTCCCTGGGAGAAGCGAGATAATACAATAGAGCTGATAAAAGAGTTAAAGAAGCAAGGAATTCAAGTCATCGCACTGGAACAAACAAATGACTCAATTAATTATAAAAACTTTGATTTTCAGAAACCAGTTGCCATTATAGTTGGTCATGAAGTCGACGGTGTTTCTGATGATCTTTTGCAGCTATGCGACGGAATTGTTGATATACCGATGTATGGGATCGCAAATTCGCTGAATGTATCAACCGCTGCTGGGATAATTCTCTATCATCTCTGCGGATAACAATTTCGCGCTATAATATAAACTATGCAAGTTAAAATTGAAAAAATGGGCTTTGCAGGATCAGGTATCGGACATTTGGATGATGGCCGAGTTGTTTTTGTTAAAAAAGTTGTACCAGGCGACATTGTTGAAATTGAATTAACAGATCAGAAAAAGGACTTTGCGTTTGGCACAGTAAAAAAAATCATCAAACCATCAGAAATGCGGATTGATCCGCCATGCAAATATTTTTATCAATGCGGTGGATGCGAACATCAAAATATTTCTTACAAAAATCAATTATCAATCAAAGAAAATTTAGTTAAAGAGTCGTTATCACGACAAAAAATCGATGCTCAAGTTCTGCCGATTATTGCGGGTTCCGATAAGGAACTTTATTACCGCAATTCAATTCGTTTTATATTTACGCTAGATAAAAAGAATCAAATCGCTTTGGCCCGCCACGGATATCCTAATGATAAAGAATTGGTGGTGGTTGATGAATGTTTGCTGCAATCAGAAAAGTCTAATTTAATATTGGAAAAATTACGCTGCTACATTAATGAAAATATTGATCACAAAACTTCATTTTGGCAATTAAAAATTCGAGAGGGGAAACGAACGAGCGACATCATGGTTGAAATAATCACTGCATCGGATGATTTACCGGGAGAAGATGGAATTGTCGACGTTTTAAAAAACGTTGATGGTGTTAAATCAATTTATCACGCCATTGCGCCGGCAAAATCGCTGCTAAATTTGCGCCGACGATTAATTTTTGGCTCACCAGTAATTCAGGAAAAAATCGGTTCTTATACATTCCAAATTTCCCCAGAAAGTTTTTTTCAAACTAACTCCGCCGGCGTTAAAACGCTATACGACAAAATTAAAGAATTTGCTGATATTAAAATTGGCGACGAGGTCGTTGATTTGTATTGTGGTACCGGGTCTATTGGAATTTATTTGTCTACGTTGGCCAAAAAAGTTACCGGAATTGAAGTTGTACCACAAGCAATTCGCGATGCCAAAGACAATGCAAAAATTAACAAAATAACCAACTGCGAATTTATCCAGTCTGATTCTAGCAATATATCAATTGAACAATTGAACAATAAGATTATTATATTGGACCCACCAAGGGCAGGCCTGGCCAAGGATTTAATCTTGCAACTTGCAACTTGCAACTTTAAGAACTTAGTTTACGTCTCTTGCAATCCGCCAACTTTCGCCAGAGACTTAAAATATTTTCAAATCGTTGGAATATCAGCAAAAAAAATCCAACCTGTGGATATGTTCCCACAAACTCATCACACCGAACTGGTTGCAATATTATCAAAGTGATTGGTATGATGTTTATGTAGATATTTTTCAGGGGAAAGCTAGGTGGGGAAACGAACTAAACTAATTTTGGGAATCATTCTTGGCGCCATAATTGTTTTCTCTGGTGCTCTTTTTGGCTTAGCTAAATATGGAATAATTGATCTAAAAGGTTTTGCAGATCCACTTTACGGAAGAGTCGAAATCACAGTTGACGCCAGCAATACTGGTGGGGGGATATCGCTATATAAAGGTACAACGCCAATATCTGTAACCGGATCATTTGTCGGAAATGTTTATACAATCACTTCACTCGCTTACGGTAGCTACACATACAAATTCGGCATGCCAGGTCCAAACGGGCAGCCTTGTTTGGGGCCAACAGCGAATTTAAGCCACAATTCAACCACAACTAGAACTATCTACACCAGGTTTACTTGTGAAGGTGGCGGGGGCGGAGCTGACACACAACAATATTGGGTGTTAACTGGCAAAGTTACCTCGTCAACAGGCACCGCCCTGTCTGGTGCCTTGGTATCAATATCTGACAAAAACACTACCACCAATTATGCCGGGGAATACACTATCGCTCAGATTCCAATACCAATTTCAGGAGGTACTGCCAATATTGACACCTTAAAGAACCAAGTTGTTTCAGTCTCTAAAACAGGCTACCTGTCATCAAGCAAAAAACTAATTGATATCTTTGCCGGAATAACAACCGCTGAAGCTTTTGCCCTAACTTCGCCACACAGCTATAATCTGTCGCTAGTTAGCAGCGGAGACACCCCGCCAACTCCCGTATTTGATCAAACAAAGTTTTCCCTACTTGGTGCTATCACCGATAAAGACGGTAAACTGGTTGACGGAGTCACCGTTACTGTTAGTTGCAATGACGCAGATCAATCACCTGGTGTCGACTGCGGGAGTGTTACAAAATGGACAGCTACATCAAAAGCTGACTACCAAACTTATTACCCGGGCCTACCTGCTGATAAGAAGTTTAATTATGAAGTCAAAGATATTGATGCATTTAAAGATTATACAGTCTGGCCAAGATTAGAGGTCCGATATACTAAAAACGGATATTTTTACGACTCGAATCGTGACGGATTAGATAATGATGGCGATGCAATCACAATTGTACAAAAACCAACTAGTAACTATTCGGTTGATACAAATACACAAAAATACCTTAGTTTCAGCAACGCAGTGGTTGGATCAAGACAATATTTTACTATTACCGGGAAAATTTATAAAACACTAGGTGGTTTATCTCCGGCGGGTAACATCCGTGTAAACCTGTCGTGCGACGAGGATCAAAGTGTAAATAACTCAGCTCTTACTAGTGATACAATTAATTGGCCATTAGGATATTCACCCGCATCTCAAATCGGAAATTATGCGATTGAAAATATCCCGCTAAACACTAATTGCCACTACAAAATACATGTTAAAAGCCTAGATGCTAGATTAACATACTTAGATACAGCGAGTTCTGAATTTAGTGGCTCAGGAATTAGCTTTAACTCAACATACAACAGGTTATTAGTTATAACTCCAGTAATATCGCTAGCACCAACAAATCTAATTGAAATTGTTCATTTCAAAGATGCAATGACTGGTGGAAATATCGATATGTCAAAAGAAGAAATAACAGAAAATATACTTCTTTGTTACGACGCAGATAACGAGAATTGTGTTAGCGGCGAACCAGAAATATTATTAAACACAATTAAATATCAAATTGACCAAGGCATGTTCTTCTCTACCCTACAATTAAAAATTGAAACCAAAAATTATACATCTCTGTCAAATTCAATGTTTATTACCGCCGGTGAAGCCACGGTATATCTGATACCAATAACTTCGCTAAACTTTATAGACGATCTTTCGGCAGAAGAAGCAATGGGGCAAATTGACCAAGCACTTTTCGATTGTCGACTAGTCGAACTAGTCAAGTTCTGCACCTACAAAGCAAATGGTGGATCCCTTTTTACTCCAGCAAAAATTACTCAAATGACCAGCTATGCAAAAATAGTAAAAGCGATGAGCAGTTTAGTTGGTGTTGATTTGCCAAGATACATATTTATGTGGCCATCGGGTTATGAAACACCCCTAAGGGGATTTACTCTTGGACTCCCAAACATGCCCATATTTCTATCCGAAGCCGCTCTTTCGCAAAATATTGGCTATAATTCAGTTTCGGTTTTAATTCATGAATTTGGACATTATGTTTTCTACAATTCTCCCAAATTTGATTCCGACGCTTTATCAAAAATTAATAGCGCATATGATTTATTAATGAATGATTCTGGAGCTTGTGTTCAAGCCCTTTCACCAAGATACACCTGTTTTTCATACTATGGCGCATCTCAAGCGGGTGAATTTTTTGCTGAATTTTTTCAATGGTGGGTGCAGAACACCGATGAATTAAATCGGTTAATTAATGACTCATCTCTTAATGCGCCGGATCTTAATCACTGCAAAAATTCAATCATGATGCTAGATCAACTTCTCCAAGAAAAATTTCCAAAAATGAAAAGATTCGAGCGAGTTGTCCGACGTAGTTCATCTGACAGCAATGACCATGTTGCGGGAGCAACAAGCACAGACGACGAAAATGTTACTTTTTTTGTTAATCTAATGTCATCGCTCGGCCTTAAAATAGGCCAAAACCACATTTACAATAAAATATCTCCCCTTGACAATGTTCCACTTACTAAGGATCAAATATCCAAAGGGCTCTGGCTCCAAGAAAATTATAATGATTTATCAGCAGCTAATAAATCCAGAATTCTTCTGTCGATCCAAGTCCAACAAGCTGAGAACCTAATCAGGCGGTATGGTTCATTAACCACAGTGTCAATTAGAAATTCATTGATTGCAATTAATAATAGAGTCGAAAAATTGTTAGTTAGTCTCGGCTTTAGCATTTCAAATACTAAAATTTCTGGATACGTTAAAGATCAAGACGGAGCCGTTGCTGGCATGCAAATTAATTTTAGCGGTAAATCTGATATTTCCGGCGCCGACGGTTGGTATAGTATTTCTAGAACTAAATCTGGAACTTTACCAATCACGCTTTCAAACCCAAAAATTAACAAATCTTACGAAAACTTAATGCCAAAAACAGCAACCTTAAGCCCAAACCAAACAAAAAATGTTGACATTAATTTTACCCGCCAAAAGTACACATTATCCGGAACAGTTATGGCTGGCGAAGCTCCATTAAAAAACGGAACTATCACAGTTTATGGTGGCCAAAGCTACAATCTTGATGCCAGTGGAAAATTTAGTTTCAAAATCAAAGAAGGCCGATACAGACTAATTATCAAAAACAAAAACGGTCGAACTATGTCTGTAACAAATGCCGCTCTGTACGGAGACTTGAAAGCAATATCAGTTATAAAAGATTTATCAAGTATTATTTGGGTTAAATAATTTAGTAAAATAAAAAAATGGTCGGAAAACGAACTAAACTAATATTGGGAATCATTCTTGGCGCCATCGTATTATTCTCTGGTGCTATTTTTGGCCTAGCTAAATTTGGGGTAATAAATCTCAAAGGGTTGGCTGACCCATTATACGGAAGAGTAGAAATTACTCTTGATCCGTCAAATACTGGCGGCGGGGGAATATCTATTTACCAAAATGGTAATTCTTTTTCAGCGACAGGTTCATATTCGGGCAATTTATACATAATCCAATCACTCCCATACGGAAACTACACTTACCAATTTGGTATGCCTGGAAATGGTCAGCCATGCATTGGACCAATTGCTAATCTGAGCCATTATTCTACTAAAACGACGACAACTTATGCCAAGTTTATTTGTGGGCCTGCACAACCAATCCCTACCTGTGGAGACAAAGTCTGTGGCACAAATCAACATTGCAAAACAAATACCAACTATGATACTGGTCAAACTTCATATTTTTGTGTAGACAATTGTACCTCAAGTTCTTGTGCAACACAAAACGCTACTTGTAATGCAACAACTCACGAGTGCGAAGCGATTCAGAGTCCAATTTACAAATTAACAGGCAACGTGTACGGCGATAGCAATAACATGCTAACCGACGCAACTATTTTAGTAATTGACAAGACCGACCCGGAAAAACCATATGAAATAACTAGAACATCAACAACAACTGGTACTTTTGACGGTAGGGGATATTTGACAAACCCCTTCGAACGTAAAAATTTAGATAATCTTTATATTAAATTTTATGCTCCGAACTATCAGGCGTTTGAAATTAAGTTATCCGATACTGGGGTTCTTGGAAGCCCCATTTTAACTGCTGGTTATGAGTTTCGAGTTGTTAAAGATTTTGCCTTAAAAAGATTATTGACTTCCGGCAATATTATTATCAAAGGCCAAGTAACAGATCAATCTGGTACCCCAGTTGGCAAGAATTCCAGTGTTTATTTAAAATGGGGTGGGTGGCCAAGACCGATGTCTTTTCACAAACCAGCTGATTTTGTACCCTACCAGTACAATGCAGTTACAGATACCGACGGAAACTACAAAGTTGAAATTCCAAAAGCAGAACTGGCCGGGAACATAAAAATTGATGTCTGCGCTATGATTGACAAATATCCAACCTCTCCAGTAAACCGTGATTGGAACTGCTACGGCCGCAGCGATACAATTGATCTCTTGGGGCTCACGGTTGTATCCGGCGGAATCTACGAAAATATTAATATTGTACTTTCTAACTATTCTTTAACCGGAACTGATTTTTCCAAGTTTAATATTGTAGGAATAATGGGCAATGATAACATACTGGATAACGACCTTTGGGTTGAGGCATATTGTAAAAGTTGTGGCAAAGGGCCATGGCAAGTCGACTGGAGCGATAACTCCCCATATGAGCCACCAGACGACTACGCTATTACTGATGTCTATAACATTGCCCAACCAGGATCAAGCGCTAGCTCAATAAATATACGCTTAAAATCGCGAACCGATCAGCGCGGTTTGGCTTATTTTGACTTAAACAACAATTATATCAACGATGATCCGGAAGAAATTGAAATTAAACCAAGCGACATTCTCTCCTCTGCATATATTGGTAGTGATAATAGATTGTATTTAAAAAAAGATCTAAACATCCGAACCAGTGATGAAACAAAAGAAAAGTTTGTTGTTTTTGGTAAAGTTTATGAAGGTGAAAACACCCCAGTCACTGCTGCTATTCTGGATATTTTTGCTCCAGGGAACAGAGAAATTAACGAGACTAGTTCCAGCCCAAAATTTGAAACTCAACAAAATATTCTATCAGCTATTTCATCTAGTGAATTCAATATTTTTAGCATGAATTTAAATTTGAAAGACGACACTGTCTATACGCTCGATTTCAAACCACCAATAAACTATCAATTATCAGATAATACTCAATACAAAATTCAAATTTCAAAAAAAGACTTAAAATATGATTACAGTCGAAAGTTTTACTATTACAAAGTTGACTACAAGCTCATTCCAAATGGAGTTTTTGATTATGTTGTTGATTTTTACGCCATATCAAAAAACCCAGCTGAACAACCGTTACCAATCACAGATTTTAAAACCCAAACAATAAATTATAATAATTTTAGATGCACTTATTCTGATAACACCTTTTCTGCATGTCTAATAAAATGGGAATATGATGCCAAAGTCGCAAATAGGATTCATTATAAACTTGACGCATCATCTATAGCCAGAGCTAGAAATGCGGAAATCCTTTTTATGTCAAATAAGTACAACTACAATAATGGAGATATGCTGGCTCACCCAACAGCTTTTCCAGTAAAAGTCTACCTATCTAGCATAAATCCCAACGAAACTTCTACCTGTAAAACATTTAACGGAATAGAATTTTGTATTTCCAATATTGACCCGGCTCACCTTAATCAAATATTTGTTCAAAAAAAATCCAAACTAGAACAAATTGCAACTGCTATTAAGGGGATACTAAGTACAGCCGGCGCAACGAGTTACCCGGTAATTCATATTATTGCCGCCGATCAATCAAATAATGGAGTTCCAATAGCGGCATTTGCTGGTAACAATAGAGAAAATATTGGATCTACTGGGGCAAAGCAAATGATTGGAATTTACGAGGTAACGCTAGATCGCAGTGAACTTATCCCAGATGTTGCACATGAATTAAGCCATACTTTAGATAACCTGTTTCCCTATACAAGATTACAGCAAATACAGTTTAATAACGCACTCAAGGCAGCCCAAAACAGTAATTGTGATAGCAAATATTTTGAATCAGGCTGCTTTGCAACCTATGGAATTCGCACCAATGAACGTGAATTAAGGGCAAGTTTTATGAGTGACTACCTTATGAACAATGCTAAAATAAAGGCCGCAATTAGTAATCCACTAATTTCTACAGAATGCAGAAATGTTTTAAAATTTTTGTATCAATCGATGAAAAACCGATTTCCAAATCTTGCAACTTATCAAGTAAGTCAAGTCCCAACAACTTTATTCTTTAATAACAGCAACAGTCGGGTTGCTGGTGTAACTTCAACTCAGTCAGAATTTGAAGTTATTATGTCAAGCTCTGGTTTTGAAAAAACTGAGAAGGCCAACTTTGAACCAGGCCTGTCTTTAAACAATTGGGATTTAACGCCTGACCAGATCGCCGACGGATACTGGCTAAAAGAAAATTATAACCGTCTACCTGCAAAAGAAAAACTCAAAAACCAAATTAGCATGATTGCAACTACGGGATCTCAAATCATCGCTTCTGCTAGCGTTAATATCCAAACAGCCCTAGACAGCGTTAACTTAAAAATAGAAAGTCTTCTAGCTCGCCTTGGCTTCAAAATTACAACTGCATCAATCTCTGGTCATGTAGAAGACTACGATGATACCATCGCTGGCCTTGAAGTTAGTTTTGGCAACAAGATTGCCGTTACTGATGCGTTTGGAAAGTACAAAATATCCAAAGTTCCATCTGGTAATTTTAAATTTGCTGTTTCCGATCCGAAAATTAATAAAACTTACAATGTGCAACCAACATTATTAACAATCGCCGATGATGAACAGAAAACTATCGATGTATTCTTTAATCGCCCATCTTTTACGCTTAAAGGTCAAGTTTTCCAAGGTGGCGCAGCCTTAAGTAATGGGAGAATGACTGTTGATGGCATACAGACTATTAATCTTGACGCCAAAGGGAAATTCAACTTTAGACTAAAACAAGGACAGCACAAAATAGTTATCAAAAACAAAACCGGTAAAACTCTTAGTGTAACTAATGCCGGCACCTATGATAACCTCGGTAATCTTCAGGTAACTCACAATTTTGATAGTTTGATTTGGGTTAAATAGCCGATCTAATTATTGTCAATTGGTCATAGCGACTGCTATGTAGTCTTTTCAAGACCTTCGCAACACTAGCCCCAATTTTTGACATGGTGT
>JBAXAF010000002.1:0-90326 GCA_037142675.1 Candidatus Berkelbacteria bacterium | reverse complement strand
TCTAACGCCACACGAGGTTTTCATTAAAAGTTGCATTTCGGAGTAGAATTCACCAATAGCGTATTGACATTGTGTGTTTTATCTGATATAAAGTAAATAGAACCGATGTTACATTGTGAGGAGATGATTGGCATGACCAGAAGGTCGTTGATCGTTGCCGCAATGTGTCTCATCGTAGCTTTCATCGCAGTGGCACATGTTTCCGCCTATGACTGGAAGACGTACCGGACTCCTGACTACCAGATCAACTATCCGGCGGGCTGGCAACCCGTTTTCCGGGAAGCTGGGATGCAGGTGTTCGCGCCTCAAGACCCGCCAGTCGCGCTGGCCGTGTGGTGCAGCCCTGGCGCCGCTAGGCCTTTTCCCTATGAGCCGATACAAGGCGAGGTCGTGGTCAAACAGACGACCGTCCCCGTCAAGGACATCATCGGAGGGTACAAGAAGTATGTCCTGGTCCACGGCCCGGGCCACTTCCGGCAGTACGTCGAGATCTACGACGGAAGGGCCTTCCGGGCCTTTAACCTAACTTACCCGACGCCGGATCTGGCCGCAAACTACGGGGCCATGTTCCAGCAGTTTTGCGCCAGCTTCAAGAGCGCAGACGAGTGGGACGACGACACCCCGGACGACCCGGCGGCCAACATGGACGTGCCAGTCTACTGACGGCACTTGGTGGGAAAATCCGACCCATGGTCAGCACTTCTGTGCAGACCATGGGTTTTTTAGTTGAAAAAGACCGAATAAACAGCTAGTATAGAGTTCGTAAAGCAACAAGTTCTTAAAGTTCACCTGCCCGCAGTCACTGAAGCGACAGTTGATGCAGGCGGGTAAAGTTGCTTGGAGTTCGGATCTAATGGATAATAATTCCTTGAACTTTACGAACTTTATAAACTGTTAACTAAATATCATGTCAGGACATTCAAAGTGGGCGACAACTAAACACAAAAAAGCATTAATCGACGCTAAGCGGTCGGCTTCTTTTACTAAATTGGCTAATGTCGTCACTATTGCGGCGCGAACCGGTGGCGACCCGACAATGAATTTTCAGTTGCGGTTGGCTATCGACCGAGCTAAGGCGGCATCAATGCCAAAAGAAAATATTGACCGGGCAATTAAACGTGGAACCGGTGAGCTTGGCGGCGCAGCTATTGAAGAAATTGTTTATGAAGGTTATGGACCTAGTGGTGCGGCAATCTTGGTTCAATGTTTGTCTGATAACCGCCAGCGGACAGTTGGTAATGTCCGGGCAGCTTTTAGTAAACATGGTGGTTCGTTGGCTGAGTCGGGTAGCGTGGCATATCTTTTTGAAAAAAAAGGCCAAATTATATTTAGCCTCAAAGAATCAGGCAGGACCCAGGAGGAATTGGAAGAGTTAATTATTGAGTCTGGTGCTGATGATTTTCACACCGATGACGATACTATAATAGTATATACGCAAGTTTCTGATTTGCAGTCGGTGGCAAAATTCTTATCGGACGCTGGGATTGAATTGGAATCATCAGATCTAACGTATATACCAAAAACCACGGCTTCAATTCCGGATGATAAATTAGCATCATTGGAAAAACTAATTGACGTACTCGAAGGTGATGATGATGTGGCCGATGTTTTTGCAAACATCAGCTAGTTTATCAAGTTGCAAGTTTTTCAAGCTTATCAAGGGGGTCCAACCAATTACTTGATGAACTTGAGAGACTTGAATAACTTTTAACTAATTTTCATTCATGAAAATACTAGGCATTGACCCAGGTACAGCCACTACTGGCTGGGGGATAATTGAAACTGATGGCCGCAAAATTGGAATGCAAGTTGTTCCTTCGGTTTTGGGCTGCGGCATTATCAGCACTAAATCCGGCACACCAGATGCTGACAGGTTGGAGATTATTTATGACTCCGTTTCTGCTATAATTAAAAAAGAGAAACCTGATTTTGTCGCTGTTGAACAGCTGTTCTTCTTTAAAAACCAAAAAACAATCATGACTGTTTCTCAAAGCCGTGGGGCAATTATCCTGGCAATTAGAAAATCCAAAACTCCAATGCTTGAGTTCACTCCGCTTCAGGTTAAGCAGGCGGTCTGCGGTTATGGCCGGGCGGATAAAATACAAGTTCAAGAAATGGTAAAAACGCTGCTGCACTTGAAAGATATTCCCAAGCCCGACGATGCGGCTGATGCGTTGGCGATAGCGCTTTGTTGCGCACAGACAAAAGTAAAAAGTTAATCAAGTGGATCAAGGAAAAAAGTATTTACTTGTAACTTGTAACTTGTAACTTTATAAACTATGAGTCTACTTGATATCAACAAGCGGATGGAGAACGAGGGTGGATTTATCCCGCCTGTTTTGCGTCAAAATATTGTTACCAGCGAATGGATTGTTGTTGCCCCCGGCCGCTCTCGCCGGCCAGATGATTTTGTCCATCCAAAATTGGAAGCGGTGAAATCAAAGGGTGAGTGTCCATTTTGCGTAGGATCCAAGGGTTTTAAAGAAAACGAAATTTTATCAAATCGTGGCGACATATATGTCATCGAGAACAAATTTCCGGCTTTCTATGATAAAAGTGCAAGCGCCAGAAGTTATTATCCGGAGGAAGGTTTTTATCGTGAGCGTCCAAGCGTCGGTCAGCACGAAGTAGTGATCATTAAAGATCATGATTTGAAGCTAACAAAGTTCTCCAAAGCATTGACTTCTGAGCTCTTTTGGACTATCCTGGAGCGGTACCAGAAAATAAAGCAAGACGACAAGATTTTCCAAATAACACCGATTTACAACCACGGTCCCGAGGCCGGGGCTTCCATTGATCACCCACACGCGCAAATCTTTGCCTCAGGCGTTGTGGCCAATACTGTGAACAAGGAAATGGATGGATCTGAACGATACTTTGGCATCAATGGTGTATGCGCTTACTGCGACATTATTAAGCATGAGCGGCGTGAAAAGCAAAGGATAATATTTGAAAATGATTATTTCTTAGCTTTCGCGCCATATGCTTCTCGTTATCCGTTTGAGACTTGGGTGATCCCGAAAAAACATCAGAGTCAGTTTGAAACATCAAGTCGAAATGAAATTGATGAATTCGCTAGCGCTACATCTGAAGTCCTGCAGCGATTAGAAAAAGTTTTACCTGGGTTATCACTCAATATGTATATCCGTACGTTGCCAACAACTATGGAAGACTGTGATTATTATCACTGGTATCTGGAAATCGCGCCCAGGCTAACAACTTTTGGCGGTTTCGAAATGGGATCCGGCGTCATTATCAACATCGTCCCGCCAGAAAAAGCGGCAGAATATTTAAAAAAATAAATTATGGCAAATAATACCTGGAATGATTCCACAATAGATAAGATTTTAAAAGATAATTTTTTGGATTACTCCTTTATCATTGCCTCAAACCGCCAACCGTATCTTCACACTTTTGATGATAAGGGAAAAGTTGTTTGTAAAACTACTGTTGACGGCATTTCGATGGTTTTTGATTCAATAATGCGAAAAAATCAAGGAACGTGGGTGTCGTATGGCGGAAGTGTGGCTGATAAATTGGCTGTTGACAGCAAAGACCATGTCATGGTCCCGCCACAAAAACCAAGATATACTCTCCGAAGAATTTGGATGTCAGAAGATGAAAGATTGGGTTATCACAAAGGTTTTTCTAGCTCAACATTGTATTTTCTGAGCTTGAATGTCTTTATTATGCCTAAATTTTCAGAGTCCGATTGGAAGAACTATAAAAAGGTCAATCGACGATTTGCAAATGCTATTTATCAGGAAGTCGGTGATAAAAATGCTCTAGTTTGGCTTCAGGATTATCATTTGTCGCTAACCGCCAAATATTTGCGGGAAAAATCACCAAAGTTATCCATTGGTTATTTTTGGCATATACCATGGCCAACTTACGAAGTTTTTCGTATTAACCCTTGGGGCAGAGAAGTGTTGGAAGGCATGCTAGGTAACGATTTGATTGGTTTTCATCGCCATCAATTTGTTCATAACTTTCTAAAATGCGTCTCTAGAATGATAGAAGCTCAGGTTGATTATGAAACCCTAACCGTGAAATATAAGGGCCGAACGATTCAAGTTGGAACATTCCCGATTAGCGTCGACTACAAGGGTATCGAAACTTTTGTTAAAAATGAAAAGGTAAATTCGAGCCTAATCAAAAAATATATTGATAAACGCTGCGAAATTTTAGCTTTGGGAGTTGATCGCCTTGACCCAACTAAGGGTATACCAAAGAGATTATTGGCAATTGAAAGATTTTTGCAAAAATATCCGCAATATCACGGTAAGTTTGTTTATTTAGGGATTTGCGCTCCTTCTCGAACTGAGCTTGAGCAGTACAGAGAATTGGCCGAGGAAGTTAATGAGATCGCCGATAGAATCAACAAAAAATTTGCCACTGATAAATGGCAGCCAGTATATATTGTTAACAAAATTGTTGAACATGATGAAGTTCTCCGCTTGCAGTACTTGGCTGATATCTGCTTGCTTACACCGCTAGATGACGGCATGAATTTGGTGGCCAAAGAATATGTTGCCGCCAATAAGGGGCACGGTGCGTTAATTCTGTCAAAACTTGTTGGCGCAGTTGATGAACTCAAAGAATCATACAAGGTTAATCCGTATGATATTTCTGAGGTCGCTCGAACAATCGCCGAAGTTATTGAGACTAATTCGGAGCAAAAGGCCAAGAGAATGAAAAGTATGAAAGAGACTGTGGAATCTCGGAATCTTTATCGTTGGGCTGGCAAATTTTTACTTGAGATGGCCAGACTTAAGTCTGCAAACAAAAAATAATTATCTTTTTTAGAGCTCCATAAATTTCAATGACCGAAAAATAGATAAGTTTGTGTTCTAATTATTTTCGAATATTATGACCATTGAAAAATATTTTACAAAAGATACGGACCTCAAGTTTATTTTGGCTCGACATGCCGAAGCTGAAAGCAGTGACCACAAGTTGTTATTGAAGTTTATGAATGCCAAGGCTGACCCAGGGATTACCCCGGTTGGCAAAAAACAATCAGTTCTAATTGCCAAAAAAGTTTTTTCAGCTGGCGGATGCGATGTCATTGTTCACAGCTCTGCAAAACGCTCAAAAATGACTGCAAAAATTATCGCCAAATTTTTAGAAAACAAATGTTCGGGAGATATAGAGGAAGCGAAATCTATTTATCTCCACGAAGTAGATGTTGGTGATTTTTCCGGCGAGTCTGGGGAAGCCGTAATGGAAATGTACCCGAAACAAGCAAAAATATTTTATCAGGGTAATATTGATGATTGGAATTTCCCGGATGGAGAAGATCACGCAGAAATTATCCATCGGATCAAATCAGTCTTTGCCCAAATAAAGCCAATAGTGGATGATGGCAAAACCGTGCTTCTGATTGGCCACTCAATGTTTAACCAAGTCATTCTTAATTATCTTTTTCCAAAAGATAAAGAGTTCTGCAAACTGACTGATTACCCGCATGACCGAGTTGTGACTATAAATTTAGAATAATTGGATAACTATTATGAAAAAGCTTCTTCTTGTTGGTTGGTTTTTTTATCCCAAGCTTGGTGGGGCCGAAACAGTAATGTTGAACCAGGCAAAGTATTTTGCTAATCATGGTTATGATGTATCGGTTTTAACATCAGGAGAAGAGGACGGAAATCTCGGTAAGGTTAAAATATATCGGCGAAATTATATTAACGCCAGTATTCAATTCGACAGTGCCGCAGTTATCAAAGATCTAGAAAAAATATTTGCCATGTCCAGACCGGACATTGTTCATTTTCATAACGGCTCGTATCCAGTAGCGTCAAATGATATTCCTGCCGGTGTAGCCAATATTGTGTCTCTTTTTGATTATTTCAAAAAAAATGGCTCGGTAGTGATTGAGCACACTCATAATGCACAATTGGAGCGTCCGGACTTAACTGAGCCTTTGAGAAGTTTGAATTGGGATTGTTTGATTTGCGTTAGCGATTATGTTCGTAGAAGTTGGAAAAAACTGGGAACAGGGGCGAAGAAAACTGAAGTTGTTCACAATGGCATAGAATTAAAACTTTTTGAAAATTCGGAAAAAAGTTTAGAGATGGCAAAACTTAAAAAAAGTGGTGAGCAAATAATATTTTTTCCAGCTCGAGTAATTAGTATGCGCCGGGCAATGATTTCAGAGCAGAAAAATTTTATATTGTTGATCCGAGCTTGCAAAATATTGCTCAGCAAAGGCTTGGATCATTTTCGATTAATTGCAATTTTAAATCGTGGACTACAAACAGAAAATACTAAAAAAGCTTACGATGAGTTAGATCGTGAGATTAAAAATAATAATCTTGGTCAACGCATTGATTTTTTGCCAGAGGTGCTACCTGCCCAAATGCCTCGATACTATGCTGCTGCTGATATTGTTTGCATTCCATCAATTAATGAAACATTTGGCTTGGTTTACATTGAAGCAATGGCGGCTGGAAAAATTGCGATTGCTTCGAATACTGGTGGACCGAAAGAATATATTAAAAATGGCGAAAATGGTTTTCTGGTTGACCCACAGGATCCAAGCGATTTAGCTTTAGTGCTCGAAAAATTAATAACCGATAGTAAATTGCGAGATAGAATTAGTTTAAATGGATCTGCCACAGCTAAAGAATTTAGCGTCGTGAAAACAATGGGAAAAATTGAGCAAGTCTACCTTGAGCTTTTGGAGACGAAATGAAGATTGCGATTTTAGCGGCGCTAGATACTCCGGTATCCGCTGACTCTCTTGGTGGTACGGAAATTTGGACTCATGAATTTGCCGAAGAACTAATTTCAAAGGGTTGCGACGTGACTCTTTCCGCCAGCGAAGGAAGTAGCTTTTCAGGCAAACTTTTTGAGTCAGCCAAGCGATCTGATGTTGAATTGCCAGGACAGCTACTTAAGGTTTCCCGGGAAAAAATTGTTGAATTCAGCATCAGGCAAATTGAGGAAGTGATAAAAATCCAAGATCAGTTTGACCTTATTCATATTAGCAACTGTAATTTCGATTTTTATTTGCCGTTTATTGAAAAGTTTCATAAGCCAGTGGTAATTACTGTTCACAGCTATAATTTTTCCGGGGAGAAAGCCGGAGAATTGTTTCTGAAATATCCCGACGTATTTTATGTTTTTAACGCCAATTCATTCAAGAAAACCTGGCCGGAGCCAAGACATTATTGTGTAATTTACACTGGTATTAATTTAGCTAATTTCGAATTTAACCATTCGCCTGATGATTATATCTTTTGGATGGGCAGAATTCACAAGGATAAGGGGATTGAAGATGCAATTAAATTTGCCAAAAAAACCGGAGAAAAATTGATAATTGCCGGGCCAATTAGAGACCAGGAATATTTTGATTTGGAAGTAGGGCCATATTTGTCAAACAATATTGAATATGTCGGCGGATTAGACCATGAGAAAAAAGTTCAATATTACAAGCAGGCGAAGGCCTTCCTTATGACTACCAAGCGCGACGAATCTTTTGGCTTGGTAGCAGCTGAGTCGTTGGCGTGCGGGACGCCGGTTATCGCATATGACCGGGGAGCACTTTCTGAGGTGGTATCTGACAATGAAACTGGTTTTATAGTCGAGCCGGACGATATTGAACAGCTTGTCGAAAAATCAAAATTAATAGATAGTGTAGACAGAGCGGCTTGCAGGCAAAGAGTTGAGAAAAATTTCAACATTTCTGTCATGACCGATAAATACTTGGATCTTTACCAAAAATTAATAGAGGAGGGTTATGAAGCCAAAAATTAGTTGCATTATGCCGTGTCGCGATCGTGATGACATGGTAGCTGAAACAATCCAGTCACTTATTGACCAAACTTTCTCCGACTGGGAGCTAATTGTTGTTGACGATCATTCGGCTCCAGAGGATAAAACACAGTCGGTGATTTCGGATTTTGGCGACGATCGAATATTCTACATAAAGCTTGAAGATAAATATGGTAAAGGAATATCTGCCGCGAGAAATTTTGGCAACATGCTGGCCCGAGGAAATTTTGTTGCAATCATCGATTCTGATGATATTAATTACCCAGACAGACTAGCCTTAACTGTTGAAGCTTTAGAAAATGGCGCTGACGTTGTCTACGGTGATATTGATTTGTGGGATCCAGAAACTGGCGATATTACTAAAAGAGATAAAAATATTCCGACCGATTTTGACCTAGAGTTGTTCAAGGCTGGCGATTTTATCCCGAATATGACTGTGGCATACACGAAAAAATTAGCCGTCGATTTCCCCTACAATACTTTCTTCCGAATTGCTGAAGATTATGATTTTTTGACCAGGGTCGCTGAATTTGGAGCCAAATTTAAATTTATTAGTCAGCCATTAGTTAAGGCCAGAATGCACGCCGGGTCCATCACTGCCAAAAAAGATTTTGAATTTAATTATGGTCAAGTTGTAAAATATAATCGTGGCTGGGTTAACGAACGGCCGGAGATTTTTGGCAGATGAAAGAATTAGAATTTTTTTCTGAGTTTTTTACCAGGATACACTTTGGCAATCCTAGTCTTTTTCGCGTTTCAAAAGATCGCAAGCAATTTATCTTTCGCGGGATATATAATGGTTCTGACTCACTTTTAAAAATGTATAACAAAAGTGATATTGATAAAGCAAAGAATATTTTAAGAGAATACCAATTGACAAAATTAATCGAAGATTCAGCCAAGCAAAACAATTTAGATTTAAAAATTATTCGGGTGCTAGACAAAGGTGAATTTGAAGATTACATGTGGGTTATCAGGGAGTTTGTTGACGGTGAACCATTAGGGGCAATGGATCCTGACGAGGCCCTGGGAATCGACTGCTACTGTTCATTGAATGAAAAATTATTTCGATCGAAAGAAATATTGGCAGACAAGATTATTGATCAAATTCAAATACTTGGAAAGATTAAAATTGATGAAATCGATAAAAAAGAATTGAATCAACGATTCAACTTTGATCAATCTGACATTGTTAATTTGGAAAAAATGCTGAGTTATTTTGATATAAAATCGCTTGGTTATGATTTATCTGATTTATTAGCCAGCCAATCTGAAACAATATCGATTAAGGATTTAACTCCGAGCAACATCTTAATTGCTAAAAACCAGGAAGTTTATTTTTTTGATTTTGAATGGCTGGGGCTGGATAACAGACTTTTCGACGTCTCTTTTTTATGGCTTTTCCTTTGGCGAGACCAAAAGCTTTCTGATGATCTTAAGAAATTATCAATAATAAATTTGGAAGATGAGAAATTATTTAATAAAAATATTATTAGAATCGTTTATTTTTATCTGAAACCAGCTATTTTAAATAACGAAATGGGAAAATACCGAAGTCATGTGTGGACCAAGTATTTGGCTGATTCAGTAAGATTTTTGCAAAATGTCTAAGATTATTCTCAAAACTGTTATCGGGTACAAAAATTGGGGTGATAGCATCAACCCTATTTTAGTCGAACTAATATCTGGCATAAAACCGGAATTAGTTGATTTATATAAAAGTTGTGAGAGCGAGAACTATTTAATTATTGGCAGTATTCTAAAGTATGCTGATAAAAATTCGATTGTTTGGGGAGCAGGTTTTATTAGTTCTGAAACCAATTGCAACGAACCTCCGAAAAAAATACTTGCAGTTAGAGGACCACTGACCAGGAAAATTTTAGTTAGGCATGATATTCCTTGCCCTGAAGTTTTTGGTGACCCGGCGCTTTTATTTCCCAGATTTTATCATCCGAAAATAACAAAAAAATATAAATTAGGAATAATTCCGCATGAAATTGATCGTGATAATGATTGGTTAAAAACGATTGAGTCAAATGATGCGAAAATTATTGACGTGACACAATCGGGACTTGGCTTTATTGATCAGGTCTTGGAATGTGAGAAAATCGCCTCCAGCTCTCTCCATGGGTTGATTGTTGCTGATGCCTACGGAATTCCTTCAAGCTGGATTGAGCTTTCAGATAAAGTGATTGGTAATGGTTTCAAATTTCGTGACTATTTTTCTTCCGCCCAGCGAAAAGATAAAAATCCCTTGCACGTCAAAGATGACACTTCTGTTTCTGATATAATTAACTCGTTTTCTGATTACAAAATTGATATAGATTTAGATAAGCTTTGGGCGGCGCGCCCAGATTTTATGAAGTAAACGGAGGAACATGGGAAAAATTGAAATCAGTCCAAATTTATTTAGAACCCTAGATATTCGTGGTGCGAATGAAGAATTTGTTAATTCGCAGCATTTTGTGGAAGGGTCACCAAAATCAAAAAGTGCCTTTGGAACAATTCTAAATACTGAAATTGCCGTGGTTATTGGTAAATCAATTGCAGTTGCCGAAAAACCCAAAAAAGTTGTTGTCGGTTATGATGCAAGGCTGTCGTCACCAGAACTTTCAAAAGCACTAATAAAGGGTTTTTTGAGCCAGGGCGTTGATGTTGATTTGATCGGATTGGTAACGACTGACAAACTTTATTTTGCCATTGGAGAGTATAAATACGATTTAGGAGTAATGACAACGGCATCTCATTCCACAAAAGAATTAAATGGTTTTAAAATTTCAAGACTTGTTGATGGCAGGGTTATGCCGGTTGCCGATGGAACTGGGATGGAAGCTGTCAAGAAAATAGCGCTGGAACAGGATTTTGCTGCATTAGCAGGCAAAGGGGAATTTAGGGAAATCGATATTTCAGATGATTTTACAAAATATATTCTCTCATATTTTGATTTAACAAAAATTGCAAAACAAAAAGTGGTTTTTGATGCGGCCAACGGTCCAGCAGGGATAACTCATGAAAAAATAATTGATTCTTTGCCCATAGAAGCTATAAAGTTAAATTTTACTCCTGATGGCAATTTTCCAAATCATGAGCCGAATCCAATGATTCCGCGGAATGTATCAGAGACTGTAAATGTAATTAAATCCGAAGGTGCTGATTTTGGGGTTGCGTGGGACGGCGATGCTGATCGAGTAGCAATCATTACAAAGAAAGGGGATATTTTAACCGGAAGTTTTATCGCTCCGCTATTAATTCCGTGGGTAATAGACCGACACCCTGGAGCAACAATAATAAACACTCCTCCAATGAGCTGGGCATCGCGAGATTTAGCAGAAAAGTACAGTGACAAAATTAAATACTCTAGAGTCGGTAACTCCTATGTTAAACAAGCAATGGCAGAAGAAAAATCACCTTTTGCGGCTGAGGAAGCCGACCACTTTATGTTTGCCGAAACTTTTTATGCGGAAAGCGGAATATTGCCCGTGTTAATTGTATTGCAATCAATTTTTGAAAATCATGAAACTTTTGATGATTTGGTCGCCAGTGTAGTAAAAAATTACCATGTCTCCGGAGATATTAACTTTACGGTGAAAAATTCGCAAAAGATAATTGAGACAGTGAGGCAAGAATATCTTAAGATTGGCGGCAAGATATCGGAAATTGATGGCATTGAGGTGGATTTTTCCGATTGGCACTTTTGTTTACGTCCATCGCTAAATGATCCGGTCATCAGGCTGAATATTGAAACAACTTCCAGCGAAAAAATTGCTTCTGAAATAGAAAATATCAAGAAAATAATTGTTGAAGCAGACAAATGATTGCATATCTAAAAGGCAAAATTATTACTTCTCGGCCAGGATTCATCATTCTGGAAGTTTCTGGCGTTGGTTACAAAGTCGCGGTTTCGCCACAGGTAAATTTCTTGGAAAATAGGAAAGAGTATGAGCTTTTCATACATCATCATATAAAAGAAGATGCTTCTGACTTGTACGGCTTTGAAAAATTCGAAGAGTTGGAACTTTTTGAAAAATTATTGTCAGTTAATGGCGTCGGGCCGAAAGCGGCAATGACAATAATTTCTATGGCACCAACAGAAAAAATAATCGAGGCGATTATTTCCGAAGACTCAAGTTTTTTTCAGTCTGCTCCCGGAGTCGGAAAAAAGGTGGCGATCAAAATTATCCTTGATCTAAAATCTAAAATATCAAATCTAAAATATACTGGCAACATCGGTGGCGGCGCACATCAAGATGTTTATGATGGTTTAGAAACTTTGGGTTACAAAAAACAGGAAATCGACAAAATCATTGGCAAAATACCGGAAGAATTAAAATCATCGGAAGAAAAAATTCGTTGGATGCTCAAGAACATATCAAAGTAACGAATTATGAATCAGGAATTATGAATTATGGCTGGGAAAGAAACAAAAAACATCATCAACACGGAAATTATCGAAGAAGACCTAGAGCTCGATAATTCTTTGCGACCGAAAAAACTTGGCGACTATGTTGGTCAAATTGCCATAAAGGAGAATCTGGATATTTTTATTTCGGCGGCGAAAAAACGGAATGAGCCGGTTGAGCACATACTATTATATGGGCCTCCGGGCTTAGGCAAAACTACATTGGCTCACATCATTGCAAATGAAATGGGCGCCAACATCCGCGTGACTTCCGGCACAGCCATTGAGCGAGCCGGTGACTTAGCATCGATTCTCACTAGTTTGCAAGATGGTGATATTCTATTTGTTGATGAAATTCATCGGCTAAATCGCAATATTGAAGAAGTGCTTTACCCAGCAATGGAAGATTATGCTATTGACATGATTTTAGGCAAAGGTCCGTCGGCTAAAACATTGCGACTGGATGTGCCGAAATTCACACTAATTGGAGCAACAACTAAAATCGGCGCACTTTCTTCGCCGCTTCGCGACCGTTTTGGCAACATTTTTAGATTGGAGTTTTATTCTGATGAGGAATTAGAAGAAATTGTGAAACGCTCGGCGAAAATTTTGAATATTAAGCATCGAAGTAATGGCCTGAAGGAAATATCCAAACGCTCGAGAAAAACTCCACGAGTCGCTAACCGAATTTTGAAACGGGTTCGAGACTTTGCTGAAGTTCGCCATCAAGGTGAAATTGATGAAGATATCGCTGGATTAGCACTGCAAATGTTGGATATCGACGAACTTGGTTTAGACAAAACAGACCGGATGATTTTGGAGTGCATCATCGACAAATTTAACGGTGGCCCGGTTGGACTTGATGCCTTGGCAGCAGCGACTTCTGAGGACCGCGATACAATAGAAGACGTTATTGAGCCATATTTAATGCGGCTAGGCTTCATTGACCGGACGCCTCGCGGACGAGTCGCCACTCCTGGGGCGTATCAACATTTGGGCAAATCAAAAGTTTCCGATGGTAAAAAACAGATACTTTTTTAATCTCTAACATCTAAATTCTAAACTCTAAACAATATCTAATGATCAAATTTTCAAAATTCAAAACTTTTGGGATTTAAAATTTGTTTAGAAATTAGGATTTAGAAATTTAATAAAATTTATCATGAAGAAAATTTTATTGCATACTTGTTGTGTTTCTTGTTTGTCATATGTTCATAATAAATTGGTTGAGAGGGATTTCTCGCCAACAATTTTTTATTACAATCCTTCGATCCATGGGAAGGTTGAATATTTAAATCGCCTGAAAGACGTAACTGACTACTGCCAAAAAAATAATTTGGAGTTAATCGTTCCCGAGTACGACGAGGATGAATTTTTTAAACCAATCAAACCTTGGCAAGATCCAAAATCGTTAAAATTTATTAATGATAAAAATCGGTTTCGAAGAAAACGTTGTGAATTTTGCTATGAATTAAAAATGATGAGAACTGCACAGGAAGCTAAAAATAAGCGAATAAAATATTTTTCAACTACACTTCTAGCTTCGCCTTATCAGGACCACGAATTTATCGATTATATTTCCAGTCAAATCGCCAAAGAGAATGATCTTGAGTTTGTGTACGATGATTTTCGCAAAGGTTATTGGCAAGGCAGAAATTATTCACGTTCGCACAGATTTATGATACCATCGTACTGTGGTTGCACTTTTTCTATAAATGAACGGATGTTGGAGTAAAATTATGATGCTATTATTAATCTGTTATTTTATTTTTTTGGCGGTTTTTGTTGTTTTTAGCGCTTTCGGCCTTTACCACCTTTGGAGGTTCGGCTATGTTGGTGACTTCACAAAGCCAGCCATAATAATATATGTAGTATCGACTATTACGGTAATCGTCTTTACGCTAATAGCTATTAGCCTCAGGGCCTGGCCGTCGACATTAACATAAAGGATAAAATGCCGATTTCAGGTAAATTTTTCCCATCACAAGTCAGCGGCGAGCGAGTTTTTTTGCTTATTAGGCGCCACTGGATAGTATTTGCAACGATAATTTTCTTCGTTGCAGTCTTATTAGTTCCGGTGCTAGTGCTTGTAGCCTATTGGGCGAGCAACCCGGATGTTTTTTCTGGCCCCATTGGAAACTTTGCCATTATTATTGGCGGAAGTTATACATTAACTGCTCTTGGTTTATTGCTATATGGCTTTGTTAATTACTATCTTGACGTTTACATTGTTACCAACAAAAGAATTGTTGATATCAAGCAAAAAGGCTTTTTTAGCCGCGAAATTGCCGAACTTCATTTGCATCAAATTCAGGATGTTGAAGCCGAGGTTGAAGGTTTTCTCCAAACCCTTATTCATTTTGGCAGCATACACATTCAAACTGCTGGTGAGCGAGAGAACTTCATTTTTGAAGATGTCCCGCACCCGTACACTTTGGCCAAACAAATTATAGAATTGCACGAAGCATCAATTGAGGCTGAGTATGAGCCAAAGGTCCATCGAAACCAAGGCGCTGCGGATGATTACCGACCCGAGGACTACTTCCATCCCGAGGAAGGGAAGAATGATCAACAAGAGCCAGCAGTGGATGAGCCTGCTGTCAAGGTAGATGGTCCTAAAAGTCAATTAATGTCAGATGATGAGTCTGAGGGCGGAATAAAATATTTGGAAGAATCTTATAGCTCATCAGCTGACAAGAAAATAGCACCTGATGACAGTCTATCCCCTTCGGATGAAGAGTTTAAAAATCAACAGCCAATTGAAGAATATGGGTTTGGGGCAGACAATGTAGACAAGCCGGAAAAGTTTGAGAAAGAATTAAAAGAGTTATCAGAGGGGCAGGAGGTGTCGTTTAATGACACGGATAGAGAAGTATAATTATCTTCTACCAGAAATTCTGATTGCTAAAACGCCTGCGAATCCGCGAGATGCTTCGCGGCTTTTAGTTTTTGAAACCGAAAAAAATAATATATGTCATAAATCTTTTTCTGATCTCAGTGATTTTCTAAAACCCGGCGATTTAGTTGTCACTAACAATTCCAAGGTTATGCCTGCAAGATTTTTTGGTCGGAAAATTACAGGTGGGAATATTGAGATTTTGTTGCTAGAAAAATCTGGTCAGAATTGGCAAGTTTTAGTAGGCGGTAAAGTTTTAGTTGGAGATAAAATTTATTTTTCTGATAATTTGAAGGCAGAAATTTTGGAGAAAAGCGGCAAGGAGTGTTTGGTTGCGTTTAATTATCCAGACGAGAAATTTTGGCAGATAGTAGAAAAAATTGGCCAAATGCCGATTCCTCCTTATATTAAAAATTCACCACTTTCTGAAACGAAATTGAAGAAAGAATACCAGACAGTTTATGCTAAGAATTACGGTTCAGCTGCCGCTCCGACCGCAGGTTTGCATTTCACTGAAAAATTAATTTCTGATTTAAAAGTTGCTAGCGTTAATTTCGCTTCGGTTGACTTACATGTTGGCTTGGGAACTTTTGCTCCGATTGACGACGAGAATGTTAAGCAGAAAAAATTGCACTCGGAGAATTTTTTTATTCCAAGTACAACGATTGAGAATATTCTATCAACGAAAAAATCTGGTGGTCGAATTATTGCTGTTGGCACAACCACAGCTCGGGCTTTGGAATCAGTATCGGAAAAAATACTATCAGGAGGAAATGATATTTCCGAATCAACCGATATTTTTATCCAGCCTGGTGACAAATTCAAAATCATTGATGGTCTTATCACTAATTTTCATCTGCCAAAATCAAGTTTAATGATGTTGGTGGCGGCTTTTATTCAATCGAAAACAAATTTTGATGGGCGGGAGAAACTTTTAGAGCTTTATAATTATGCAATAAAAAATCAATATCGATTTTACTCTTTTGGCGATGCGATGTTAATAATATAGTAATTGACACAATATCTTGAATAAATTATACTGGTAATACAAAACTTTTGGGCAATTACTCGAAGGTTTTTTGTTTTCTTGCCGTTGGGGGAAAATTGCACTGTGCATGGAGCTTAAAGTTCCCGAAGGCCTCGGGACCACTTAGCTTCCTCGCAGTGTTTTTTAATTTGTGTTATAATAATTTTATGCAACAGGGGTGGGGGAAAATTGCATTTGGATTATTTTTTTACGCAATAATGGCGCTATTTTTTATCGGCGTCATTTTTGTTTTATCACCGAAAGCCAAAGCCGCCGGTGATTACATTGTGATTAATGAAATTTATCCAAATCAAATTTCTGGTGGGACAGATATAGAATGGGTGGAACTTTATGATCCAAGTAATTCAGATTTCAATTTGGCTGATTATTCACTGGTAAAAATTACCGGCAGTGGAACGGAATATAAAAAACCATTATCGATGGCAATGTGCCCGAGGAATGACGAATATTATATTTGTAATCTTGGTATTAATTGGCTGGCAAACAGTGGGGCAACACTGGTTTTGAGAAATAACACTATTGAAATTGATCGAGTTACATTTGGGCCACTGGCAAATAATGCGGCAGTACCAAATCAGGGGCAATCAATCTCTCGAATTCCAAATGGGATTGATACTATTAATGACGCGAATGATTTTCAGATAGTTCCAATAACAAGAGGCAGCGAAAATATATTGCCAACAACAGTAATTTATTCTGACAAAATTTATATCAACGAACTTTTGCCGCAGCCGGCAACCGGTTCGGCGGATGAATATATTGAACTTTATAATTCTTCCGACATCGATATCGATCTGATAAATTGGCAACTAGATGCCGGGACATTCGAAATTAGCACAATTGTCAAAGCCAAAGAATATCGGGTTTTTAAAAATCCGGAAATAAAAATTGGTCTAACAGACACCGGAGATACGACAAATTTAATTGATCCAAGTGGAGACATAAAATCTGCCGTTACTTACGGAAAAACCAATCGCGGTCAAAGTTATTCTAAATTCACCGATAGTTGGCAGTGGACGACAACTTTAACACCGGCAGCGGAGAATATTTTAACTGTTGAAGTTAATGTACCAGATCAAGACGCGCCGATTTTACAAACCGATATTGCCGGCGCCAGAAACCAACCGGACGGCACTGCATTGCAAGTCACTGGTACTGTCAGTGTTGTGCCAGGGAAATTATCATCGCAGTATTTTTATATTCAGGACGGAATCTCCGGCGTTCAAATTTATAGTTATGACAAATTATTTCCAGCTTTAAGTGTCGGAGATCAAATCCAAGTGACAGGCGAACTAGGATCAATCAATGGTGAGCGGCGGCTGAAAACTTCCGAGCTTTCTGATATCTGGATTTTATCGACCCATCCACCGCCGGCATCGGTGAAAACTACCATTTCCCAAATCGCTGAGAATTTTGAAGGTCAGTATATTTCAGTCGTGGGAACCGTAACAAAAACTTCCGGCAGCACGTTTTACATTCATGGGAGTGTCTCCGGAGGTGACCCCCGGTGGGGAGAAATTGAGGTTTCAATTCGAACCGGCACGGGAATTAATAAGCCGCGGATGTCTGTTGGCGATCGAGTGCAAATTGCTGGAATATTGTCCCAATATGGCGACAACTATCGCATATTGCCAATTGTTCAAAGTGATGTTAAAATTATCTCGTCATCCGGGTTGCCAAATTCTGGCTCGAGTGTCGTATATATTATTATAACTGCAATAATATTCTCATGGATCACATTACCAATTCTCCTGAAGAAACTGAGAATTTAGCCAAAAAATTTCTTAGTGAAAACCTGCCTGGCGGCGAGCAGTCTCCGAGTGCTTTTTTAATAGGCCTTGTTGGTGATCTTGGCAGTGGCAAAACCGCTTTCGTCAAAGGTTTGGCAAGTTTCTTAGGTGTTGAGAGAAATATTACCAGCCCGACCTTCGTCGTTCAGAAAATCTATTCCGGTGATGATTGCCAATTGGTTCATATCGACGCTTATCGCCTGTCTTCGAAACAGGACTTGGAAGCGATTGGTTTTGAAGAGTTTTTGGCTGATGGGAAAAATATTGTTGTTGTTGAGTGGCCGGAGCAGGTTTTCAGCGAATTCCCAGAAAATATGACTATAATTAATTTTAGCTATGTTAATGAAAACAGTAGAAAAATTAGCTGGTAATTTGTTGTTTATTAATTGTGCGACCGATCAAACGAGAATCGCACTATTTTTAGATAGAAAAATGGTTTGCGAAAAAATAATTGAAAGTCGCTCGGAATTGTCTGATAAGCTATTGCTCGAAATTGACCAACTTATTAAAGGTAATAATTTTCAAATCGATTCAGTCGCTATTTTCCCCGGACCCGGGTCATACACAGGACTGCGAATTGGGATTACGACGGCAAATTTTCTTGCTTGGTCGCTAAAAGTTCCAATTTACGAAGCTGATACCAATGGAAAAGTTGTCAGCGATCGAAGAGACTTTGTTTTGCCGATTTATTTAAACCAGCCTCATATTACTAAGCCAAAAATCAAGAAATAAATTTAGACCTAGACAGATTATTTCATTGTTTGGTAAGATAATTATACAAGAAACTTCTAATTTTTTTCATGTCAAAAATTCTTCTAGAAAACCCAGGCCAAAAACAAAAACCAAAATCCAAGAAAAAGCTCTGGATTATTATTTCTGTTATTCTGGCCATTCTGCTTATTGGTGGCGGAGTAACCTATGCACGTTGGCGCGGTATGTTTACTAAAAACTATTCTGGCTCATCACCGTTTTTACAAATGCTCTCTGGCAGCAAAGACGTTCAGCTAAAAGGTGAAGGTGATGGCCGAATTAATATTTTGTTGCTTGGTGCTGGCGGGTCAAGCCATCCTGGTGGTAATTTGACTGACTCGATCGAAGTTCTATCGATCGATCCGGTTAACAATACAATGGCAATGCTTTCAATCCCCCGCGATTTGTATGTCACCATGAAGACCCCGAGCTACGCAGGAAAAATCAATGCAGTGTATGACTTCGGTAACAAACAAGGCAAAGAAGGCGGAGGAAGTTTGGCTAAACAGCAAGTCGGGACAATTCTTGATTTGCCAATCCACTACTATATCAAAATCGATTTTTCTGGTTTCAAAAAGGCTATTGATGCTATTGGTGGTGTAGACGTGAACGTGCCAAAAGCACTTAATGACCCAATGTTTCCAGCCGATGACATGGTTCACTATCAGCCGTTTAAAATTGCTGCCGGTCAGCAACACATGGATGGGACAACAGCGTTAAAATATGCCAGGTCCAGGGAGACAACGTCGGATTTTGATAGATCGGCCAGGCAGCAGCTAGTAATGGCGGCCTTTAAGGATAAAGTTATGTCCTCAAGTACTTTGTCTAACCCAGAAAAAATTCTATCACTTATTAGCGCTCTTGGGGCCAGTGTCAAGACAGACTTGGTCACAGATGAAATAAAATCGCTGGTGACGATAGTTAAAAAGATTGATAAGTCACAAATTGTTACCAAAGTTTTGGACAATGGGGCGAGTGGTCCACTAGTTTCAGACTCAACATCGGGAACATTTTATCTTAAGACAAAAACTGGCAACTGGAAAGATGTTCAAAAGATTGCTCATGAAATATTTTCTGATCCGTATCTAAAAAAGGAAGCGGCGAATATTAGAATTATCAATGCTTCCGGTTCAACTTCCGCCGCAACCGGCTGGTCAACGCTACTTAAAAGTTATGGCTATAATATTGTTGATGTTCAGACCACAAAAACGATCCAGAAAACATCTGAAATTGATGACTATTCCAAGGGTGCCAAGAAATACACTTTACAATTTTTAGCTAGCAGACTGACCGCTAAAGTTATTACCAAAACTACAGCACCAAATGGGACTATTGACCTAGAAATTATAATAGGCCAAGATAACAAAGAAGCCTATGCAAATATCAAAGGTTGAAAACTTAGTCGAAAAATTAATTCTAATTTTTTTAGTTTTATGGGGCGCTGCCTCATTTTTTGTTTTTCCTACTCTGGTGATTTTTGAGTGGAGCTTTTTGCTGGTTTCCCTGTTTGTGGTTTTTTTAGTCATCACTAAACGAGCCGAGTACTTTGTTTTAATCGACATAATTTTTTCTCTTGCTTATTTTTTTTATGGTCTTGGGTCTGCGTTTGGTTTGCCTCTGTGGGTTGTACTAATCGGGCTGGCAATTGTAGCAGGCACAGTTTTTTGGTTTTTGGCTCGCAAGTTAATTATTATAAATGAAAACTTTTCGCTGGTGCTGACATTTTTCCTATTGTCGATATTGGAGCTGTATCTAATTTTGAGTTTTTGGCTAATTAACCCATTAACAAAAAGCTTGATTATAGGTATTTTCACTTACGTTTTTACGGGTTACTTGGCAAACATTTCTGAAAAAAATCAAATTGGCAGAAGCTTTCTAGGGTACATCTACACCGCAGTATTTGTTTTGTTATTGCTGGTACTGACAGTTTCGTGGGGTCGATAATACTGGGCCTTTGCGAACATGTTGCATTTAGGTAGGATTTTAGCTAGAATTTAATAGAGGAAAAATAATATGAAAAAAATTAAAAAAATGTTTGTTGGTATCTGGCAGTTTATCAAGAAAATCGCCTTAATTATCTGGCGCTTTTGTTTGCTAGTATCTGATCTATTTAAGAAAATTAGAAATGGCGAAGCGTTAGAGCTTCATCCCTTGGTTGGCATTTGGGCCAATCGTGTTTTCAAGGCAATATTTATTCTTTCGTTATTAATTTTTGCCTTTGGCGCCGCCATTGGAGTTGGAATTTACAAATATAAGATTAACGATTCGGTTACCAGGTTAACATCAAAAATTATTCCTTATCCAGCGGCAATAGTGCAAGGAAGAATTGTCACAATAGATGCGTACTTTCGCAATTATCAGTATATATCAAAGTTTTACTCATCAACTCAGCAGACTGGTGTAGATTATGCCGAGGTCAGATCGCAGATTATGGATCAATTAGTTGACAACGAAGTCATGAAAAGTCAGGCGAAGAAATATGGCGTGACAGTCTCTGAATCCGATGTTACCAACGCCTACAGTGATGTTGTGGCCCAAAACGGTGGTGAGGATGAAGTCAAAAAAGTTCTAAATGATCTGTATGGTTTAAATGTTTCTGATTTTAAACAACTAATAGCAGACCAAATTTTGCAGCAAAAACTACAAGATGCAGTGCCGGTTCAGGTCCACGCAGGGCACATATTAATTCGTGTTGACCAAAATGCTGATGCGGCGGCCGTAGCAGCAGCAAAGGTTAAAATTGATAAGGCAGCCGCAGATATTAAGGGTGGAGCGGACTTTGCGGCAGAGGCTAAGCAATTTAGCGAGGATACTGGTTCGGCTACAAATGGCGGCGATTTAGGTTTCTTCTCTCACGGCCAAATGGACCCCGAATTTGAAAAGGTTGCTTTCACTACGGCCGTAGGACAAGTTTCAGAATCATTTAAAACTCAGTTTGGCTGGCACATTATTAAAGTCACAGAGAAAAAAGGTCAAGCTGACCAAAGCTTTACAGACTGGTTGGCAGGCCTACACAAAGACAGTCTAATTGTCAGAATACTAAAAGTTTAATTATTTACCTTCCAGACTTTGCCGTCAGTTGAAATATCAATAGCTCCAAGAAGATCGGTGCGATAAATATCAGCACCGATCTTTTGTAATGAATCAAGGGTTTCCTTGTGTGGAAAGCCGTATTTATTGTTGACGCTGCAAGAAATAATGGCTATTTTTGGTTTTATGACAGAAATATTAGCGTCGGCTGAACCAGTGTTCGAGCCGTGATGAGCAACTTTCAAAAATACAACATTGGATATCAAATCTTTATCATTGGTAATTATCTGTTGCCATGTGGGCATTTCAGCATCGCCAGTAAAAAGTCCGGAAAAATTTCCATAATCAAATCGAAAAATCACAGACGTATTATTCAGATTGTCTTTATAAGTATCAGAATTATTGCCTGGCCAGAGGTAGTTAATAACCCCTTGGTCAAAAACTTTTTCTGTGTTACCGATTTCTGGCGTTGAAACTGGGATATTTTTTTCTTTTATTTTCGTTTGAAATTCCTTGTAGGCATTTGATGAATAATCAACACCATTGTAAATTACTTTATCGACTTTGTAGCGATTCAAAACCTCCACCAACCCGGCAACATGGTCGGCATGCGGATGGGTCAAAATCATCTCCTCGATCTCACGGTCCTCAACGGGCATAACTTTGCCCAACTGTGCAATTATAGAATTGTCAGGTCCACCGTCAATTAGTATTTGATAATTTCCTTTTTGGATTAACTCCGCGTCTCCTTGGCCGACGTTTAAGACATAAATATGAACATTATTATCTGGTTCTTCAAAATATACTGTCCAAATTGCTACGGCTAGTAGTGCGAGAAATATCAAAATGTATATTCGCCAATTTTCAGTTAGTTTGCGGATCATAAATTTTTTTGTTTTTGAAAATAATAAATGCCAATAATAAAATATATATTATTATAATACCAGTTTGCCAATAATCAGAAATTTGAATTGCTGCAACTGGCAGCCTGGCAAAGTATTCGCTGACTAAAATAATATATTTTAGTGGTAAATAGCAAATTAGAAATGCTAGTTTTCCAATTACCGGCACAATCCAATAAATTATTGTCGACAGGAAAACAAACAACATTATTGCTGGAACCGTCGGCAGAATTAAAACATTTGTAACTGGCGCAATAATTGAGATTAAACCGAAAGTTGAGAGTATTAATGGCAGAACAAAAATCTGCGCTGATAATGTTTCAGTCACAGCCGATTTAATAAACTCTGGCCAGACTTTAAAAAACTTTTTGGAAAATAATTTTTTTACAATTGGTGAGAAATAAACCAGGCCGGTAAAAGCCAAGAATGAAAGTTGAAATCCAGTGTCAAAGCGCAATACAAATGGATTAATTGCTACCATTGTGGCTGCTGAGAGCAAAATTAGGTTGGCCATATCGGCGCGTCGGCCGATTGTTTTACCGAAGGCAATCAGCAATGTAATTATCGCTGCTCGAATTACGGATGATGCTGCTCCGGTCATGGCGACAAATCCCATGATTAATATTATTGATAAAACAAAAATCTTTTTTCGGCTTATTACTCCGAGCAGAATATCAGTCAAGAAAATAATAATTATTGTTACATTGTAACCCGACAGAGCGATAATGTGAGTAATTCCAACTTTAGCAAAATCATTAATTAAGTCCTTGCCAAAACCTTGTTTCGAACCAATTAAAATACCGATCCCCAGCGAACTTTCAGGCTCAGGCAAAGTCCGCTGGACTGCAATTTCAAATTTTTTTCTCACGGAATAGAGTTTTTTTAGAAACTTGTTTCCACTATCAGTTGAAACTATAATGATTTGCGGATTCGGCGTTGTTGTTGCCGCCGTCCCATAGCGCTTTAAATAACTCACCCAATCAAAATTGGAAATATTTGTCGGCTTAGTAACAGCCGACTTAATTTTTAATTTGTCGCCGTACGCAAAAGCTGGAAACGCTGAAGTGGAAATATAGATTTTCGCTGGTTGGCCAAAATCAGAGGTTTGCAAAAAGAAGGTTTGTGAGTTCCCGGAAACTGTTGGGTAACTGGCTACTATTCCAGAAAACTCCTTCGTTTGTCCGAACGGAAGCTGTAAATTATTCATCTTGGTATTAGTGAAAGAGAAAAGCAAAAAACCAGCGAGAAAAACTATCGCTGCTGCGGCCATCATTTTAATAATGAATTCGTTAATCAGTATATTTATTGCGAAAATTATCAGGACGAATATAACTGCTACTAAATATATTTTAAAAAAATCGAGATTAAAAAAACTGGCAGTAAAAACGCCAGCAAGAAATGTTGCCAAAAAAATCGTTAGCAGTCGATAATTTGGAATTGACCAATTCGACTCGCCGCCAATGGTTGGATCGCTCAGGGCAAGCTTTTTCATAATTGACTTTTTCCCCATCAGGTACTATTATATAACAAGTCTTAGCCTGATTCACGGAGGTATCACCGTGGCACCGAATCACGACTGTTCGGAGAGGCTGGTAGTGAAGGGAACGGTAGTTGTCTTACGCAAGAGCAGACTGGTACTGCGTTGCGCGGTCTGCAATTCTCAGTATTACTGGGACGCGAGCAGGTTGATTAAGCTCACTACCTGCGAGGTTTGTCCGAGGGTAATACTCGCCGATACAGCAACGAACACTTCGATGGCAACCTTGGCAGGTAATGCCATCACCTGCAACTGTGGTCGCGTCCACATTGCGGCCTGAGAGGCCGCCAAGAACAATCATTCTGGTCCTTGCCCGAATCACTCGGGCAAGGCAATTTATTTAAAAAATATTATGAAAAAAGTAGAGAGCAAGAAAGCTAAAGATTTAGAAGAGAGAATTGCTGAATTAACCGCTGGTTGGCAGCGAACTCAGGCTGATTTTGTTAATTTCAAAAAACAGGCCGCTGATGAGCGAATCAAATTAATTCAAGGCGCTGGCGCTGACATTATCGATCAACTTTTACCCGTTTTAGATCATTTTCAACTGGCAGCCAAGCATTTACCAAAAGAATTAGACACTGATAATTGGGCTCAAGGAATTAAACAAATCGAAAAACAGTTTGAAAATATTTTGTTTGAAAATGGTTTAGAACGGATCGATTCGATTGGTCAGGAATTCAGCCCTGAATTACACGAAGCAATTGAGGAAGTCGATTCCGACCAAGCATCTGGGATTATCGTTGAAGAAATTTTATCCGGCTACAAATTTGCTGGTGGAATATTGCGCCCAGCAAAAGTCAAAGTCGCAAAATAGATCTAAATAAATTTGCCATTATTATCGCACTCATGATAAAATGGATTTAACTAAATAGTTAGGAGGATTATGCCTGAAGGCAAGAAGATTTTGGTTGCTGAAGACGAACAAGCGATAGCCGAGGCCCTCAAATTAAAACTTGAACATTCAGGTTTTGTTGTGACCGTGGCTTCAAACGGTGAAGAGGCACTCGAAGAGGCAAAGAGCGGAGATTTTGATTTGATTGTCCTGGACTTAATTATGCCAAAACTTGATGGTTTTGGTTTTCTTGAGGGCGCCAAAAAAGCTGGTATTGAAACTCCGGTAATTGTTGCATCCAATTTAAGCCAACCCGAGGATGAAGAAAAAGCCAAGGCACTTGGTGCAAAAGATTTCTATATTAAATCAAATGTTTCTGTTGCCGAGATAGTCGAAAAGATTGGTGCGATTCTCGAGTAAATTCGTCTGTGTAAGGAGGGGAGTGATTAGTGACGACAAGTTGAAAGATATTCTCTTGCGAGAGAATTATGTTTCGGCTGAAAATATCGCTAAAGCTGAAGAAAAAGCCAAGGAGCGTGGCTCGTCTTTTGTTGACTGGCTTTTTGAGGAGGCAATAATTAGTCAGGACACACTAGGGCAGGCTGTCGCAGAGGCCTACGATATTAAATATGCTGACTTGGGATCTAATCCTCCTGTAAAGGAGCTGCTTTTGAAATTACCCGAAGCTGTCGCCAAAAAGTTTAAAGCCGTCCCGTTTAAAGAAGACGCGACAAAGGTTATAGTTGCTACCGATGATCCAAAGCAAACTGGGATTGTGACAGAAATGGAAAAGTTTTTTGCTGGAAAAAAAGTTGAAATTTACTATGCAAACACACAAGATATTAATGACCAATTTATTAATTTCCGCCGGACACTAAAAACTAGATTTTCAGAAATTATAGAGAAATCGGAAAAATTCGCGCCAGAAGTGCTGTCTGAAATTTTTAACGATGCAATAAATTTTCATGCTTCAGATGTTCACTTTGAGCCGCAAGAAACTGAAACCATCATTCGCTTTCGTGTCGATGGTGCCTTGCAGGAAGCTGGAAAAATTCCAAAAGAGTATTACGAGAATATTCTAAATCGAATAAAGGTTGAGTCGCATTTGAGAATTGACGAACATACTGCAGCCCAGGACGGTTCTATGCGCTACACTAACCCAGAAGGTTACGTTGATATGCGTGTTTCTGTGGTTCCAATATTAGATGGTGAGAAAGTTTCTATACGTCTGCTTTCTCAATACGTTCGAAGCTTCACAATGTCTGATCTTGGGTTAGCCCATGACGATGAGGAGCGACTTGAGAAATTTTCAAAAAAACCTTTCGGTATGATTTTGGTTACCGGTCCGACTGGCTCAGGAAAAACAACTTCCTTGTATGCAGTTCTAAAAATGCTAAATACGCCTGACAAAAATATTACCACTATTGAAGACCCGGCTGAGTATCGAATTACTGGGGTTAACCAGATCCAAGTAAACTCTCAAACTAACTTAACTTTTGCTAAGGGGCTTCGGTCAATTGTTCGTCAGGATCCAGATATTATTCTTGTCGGAGAAATACGTGATAACGAAACAGCTGAAATTGCTGTTAATGCGGCTCTTACTGGCCATCTTTTGCTTTCAACTTTTCATGCAAACGATGCTGCTACGGCTGTACCAAGATTACTTGATATGGAAATTGAACCGTTTTTATTATCATCAACATTGGAAATAATTATTGCTCAGCGGTTAGTAAGAAAGCTTTGTGAAAAATGCCGTAAAAGCTTGTCACTATCAACAGCTCAGATCAAAGAAAAATATCCTGAAGCCGCTAAATATTTACCAGAAAAGGCTTCTCTCTACGTGGCTCCCGGTTGTGAAGCTTGCAACCATAGCGGGTTTAAAGGTAGAACAGCAATTTTTGAAATGATAGAAATGACTAAGGAAATTAAAGCCAAAATCATGGAGCATCCATCATCAGAGGAAATCCGCCAGATTGCAACTAAAGCTGGGAATCGCACCATGTTTGAAGATGGCTTGGATAAAGTATTGGCCGGTGTCACTACATTGGATGAATTAATACGCGTAGCAAATCCTCCGGAGTAGTATGGTGGAAAAAAAGCTTGAGAAAAAAACTACGCAGAATAAACTAAGTTTTTTTACCAATTTAATGATTGGTGAAGAAAAAGATTTTTTTATTGAGAACCTTTCGGTGCTACTTGCTTCTGGTATGCCAATTGTCGCCGCACTTCAGTCTTTAAAGGAGGAGGTTAGGTCAGGTGCGCTTAAAAAAATTATCACAGAGCTTTTAGATGATATTGCTTCTGGAGCTACGCTCTGGCGTTCGATGGAGAAAGCTGGAATATTTCAAAAACATTTTATCTCACTTATTCGTATTGGAGAACAATCAGGCAGGTTATCGGAAAACTTAAAGATTGTTGCACAAAGTCAGTCCAAAGATAAAATGTTTAGGTCTAAAATTCGTTCGGCAATGGCGTACCCTTTGTTTGTTTTTTTCCTCATTCTTTTTGTTGGCTCAGGCGTTACCTGGTTTATTTTACCGAAATTATCTACGGTTTTTTCCCAGCTTCATGTGAAATTGCCAAAAATTACCATTGCTCTTATTTCATTTGGAAATTTTCTTCGAGCCGACGGTCTAATATTTGTCCCATCATTTCTTGGTGGTTTGCTACTGCTTGTGTATTTTATTTTCTTTTTTCCTTCAACAAAATTTATCGGACAGGCAATAATTTTTGCTATTCCTGCAACCAGAGGCATATTGCTGCAATCAGAACTTTCTCGGTCCGGTTATATTCTTGGAAGTTTGATTGATGCTGGCATGCCAATAGTTGAAGCACTGGATGCTTTAGCTGACTCTTCAACAATTACAGCGTACACCAAGTTCTACACAGCAGTTTCAAAAACTATCAGTGAGGGAAACAGTTTCCAGAAAAGCTTTGCAAGTTACAAAGGAAGTGCAAAGTTAATGCCGAAAACAATTCAACAAATGATAATAGTTAGCGAGCAGTCTGGAAGTTTGTCAGAAACATTAATCCGAATTGGTCAAATGTACGAGGAAAAAGCTGATGTCTCAGCAAAAAACCTAGCAACAATTTTGGAACCCGTATTTCTGGTTATTGTTTGGCTCGGAGTCCTATTTGTCGCACTTTCAGTAATTATGCCGATTTACGGTTTGGTTGGCGGCATGAATAGCGCTATTCAATAGTATGAAGAAAAGAACCGGTTTCACTTTAATTGAAGTTTTGCTCTCGGTCGCAACAATTACGGTGATCGCTGGATTTTCGGTTCCTCTTTATTTGCGATCACAAAATAAAAACGATTTGGATGTTGCTGCCCAGAGTTTTGAGCAGGCACTTCGTCGGTCACAGGTATTATCAATCTCGTCTCAGGGTGATTCATCGTGGGGTGTTCGAATTGATCCAGGCAATATTACATTGTATAAAGGCACAACCTATGTTGGCCGTGACGCGACCTATGATGAAATAACAACATTTCCAACCAACATGACATTGTCGGCACCGACTGAAATTTATTTTGCAAAAATGACTGGTGTTCCAAATTCAACTCCATCTTTAACAATGACTTCGGTGCAAAACGATTCAAGGACTATCACAATAAACGCTAAAGGCGTGGCAGATTTTTAATGAAAAAATATCTACTAAAAACTAGAAAATCATATAGTATAGTTGAAGCGCTTTTGGCCGCCGCTCTTTTCTCTCTGGTTGTAACAGCTTTTTCTGGCGCTTATATATATGGCAGAGAGAGCACTGCATTGGCTGGCAAACGCGACCGTGCCCACTTTGTAGCCAAGGAGGGCCTAGAGGCGGTGCGAAATATTCGTGACAACGCCTGGGCTAATTTGTCTGACGGCAATTATAGTTTAGCGGTCTCAGGCACGACATATTCTCTTGTGCCAGTTTCAACACCAGACGTAACTGACATTTTTTCTAGAGCGATTAATATCTCTACGGTTGATTCGAAACGTAAAAAAATTACCTCAACTGTCACTTGGGTACAAAATTTGCAACGCTCTGGATCAATTGCCCTTACAACTTACTTAGCTAACTGGTCAACAACAGTTTCGGTCAATAAAGGCGGCATGCTCGTTTACAGTAATGGTGGTACTACGACAGATGCCATGGAGTACAAAATTTTTGATGCCAATACTAACACTTGGAGTGCCGCCGCCGCGACTTCTGATGTCGACGGTGCAACAACCAACAAGGTCATGCGAGCAGCCAAACTTTACTCTTCGACTACTAGAAATGAAAAAATTCTAATTTCCCGGCACTACAATGGAGTTAATCAATACATCTATTCTCAAGTTTGGAACGGAACTACTTGGAATACACCGACATTAATTTCGACAATTCCAGCGATCACCTTTTTGGATGTTCAGAATTTCGATGGGGTTTATTTGGCAAATGGTGATTTTGTCACCATGTACTCCGATAACACTACAACGCCAAAATTTCGAGTTTGGAACGGTTCAGTTTGGGGTTCCGCAGTTTCGGCCCAAATTTCTGGTGGCGTACCTGTCTACATTGTAATGAAAGTCCGGCCTGGAACTAGCGAGATTATGGCAATAGTATTCGACAATCAATCTGACACAAACTCCCAATACTATGATGGCACAGGCTACACGACAGCCGACTGGACTGCTCACTCTGAGCACTCGACTCAGGCGCCGGTTGCTACAAAACGATTAATTGATTTTGATTGGAGCCCGCTTTCCCCAACTAAGGGCCTAATGGCTTTTAGCAATAATCAAAATGATCGCTCAATCCGCTACAAAGTTTTCACTGCTAACGGTACAGGAGGCGGAAGCTGGAGTAATACCACGAACGGGGCGAATCAAGGATCATCTCCTACCAGGTTAGCTGCTATGAGAGTGATGGCTAGACCGAGTAGTAATGAGTTCCTGGTTTGTAGTCAAAACACGGTACCACAAGTAATTTGCTATCGGGCAGACATTACTCCAACTTTAACAAATCCAACTAATCAAATTGTTGCGACTTTAGCTGATGCCGATATTCAAAAAGCCTATGATGTCGGCTACGAAATGGCGGGAGTAAATGCAATTGCCCTTTACGCTAATCAAAGTGTGACACCACAAATAAAAAAGTATAATCCAACAACAAATACCTTTGATGCCGCTGCCACTACAATCAATAATCTTGGTTCAAACTTAAAAACCGTACGGACCATAGCAAATCCAACGACTAATGATCTAATGATACTTTTGGGCGAGCAGAATAGATCGCTGTCTTCAATTGTTTGGAATGGAACAGCCCATGCAGTCTATGGATCTGCTGACGCCTGGGGTTTCAATAATCATGTTTCATCTGGCGCCTCGCCTGAGGATTATTATTATGATTTCGCTTGGGACATTTTTTAAAAACTCAAAATTCGAAAGTTAAAATGCAAAATTGTAACTCAAAATCAGAAAATTTAAATCAAAAAGGATTCACTTTAATTGAATTGTTGTTGTATATCTCACTAACTGGCATTATTTTACTTTCAGTTTCAGTTTTTTATTTTGAAACTTTGCGTTCCAGAGTAAAAAATCAGACTATCGCTGAAGTCGAACAGCAGGGAACAATCGCCATGGAACAGATTACGCAGGCCATTCGCAATTCAAGTAGTATTGCCTCCCCTGCCGTTGGTACTTCGGCCGCAGCTATCACATTGACGTCAACTACACCGGCAAAAAACCCAACGGTTTTTGATTTAACAACTGGCACCATTAGAGTTTCAGAAGACGCGCTTGCTCCAGTTAACTTAACGACCCCAAAGGTTGCAATCACAGCACTTAACTTCCAAAACCTCTCTGCTGCGTCGACCAAGGGGGTAATAAAGGTATCTTTTACAGTCAGCTATATTAATAATTCTGGTCGCAATGAATATGATTTTTCAAAAACTTTTACTGGGGCAGCTAGTTTAAGATGAATAATATTTATTACAAGATACACCAGCCCAAGGCTGGTCGGCCTCTGGTCGAAACCAAACCAGGATACGTTACATTAATAGGTGTCCTTGTTGTTTCTGCCGTAGGTTTAGTTGTAGCAACTTCAATGCTTTTTCTTGGATTATCTTACTCTCGTTCTTCGTTGGCGTTATCCCAATCTGACATTGGCAAATCACTAGCAGATGCTTGTGCCGAAGATGCACTTCAGCGAATCAGAGATAACACCGCTTACTCCGGTACTAATAATTTAACAATCAACGGCGATAGCTGCACCTCGACTGTAACAGCTGGCGTTGGTCAGATTCGAACAATTGACTCCAGCGGTACAATCAATGGTGTGGTCAGAAAAGTTAAAGTTACCATTAGCCAAATTTCGCCAAAGATTATTATCTCCTCTTGGCAAGAGGTGGCAGATTTCTGATATAATAGTTTAAATAGTTAAATAAATGGAGGGGATTATGAGATTTAAAACAAAAAAAGGTTTCACACTGCTTGAAATTCTTTTGGTCATCGCTATCATCGCAATTTTGGCAGCAATCGTTATTATTGCTATTAACCCAGCAAAACAACTTGCTGATTCGCGAAATGCACAGCGTCAAACAGACGTTGAGACAGTGTTAAACGCTACTTATCAGTATGCTATCGACAACAGTGGATCAATGCCAACTATCCCGACTGGTTCTTGTGCTCTTGTTGCTGCTAACCAAATCTGCAAAGCCACCGCAACTGGCACCTGTTCGGCTGGAGTTGATCTTTCTGTTTTGACCACAGCTCAGAAATACGTTACATCACTGCCAATTGATCCTACAACATCATCAACTGATGGCACCGGTTATTACATCTCCAAAAGCGCTAATAACAGAATTACGGTTTGTGCGCCAAGTGCTGAGCAAGGTAAAACAGTTAGTGTGACAAAATAATTAGTATTTTTAATAGGAGGAGATTATGGGTTGTGTAAAAAAATGTAAAACAAAAAAAGGTTTCACACTGCTTGAAATTCTTTTGGTCATCGCTATCATCGCAATTTTGGCAGCAATCGTTATTATTGCTATTAACCCAGCAAAACAACTTGCTGATTCGCGAAATGCACAACGTGAGACCGACGTAAATACAATTCTAAATGCTGCCTATCAGTATGCAGTCGATACTAATGGGACAATTCCGGCAACAATCACAACAACACCGACGGCTGTTTGTGCAACTGGCGGAACTTGCACTGGTTTAATTGATCTTGGTGTTTTGACAGCCAGCGAAAAATATTTAACCTCTATTCCAAAAGATCCAACTGGTGGAACGGTGAATAGCGCAGGATATACAATCTTAAAAACTGCCAACAACAGAATTACAGTGGCGGCGCCAAGCGCAGAAAATAGCAAAACGATTAGTGTAACAAGATAACAATAGGGTATATATGGCTGGAGGGGCAGGCGAAGTACTAGTTTCAAAAAAAAGATTGGATAGCTTGGTGGTTTCTACAAATAGAATTGCAAGAGGCAATTTGGAAAAAAGAGTTATCCAATCCAAAGGCGGAGACGAGTTGTCAAAACTCGCCTCTTCTTTGGAATCTTTGCGCAAAGGTTTATTGAAAAGAAAAAAATCTAATCTGAAAGATATTTCAGTTCCAGCGAATGTTGACGAGAAAGTTGGGGAGTTAGAGAAAATGAATAAGTTAATGATCGGTCGAGAATTGAAAATGATTGAGCTGAAAAAAGAAATTGAAGAATTGAAACAGGGTAAAAATATTCCACAAACGGTAGTTGATAGCAGGTACTCTGACGGCATTAAACTAGAAGAAAGCGTTGTTGAGTCTCTGGAAAATGAATATGAGAAAATGATTCAAGCGTCAGATCTAAAAAGAGATCAAAAAGAGTTAATAATTACCAAACTGCAAGTTTTGCTATCAGATAGTAAACGGCACGAACAAGCGCTAAGGGATTTATCATGAGCCAAAGCAAGGAAAAATTAGTCCAGTCATTCGAAGAGTTATTTTCGATCGAAAAAAAAGCTCATGATTATTATCAGGAACTTCTGTTAGAAAAAGAAACTGCCCATGAAAAAGAGGTTATTCAGGGAATTCACGATGACGAAGAGCGACACATGAAGATTGTCCAAGATATTTTGGAAATTATAAAGGAAGTTAAATGACAATTAAAAAAAGATTTATAATATATTTCGGTGCCATCTTTCTAATCTTTGGATTTTTTGGATATTTCTCAATTCGGGGTACGACGACGATAGAAGATTATTTGAAAAAAAATTTGCCTAAAGCAATCGAAGACGTTCAGAAAAATTCTAAGCTCGATGTCACAGCCCAACTGATACGATATGACGACGAAGTCCTGACTCAGTCAATTAGGAACTACGCTTTCACAGGCGACATAAAATGGAAAACTCGCTACGATAAATATCTTCCCAAGCTGTTTTTGAGAATCGAGGAGGCAATTGAAGCAAATCCAGAAGACAGGGCAATTTTTGAAAGCATTTCTGGGGCCAATGATGCTTTATTTAATCTTGAAACTGAAGCCTTCGCTTTAATAGAAAAAAATGATTTAGCAGAAGCCCAAAAAATATTGGATGGCGAGGAGTACACCAAACAAAAAGATATTTATGCGGCTGGAATTGAGAAATATCTTGCCAGAAGAGGATCAGAACTTGATTCTGCCTCAGCGACGTCAACCAAATCTATTGATGAAGCTAAAGATTATTTAGCCAGTCTAATGGTTTTTCAAAAATGGGGCATGATGGGATTTGTTGCACTCTTTTTCTTTGCTATGATCTTCATCCTTTCTCTCATAGTCAAAACCTTTATGGTTCCACTTGGCATGTTTAAAGTTGCAGCTAAAGAAATCACAAGTGGAAAACTAGAAACAAATGTTAGCATTAATAGCAAGGATGAAATTGGCTCATTTGCAGTCGATTTCAATAAAATGACAGCGTCCCTAAAAAATTCTATAGAAAATACTGAAGAAAAAATTAAAGAACGAACAGCAGATCTCGAGAAACTAAATAAATACATGACTGGCCGTGAACTTAAAATGATTGAGTTGAAAAAAGAAATTGCAGATATGAAGCGAGAGATTAAAAGTAAAAAATTAAAATAATGACAATTACACTCCTTTTAATATTGCAGGCAACAGTAGCGCTCGGACTTTTTATATTTTTATATGCAAAAACCTCTAGCACAAAGAATTACTTAATCCCAATTTTGAATGTCGGGATTGCTGCCACAGTAATTTCGACAATCTCCGAGATGTTGTTTAAATTTATGCCAAATATTACTTGGCTCTACAACATTTTCCGGGGCGGAGAAATGGTAATGATTTTGTCGATACTTGTTATGTTTGTTGCCATACTTAACCATTGCAAAGACAAGAAAAGCGTACTAATATTGCTGGTTATTGCTTCTGCCTTGCTTGAAGTTCTTTATATTATGCAAATTCCATCATATGAAGTGACATCTAGAATAGTTGAGATGGCTTCAGTTGTAATTTTAACCCTAATAATTTGGAGCTATATAAAATTTAGGCAAAGTGGAATATTGTATTTCATCGCTTACCTAATCCTTGTCGCAACTGCTGGGGTATTAGCCGAGAAAAGTCAGGTTATGTATTATTTATTATCAATTTCAAGCTTAGTAGTTTTGTTTTTTGGAATTGCAACAAACAAGGTAGGCTCAAAATCAGAAACTGAATCATTGTTTGGTGCGGCGCCAAAAAGTTTTAGTAGAATTAGACCGAGAATAATATTAACTTTTGGATTTTCATTTATTATTTTATCGATCGCATCTACCTATATTGTAATTGCCGCATCAGAAAAGTACTTGCGTTCAGAAATTGATTTAAGAATTAATACTTTAGCTGAAAGTAATGTCACTCATGTTACTATGAAGCTTAGTGAGCAAAAAAACACAGTTGAGCTTATGGCAAAAACTTCCCAAGCTTTTGTTGACTATCTTAAAAACCCGAACCAAGCGACAAATTCAGAAATTTTCAATGAGGTTCAGAAAAAGCTTATCAATATAAAATCAAATTCTCTTGATTTTCAAGAGGTATTTTTAATAGACTCAACAGGCAAAGAGGTAGCTTCCAGCAGTCTGGAGTCTATTGGCCAAGATAAATCATCAGATGAAATTTTTATCCAAGGGATTAAGAATACTCATATTAAAGATGTCTATTACTCTGATGTTTCGAAGGAACATTCAATGGCTATATCGGTACCAGTGACCGACAGCGGAAAAACATTCGGTGTTATTGCTGCCCGAGTGGATATTCACAAATTCTTCGCTGGTCTTGTGGATAGTGGAAAATCTGAAGCGGTAGATAGAATATTTGTTATGAATAGCTCCGGATATTTAATATCTCAGCTAGCTGAATATGATAATGGAGAAATATTGAAAACAAAGCTTGACGCTGATCCGCCAAAAGCTTGTCTTGCAGAAATTGCTAAAAACAAAAGTAGCTACTTGCCCCAAATAATTGTTGGAAAAAGTATTGTAAATACCACAGTTATTGCCTCATATTTACCAATAAAGGAAACTAATTGGTGTGTTATTGTTGCAGAGAAGGAGTCAACAGCACTAGCTTCTACGAATTCTGAAATTCAATTGTTTATCTTGTTGCTTCTTGGTTCGGTCGTAATATTTTATATTGTTGGATATTACTTTTCTACAAGAATTACAAAACCAATTGAGGAGTTGAAATTTAGTGCCGAGAAGATTGCCGCAGGGGACTTGAGCCAAAATGTAATAATTAATTCAAATGATGAAATTGGTCAGCTCTCACAATCGTTTGATGCAATGATTAAAGCTGTTATTGCCTCTAGGGCTGAGGTTGATAGAAAAGTTGAGGAGCAAACACATGAGATTACTGAAAAGTCGGCTTTTATGGAAGACCAGCAAAAGGCGGTTTTGAATATTTTGGAAGATGTTGAAGACGAGAAAGACAAGGTCGGCCATGAAAAAGATAAAATTGATGCAATACTACATAGCATTGGCGACGGTGTGTTTGTTGTCGACAAAGACTTAAATATTATCGTTTTTAACTCCGTGGCCGCAAAACTATCGGGATATTCGGTTGAGGAATCAATGGGTAAAAAATATTCGGATGTTTTAAAATTTTCTTTTGAAGATACTGGCAAAGTCAATGATGAATTTATGTCAAAGGCTATGACTACGGGAGAAGTTCAGGAGATGGCAAACCATACCCAAATTACCCAAAAGGCAGGAGAAAAAATTGCTGTTGCAGATAGCGCGGCACCGCTCAAAGATAGGGATGGAAGTATTATTGGTTGTGTTGTAGTATTTCGCGATGTTACGCATGAGCGGGAAATTGATAAAGCAAAAACTGAGTTTGTTTCACTTGCTTCTCATCAGCTGCGAACCCCACTATCATCCGTCAATTGGTTTGCAGAAATGCTCTTGGCTGGTGACGCTGGGAAGTTGACAAAACAACAAACTGAATTTGTTGAGAAAATTTACGCTGGGAATCAGCGAATGGTTGATTTGGTTAATTCGCTACTCAATGTTTCGCGAATTGAACTTGGCACTTTTTCTGTTGAGCCTGAACCAACGGATGTCGTGGAAATCTCCAAGAGTGTTATTGAGGAATTGACTCCGCAAATTAAAACCAAGAAATTAAAAATTAAAGAGAATTATGAAAAAATTCCAAAGTTCTCTGCCGATCCAAAATTAGTTAGAATTGTTTTGCAAAATTTATTATCCAATGCTGTAAAGTATACACCAGATGGTGGTAGCGTTGAGTCGAATATTTCGCTAAAAGATAAAAATATTTTAATTAATGTTAAAGACTCTGGCTACGGAATTCCAAAAGATCAGCAAGATAAAATTTTCTCCAAACTTTTCCGTGCTGACAATGTTCGGGAAAAAGATACCGAGGGAACAGGTCTCGGGCTTTACATTGTAAAATCAATCGTAGATAATTCAGGTGGAAAGATTAGTTTCGATTCAGCCGAAAATAAAGGCACTACCTTCCATGTTGCCTTGCCACTTTCTGGCATGAAAGCAAAAGAAGGTGATAAAAGAATTGAATAATTAATATATTTATTATGGAGCAAACAACCACAACCAAAGATGATGTTACCCCAGTCGCAATTTTTCTGGGGACAACATTTTTTGTTCTTTCCTTAGCTTTTTTGGCGATTGTTTATTTAATTTACGTTGCCGCGAAGTAAAATCGTAATAATTTTGGAGAAAAATATGTCGGATACAAAAGTTTTAGTAATGGAAGATGAACAACCATTGATTGAGGCAATTTCAACTAAGCTGAAAACTACTGGTTTTCAGGTTGTTTCTGCCAGAAGCGTTGAGCAGGGATTGAATTTATTGAAAGATAAAGTTGAAGTTGACATTATTTGGCTTGATCATTATCTTTTTGGTAAGGAAGATGGATTGGACTTTGTTGCTCAAATTAAAAAGAGTGATGAATGGAAAAATATTCCAATCTTTGTAGTTTCCAACACTGCATCGCCAGATAAAGTTAAACATTATATGCAACTTGGAGTAGACAAATATTATATTAAAGCTGAGCATCGATTGGATGAAATCATCAGTGAGATTACAAAGTGCTGCAATAAATCTGAATAAAGACATAAAAAATACCACCGGTTTAATTCAGTGGTATTTTTTACATTAGCCAGAGCTATTTGTTTGTGTAGCTGGTCCCATCACTCTCTTCAACCACTGCTTGGGCGGCGGCAAGACAAGCGATTGGTACGCGGTATGGTGAGCAGGAAACATAATCCATGCCGGCGCGGTGGCAGAACTTAACTGAATCCGGGTCTCCACCATGTTCGCCGCATATACCAATCTTTAGTTTTTCTTTGACGCTTCGGCCTTTTTCAATGCCCATTTTCACCAACTGGCCAACGCCTTCTTGGTCTAGTGTTTGGAATGGATCGGAGGCAAAGATCTTTTTGTCCATGTAAACTTTAATGAACTTGCCGGCATCATCGCGGGAGAAACCCAAGGTCATCTGTGTCAGGTCATTAGTTCCAAAGGAGAAGAAGTCGGCTACCTCGGCTATTTCATCGGCGGTAACGGCGGCTCGTGGAACTTCGATCATGGTACCAACCATGTATTTGACTTTAACGCCATACTCTTTCATTGTCTCGGCAGCGGTAGCGTCGATAATATCTTTTTGATCTTTGAACTCAGAAACATTCCCAACTAGTGGCACCATAATTTCTGGCACTACTTTGACATTTTTCTTTTTCAAAAGTTCGCAAGCGGCGGAAATGATCGCCTTAGTTTGCATTTCGGTGATTTCCGGATAGGTAATTCCCAAACGGCAACCGCGATGACCAAGCATTGGGTTGAATTCATGCAAGTCCTGCGTTTTGCTCCAAATAATTTTTTCGTCAATGCCAATTTTCTTTGAAAGCTCTTTGGCTTCCTCTTTGGTCTTTGGCAAAAATTCATGAAGTGGTGGGTCAAGCAGACGAACGGTGACAGAGTAGCCTTTCATTTCTTCAAATAATCCTTTGAAGTCTTCTTTTTGGAAAGGCAAAAGTTTTTCTAACGCCTTGCGCCTGTCTTCTTCGGTATCAACTAGAATCATTTTTTGCATTAGAGGCAATCTGGCAGCATCAAAGAACATGTGCTCAGTTCGGCAAAGACCAATTCCTTCAGCACCGAAACCGGCAGCGGTTTTTGCATCTCGTGGAATATCGGCGTTGGAACGAACTCCCAGGCGGCGAGTTTTGTTAACCCAGCTCATGAGTGTTCCAAAGTCGCCAGAAAGTGTTGGCTCGATTGTTGGAACCTGGCCAAGAATAACTTCACCGGTTGAACCGTTAATAGAAATATAGTCGCCTTCTTTAATAGTTTTTCCAGCGATGATTAATTTGCCAGCTTTTTCATCTACCTTAATATCTTCACAGCCGGCAACGCAGCATTTACCCATGCCACGAGCGACTACGGCGGCGTGTGAGGTCATTCCACCTCTGGCAGTTAGAATTCCTTGTGCAACTTCCATTCCGGAAATATCATCCGGACAAGTTTCAGTTCGAACCAAAATAACTTTTTCGTCCGCTTTTTTAACTGCGTCTTCAGAAGTAAATACTACTTTGCCAACGGCAGCGCCAGGGGATGCTGGGAGTCCAGTGGCAACAGCATCATAACTCACTTTGGCATCAAAAACCGGGTGGAGCAGTTGGTTCAAGCCTTCTGGCTCAACTCTCATAATTGCTTCTTCTTTGGTAATCATGCCCTCTTTAACCATATCAACAGCAATTTTGATTGCAGCGTGGGCTGTTCGTTTGCCGACGCGAGTTTGCAACATATAAAGTACGCCTTGCTCAATAGTAAATTCAAAGTCTTGAATATCACGGTAGTGTTTTTCTAGGTTGTCAGTAATATCTTTGAGCTCTTTGAAAGCCGCAGGCATTTCTTTCTTCAATTCTATAATTGGTTTTGGTGTGCGAATTCCGGCCACTACGTCTTCTCCTTGGGCGTTGGTTAGGTACTCGCCGTAAAATTCATTAACTCCAGTTGAAGGGTTTCTAGTAAAACCAACACCAGTTGCTGAGTCACTGCCCATATTGCCAAAAACCATTGCCTGGACATTAACGGCAGTGCCTAAATCATCGGCAATCTTATTCATTCGTCTGTAAGTGAAAGCTCGTGGATTGTTCCAGCTTTTAAAAACCGCGTCTCTGGCCATAGCCAACTGAGTCATAGGATCGGTTGGAAATTCTTTTCCTATTTGCTTTTTAACTAAATCTTTATATTTTTTGATCACGATTTCTAGATCATCTTCTTTTAGCTCTGTGTCCAATTTAACTTTGGCTTCAACTTTAACGTAATCCAAAATTTCTTCAAATAGATCTTTGTCGATTTCTAGCACAACTCCAGAGAACATTTGAATAAATCTTCTGTAAGCGTCTAGGGCAAATCGGCGGTTGCCAGATTTTGCAGCCAGAGCTGCAACAGTTTTGTCATTAAGGCCTAAGTTTAGAATGGTATCCATCATTCCTGGCATCGAGAATTTGGCGCCGGAACGAACGGAAACTAAAAGTGGATTCTCTAGGTCGCCGAATTTTTTATCAACGGCTTTTTCCATCTTTGCGATAGCCTCAGTATATTCTTTGTCGAACCTAGCAGGCATCTTGCCCTTATTGTCTGAAAAGTGGTTGCAAACTTTTGTGGTAATAGTAAAGCCTGGAGGAACTGGGACACCAGAGTTAACCATTTCGGCCAGGTTTGCACCTTTGCCACCCAAGAGATCTTTCATTTTGCCGTTTCCTTCGGCCTTTTTCCCGCCGAAGAAGTACACCATCTTTTTTGCATCGATTGCCATTTTTCTACTCCTTAAGGTTATGTCATTCCCGCGCAGGCGGGAATCTACTATTAGTGGATCCCCGATCAGGTCGGGGATGACAGTAATAAAAAAAGAAACCCCAAATTTCTATACCTAACTTAGCAAAAAATGTCGCAGAAATCAAATCGCTTTAAGATTGTCATTGCGAGCCATCAGCCATCGGCTGAGGCGTGGCAAGCTCTATTTAAAAGATTGCCACGTTGCTTAATCGCTCCTCGCAATGACGAAACACAAAACTATTGACAGAAAAAACTGTATCTGCTATATTATTCTTTGTCGCATTTCGCGGTCGGGGCGTGGAGCAGTTGGTAGCTCGTGCGGTCCACTGCCGGTTTGAGTTTCCCTTGGCAAAGGAGCTAAAACTCATTCCTGGCAGCCCGTAAGGTCACCAGTTCAAATCTGGTCGCCCCGACCAAATCTTGACAAGTTTCGCGGCGCCGACCCGGATCGGAAACCCAGGCTCGGTCTGGGAACCGGCGCCGCACATTTTTCGGAGAGCGGGCGTCGAGCGGATGCCGCTGAGTCGACTGCTGCTAGCAACAACAAAGCAGTAAGGACAGGGTTGCATTTGGTTGCCGGTACTAATCCGGTCGCCCGCTCCAGATGTTTGCGAGCTGATCAATGTTTGATGTCATCAAGGCTGTGACACGACGTCACGGGGAGATGATTGTCGGGTTGGGCTCCGGCACGGCTCGCTGTAAGTCTTAAGCGGAGAGATGCCCGAGTGGTCAAAGGGAATGGGTGGTAAACCCATGGATACCTATCCTCGTGTGTTCGAATCACACTCTCTCCGCCAAACGAGACAAGATTAGAATTCTTGGGCTGCAAGTCCAAAATCGCTCTGAAAAATGGGCTGATTTCTGTGTTCGAATAGCCATTTCGGCCATATGGCATTCCAGAGGGGAATATCGAACACAGGAGCATTCTGATCTGTCCGAGATCCGGTTCAGGATCTTTTTTTATAGATGTCTCAAAGGTTTTCGGCAGATCGGTTAGCTTGGTTTCAACAAATTGAGTAATCGGCCCAAGAGCATATTTATCAAGTAATTCATCGTTTTTAGTGAATTGAATACTCTTTATTTTTGCCTCTAACATATTGTTTTGTTCCTTAAAGATCTCGTCGGAGTATATGCCGGTCAGATTCTTATCGATTAATGCCTGGCGTGTTTCATATGACTTTTTTAGCTCGTCATCGGCCTGCTCTCGTCTTTTTTGTAGGGTTTTAGCCCTGCTAAAATAAGTTCTTCGCAGAAAAGCGTTAAACAATTTGGCGGTTTTTTCTGTTAGGGATATTTTACCCAAATAGTCGGTGGTATCATGGGTTATCTTTTCCGAAGCGACATTCGATTCTTTGCATCTGTTTCGGCAAAAGTAATAGCCATAGTATTCGCGCTTGCCTTTGCTTTTCCCTCCAGTAAAAGAAGTACCGCAAATTTCGCATTTGACGATACGGCGCAGGGGAAAATTCGGGTTGTCTCGATGGCGCTTTGCTAGCGGCCTTGAGATGTTGTGGTTTCTACCATCTAGAATCGCTTGGACTTTGTAGAATAATTCCTCGGTAACCATTGGTGGATGCTGGCCTTGGACTTCTTGCCCATATTTTTTAGAGATGACATAACCGGCATAGAATTTATTGCGAAACATTCTGTTAACCTGCTGTGGGAGCATACGCCCGCCTTTATGTCTTTGGGCAATTCCTTGTTCAGTTAGAATATTGGCAATATTTCGCAGTGTTTTCGTGCCTGTGGAAAATAAATGCCAAGAAGCTTGAAGCTTATCAAATGTTTCGGGATTTTTTGTTGTATAGCCACTTTTATTATCATAGCCCATCGTTACATAACTGGTTAAGCCAGCCTGGAATCTGGCTCTAAGCCCATTTTTGGCTCGTTCGCTTCGAATATCGTTATCCATCTGGGCAAAGCCGGCCAACATAGTTTCAACAAACTTTTCTGTCGGGCTGTTGCCGGTTGGCTCTGTGGCTGAAATTAGTTCTATTTCGCATTCCACCAGTTTTCTTCTAATCACCAAATAATCAGATGTTTGACGGGAAACTCGATCCAGTCGGTAAACAATAACCGAACTGATTTCTCTTTTGTGTTTTCGGCAATACTCGAGCATTTCAATTAGTGTAGGTCGTCCGGTAATCGTCTTTGCGGAACGTCCCTCTTCGCGAAAAACCTTCACAACCTCGAGCTTTCGTTTATCGGCTTCTTTTCTGCAAATCTCTTCTTGAGTGCCTAGCGAATAGTTTTCGACTTGCTCTTCGGTCGATACTCGAATATAAACGACCGCTTTTTCTGATTGCTCCCCTTTGATTGGTGATGGAAAGTCCATTCATCCCTCCTTTATTAAATTAATTCTCTTAATGTTTTGTTATTGAAAACTTGTTTTTCGTATTCGTCTAACCAGCAGTCGATCAGATATTGAAACTCGGTAAGGAAAACCTCTAAATCTTCATCCGATAAATCTTTGACATCATCTCCCATAATTAGGCGCGCCTTTTGGATCCTGGTTTCCTCTTGTTTGCCAGGGAAGATCCTGCTCAAGGCACTCTCAAAGGTTTTGCTATGTGTAGCAATTAAGGCTTCTGGCCTTGGCCTCTCAGCTTTAATATGGGCAGAGGGATTGATTTCCACCGTAGAAAACAAGGTGTTTTTCTGGCCTATCAATTGAAGATGAGAAGTCCCCGTATACCCTCCTTATTGTGATTATATTCATAGTATACTATTGTTATATTCACAATGTCAAGAGGGTAAAAGTTTAAATAAGACTGTTGACAAGCCGAATAATCAGGTATTTAATTGTATCAGTGAACTGATACTGAAATATGTTTAATTTAGCCTTAAAAGATATGCGACTTGTATCACTTACCTTTACAAATATAGGTTTGGTCGGTGTAGGTAGTAATGGTAAATTGCAAATTAAATAAACAACTAATTCAAAACAATGACCAACAAAATAACTACAAAACAACAAGAAATACTCAAACTACTATACAAATACAAATTCTTAGATCGAAAACAAATTCAAGCATTCCTCAATCATAAATATCACAAAAGAATCAACGACTGGTTAAAAGACCTAACACAAAAAGAATACCTTAATCGAATCTATTCAAATAAGTTTGGAGAAAATACCAAACCGGCGATCTATTACCTGGGATTAAATGGAATCAGATTCTTAAAAACTCAAGATGATTGCTCGATCGAGGTTCTAAGAAAGTTTTATAGGCTTAAAGACCGCTCAACCGATTTTATCGAAAAATGCCAGCTCGTCGGGGAGATTGCTTTGGGTTTGAAAATTGCGGCAAACAGAAGCCGAGAGTCTAGTGAAGAAAATGAACTCTCCTATTTGATTGCTACCGCAACGGACCTGGCTAATTCCGAGTATCGTTTTAACTTTTTGACTGAATATAAAGTGGATCCGGTGGTTAAAAGACTCAAGAAAAAGAAAGCCAGCAAACGGACAATATCGGAATATTTTCTTTTTGCGATAATTGCGCCGACTCTGCCTCGTTATTCGATCAGGCGCCAAGTCAAAAATTTTATAGAGCTTTACAATGGCTACGAATGGGATGAAATTTCCAAGACCTTCCCGATTATCATGATTGTTTGCCCGACTCTAGCCACCATGATCTATGCCAAACGAATGACCAAAGGACTTTTAGAAGACGAGGACAACCCGAGCGATCTTCGTATACAATTTACGACTATCGACAAGATCAAAGTAAATGGTATTACCGGAGAGATTTGGGAATAGGATTAATATCATTTTCCCCTATATAAATAGCCCCAAATATGCTATAATATATCTGTTAGACAAGTAATTTTTAGGTATGACAACCAACGAAAAAATTCCAAAATCTGTTGCAAATGTTCTCTGGTCTTATGACATCAATAAGATCGATTTAGAATTACACAAAAAATTAATTATTGCCCAGGTTTTAAATTACGGCACCGAAGATGCTACAGATTGGTTGTTCGAAACATATAGTTTGGATGAGATACAAAAAATAGCCGAGCAGATTCCAACTGGTCAATGGAACAAAAAGTCTCTAGCTCTTTGGTCGCTTTATTTAAATATCAAACCCATTTCTAAGCTGGAAAGAGTACTTCATGGATAAACAATTTTATTGGGATATTCTAGACCAAAAGCGTATAAATATTCTACCTCTTTTTAAAGTTTTCAAAGATGATTTTTATCTTGCCGGTGGCACCGCTCTAGCATTGCAACTGGGGCATCGAGATAGTATTGATTTTGATTTCTTTTCTGAACAATCTTTTTCTACTGAAGACTTGACCAAAAAAGTCGAGCAAATTTTTCAGAATCATCAAATTGCAAAAATTCAGGAAGAAAAAGATACTCTAACATTTATCATTGACGACACAATTAAAATTAGCTTCTTTGCTTTTCCATACAAACCGATTAATCCACTGTTGGATGAAGATAATTTTAAAATGGCCTCCCTCGAAGACATTGGTGCTATGAAGCTCTCAGCAATTACAAGCCGATCTGTTCTTAAAGATTATGTTGATTTGTATTTTATTCTTCACAAAATAAGCCTTGAAGAGCTTTTCAAATTAACAAAAGAAAAGTTTCCTACAATTGACGTTAACCTAATCCTTAAAAGCCTAGTGTATTTTGATGATATTCTGGAAGAACCAATTCTCTTTAAGCACGATGATGATATTAGTTTCGAATTAGTTAAAAAGTATCTCTCAGAAACCGTGACAAATTATTTGGCAAAAGTTAATAAATAGCACCATATAACGAAAATAAGCCCTCTATAGCTAGTCTAAATGTCATTGAATAATCAGAAACACCGTGAATATATACTCAAAGTAGACTATATTCACGGTGTATTGACAATATATCGTTAATATGATAAGATTTAACCATGATCAATAAAGATATCAAACAAAAAATTAATGACTTAAAAAAGCAGTATGATACTTTGAAAATCGGCAAAGGATCTCTTTTGGATATGCTAGCTGAAGCCGAGATTCCGGAATCAGTCTACAACTCAAATGCTATCGAAAATTCAACCCTCACCATTGAGGAAACTGAAAAGATTTTATTAGAACTTGAAGTTGCGCGCAAAGTATCTGTTCGAGAAGTTTATGAAGCTAAAAATTTAGCTAGAGTTTTTGAATATATCAAGGACAAAACTCTTAGCCGTGATTTGGATGAAGAATTAATCTTGTTTTTACACAAGATGTTGATTGCTGGAATTGATGATAAAATTGCCGGTATATTTAGATCTGCCGGAGAATATGTCCGAGTTGGAACGCACATTGCGCCAGCACCGGAACATGTGGCAACTATGGTTGAATCAGCACTTCTTGATTATTCCGGCGATCACATGTCTTATTTTCTAGAAAAGATTGCTAAATTTCATTTGGAATTCGAGCATATTCATCCATTTTGCGATGGTAATGGCCGAATTGGCAGGGTTTTAATTAATTATCTCCTGCTACAGATTGGCTTTCCACCTGTGATTATTCGTGATAAAGAGAAACATCTATATTACAAAACCTTTCAGGAATATAAAGAAAACAAAAAAACTGCAGACATGGAAAAAGTTCTCTATCTTGCACTATTGGAATCTTTACATAAAAGAATTGCTTATTTAGAAGGTCTCAAAATTATTTCACTTTCTGAGTACGCAAAAAATACAAAACAGCCCCTGAATGTCCTTCTAAATATGGCAAAACGTCAAACTCTGGCGGCATTTCGAGAAAAGGGAGTCTGGAAAATCGGGCAAAGCAATTAATCTCTTTCTCGTATCAAAATGATACGATTAAAGTGCCAAATTGATACGATAATTCCTAAGAAAATCCCAGTTGCTATTAATTTGATTTCTAGGCATTTACAACAAAATAATAAATGATGTATTATTGGTTTAGTTGATGTATAATTATAAGTAATCATTTCAAAGACTGTGTTTTATATAGAGGAGGGAACATTAAACGTAACTGTAACGAGCGCGCTTTAGCTCGAGTTCGAAGTTCCGAACTCGAGAGAGAGAGAGAGAGAGAGAGAGAGAGTAAGGAGCTCTCCGTTTTTGCATTTAGAACTGGTAATTCAAGCACTCTTTTGAGTGTCTTTTTTAATATTTATAGTTTTACATTGCGAGGATTAGGGTTTGTCATTGCGGGCCAGCAGGCGCGGCAATCTGTGTGGAATGAGATTGCTTCGTACTTCGCAATGACAAAAAGAATTTATAATTGGAGGCAAATATGAAAAAAAGGAATAAGTTCATCATCGCGGCTGTGGCAGTGCTACTTTGCGCCGGAGTTTTTGGAACTTACAAAGTTTTTGCCGAACAATCCGGTAGCACACCGGAGTCCGGAGTAACTTCACGCATGAAAACGCTTTATACAGATCTTACGGGTTTAACCTTCGGTTCCGACTCGGACACACCAGACTGGGGAACTTATTGGAACCGTATCAAAACTGCTGCCAAGTGGACACCGAGCACGACGGCTGGGGCTGGTGATGTTTCATCTACAAAAACATTCACCGCAAACGGTTCGCGCAGCGCAACCAGCGGCACATATAATTTAGGGAATCTTTCAGTTGGAACAGTCAAAAGTGGAACCCTCTTTGGCGTTGGCTTAACCGGTCAATATCCTTCGGCAACATATCCCTTGACTGGTGCCGGCACGGTTGCCGGAGCCGGCGATGTTAAAAGTGGTAAAGTCGCTTGGTCAAATGATGGCACGCAAATTTCCGGTAATTATGCGCCAGTTTCCGGTGGCCCTTGCTCTACCGATGTGCTTGATCCGGCGGACGGTGGCACGACCGGCAACAACTGTTCTTTAACTTTTACAACCAACTCGTCTCCGGTAACCGGTGACGATAATCGGGCCGGAAATACCAATAAAGACCCGCTAACCGGTTTAACTTGGAGCCAATGCCTTAAGAATAATGCCGGAGTAATTCAATTTGTCGCTTCCGGCGGATCTTCTTGGACATGGAACGCTACCGGCGCAGCCAATGTGGCTGTCGGTAATAAAACCGCTGCACAGCTTTGCAACAGCAGTGCCAACCCTGCCGGTGCCGGTGTCTGGCGTTTACCAACCCAAAACGAGCTGATGCAGGCTTTCATTGATGGTGCTTACTGGAATCTGACTCAGCCATCCTACAACTACTGGTCGGCGACGGAGAGCAGCGTTGGATCTTACGCGTGGGGCGTCCAGTTGAATAATGGCTACACGAGCAACTTTGGAGAGGGCGGTAACTACAATGTTCGCTGTGTCAGGTAACGCAGGGTAATTTGATTATTTAGTTATTATTGTTTCCGCCGAAGGCGGTCGAGCGAAAATTTTTATGGCAAGATATGACCACCTTCCAATTTACAAAAGCGTTTACGACATAAATTTATACTTCTTCCGGTTGGCACGAGGATTCCCGAAAGATTACAAATACGGCTTAGCCGAGGAAATAGAGGGATTGCTGACAAAGTTGATGGACATAATTGTTGAAGCCAATAACCTTGAAGACAAAACAAACAAATTAAAGGAGGGGTTGGTAATCATTGAGAGAATTAAGTTTAAAGCCAGAATGCTGCACGAGCTTAAGACAATGAAAATACAAAGTTATAAATTCTTTTTTGAGCAACTGATTGAAATATCGAAACAGTTCGAAAAATGGATGAATTGGTCGAAAGCACATTAAAATTTTAGGTAGAAAAGGCATAGCAAGAGCCGCTCGTATTCTTCGCCTCTGTGCGGGGTTATGATCGGGAGTGCGACCGCCCCGTTACGGCTGCCGCTCCAAAAGGAATAATTACAAGTTTTCTTACTCTGCTTGCCAGAGATAGAAAACCGAGCAACAAAAGTCGGCAGCATTTCATCAGCCATCCAACAACTACTGGTCGGCGACGGAGAACAGCGTTGGATCTAACGCGTGGAACGTCCAGTTGAATAATGGCAACACGAACAACAATGGAGAGGGCAATAACAACAATGTTCGCTGTGTCAGGCAACGGGGATGCCTTTTCTACCTAAAATGAGTATGTCATTGCGAGCCAGCAGGCGTGGCAATCCCATAAAAAACACAAAAAAGATTGCTTCGCAAAGCCTCGCAATGACAAGAAAAACAAATGACAAGAAAAAAATGGAAACATATTTCACCTACGAAAATTTATACAAAGCATATTTGGATTGTCGCAAAAGAAAATCGATGAGTTTTTATGCCATGGAATTCAGCCAGAATTTGGAGGAAAACTTGCTTACGCTTGAAAAACAATTGCAGACTCGAACATACAAACCAGGGCGGTCGATAGCTTTTATAGTTGAAAAACCGAAGATCAGAGAGATTTTCGCCGCCGACTTTCGAGACCGCGTCGTTCATCACCTTTTGCACAATTACTTGTCGCCGATTTTCGAGAAAGTATTTATTTATGACTCCTGGGCTTGCAGAAAAGGCAAAGGAACACATGGAGCAATGCTTCGACTTCGAGAGTTTGTGCACAAACTCGACCGTTCTTGTCATTCCGAGCTTGTCGAGGAATCTCCCATGAATATGGGAACTGGCATTCGCCAGAGATCCTTCGGCTGTAACCTCAGGATGACAGCTGAACTCGAGAGAGAGAGAGAGAGAGAGAGAGAGAGAGAGAGAGAGAGTTATGACACGCCAAAACTTTTACCTCAAAATGGATATTAAAAGCTTTTTTACCGGCATTGACCAGCGAATTTTGTACGCTTTAGTGGCCAGGCGAGTTAAAAACCCAGAAATTCTGTGGCTGAGCGAGATTATTATTTTCCATGATTGCGTCAAAGATACAAAACCGAAAATTCAGAGCCAGCCAAGCTTGTTTGCCAAACTGCCGGCCGACAAGTCACTGTTTAAAACCGCCAAAGGCAAGGGATTACCGATCGGGAACCTGACCAGTCAATTTTTCGCCAATGTCTATATGAATGAAGTAGACCAGTTTGTGAAGCACACTTTGAAAGCTAAATATTATATCCGTTATGTCGACGATTTTCTGATTTTGGATACAAATATCGAAAATCTGGAAAGGTGCCGAGATAAAATCACCGAGTTTACCCGAGAAAAATTAGAGCTAAGGGTTCACCCTGGAAAACAATTTATTCGGGAAATAAACAGCGGAATCGACTTTGTCGGCTATATCGTTCGCGCCGATTATACCCTGATAAGAAAACGAATTGTCGGCGAGTGGCGCCGAAAAATGGAGATAGCCGAAGACATGGAGCGAAAAGAGGAAGTCTTTGATTCTTATATGGCGCATGGCATTTGGGCCAATGCGTTTGGCTTAAGGCAGAAAATGGCTAATTTCGCAAAAATCTGATGAAAAAGCTAATATCCAAAATTAATCGAAATTATCGACAGATCACAAAAAAGATTTGTGAAGTTTTTAGTAATTTTAAAAAACATTTGTCATTTTCTCTAAAAGTTAATCATAAAAGACAAAGTATAAATCAAGATTCTACCAGTCCGGCAGAATTTAATAGTTGGCTCGCAAAGATTACCAAAAAAGCAAAACCTTACCGCAAACAAATCGGCTGGACGGCATTCACAATATTTTGCGGCTTTATTATCGTAGCTGGCGGTATGTTTCTCTCGAGTAAGCACTCTGAGGCTACCGGCAGTGCGGTAGCGGTTGTGGGAACTACCGGAACTATTGTTAACACTGGCGAAAAAATTTACTTTGACGCAGGAACTTACCATAGCAATGTGACGATAGATAATTATTCTCGCCAGATGGGCGGTTATGCCTGGGGTGGCGATCTCGGCTGGATTAGCTTTGGCTCAGATAGCAATCCTTCGGGACCGGTAGTCGCTGACACTTCCGGACATTTATCAGGAAAGGCGAAAATGCTAAACGGCGGCTATATTGATTTTAATGCAAGTCCGACCGGCGCCAATGTGGTGATAGCTACAGGAGGAAATTTCTCCGGTTATGCCTGGAGCGAAGACTGGGGTTGGATTAACTTTTCCGGCATTACATCACCTGATTACAATCCAGATCTTTTACCACCAAATAATCCAAGCTCAATTACCGCTAAAAGCACTTCGAGTGGCGTGACACTTGACGGGGCGACTTGGTATAACTATCCAACACCTTACTTTTCGTGGACTGCGCCAAGTGACAATGCAAACGGGATAACTCCGTCGGGAGTTGCCGGTTATTATGTTTATTTCGGTACAAATGCTTCAGCCGATCCGAGTGTCTGGCAAACTACCACAAACTACACGGCAAGCGATTTATCGACTAACTATAATCAAAGCTATTATTTGCGAATAAAAACCCAAGATGTCGCTGGTAATATTTCTACGGCTGCAACCGTATACACTTACAAATACGATCAGGATAATATGGCGCCACCGGATCCGACTTTGGCAACTGCCAAAAGTCAATCTTCTAGTGGAAGCGATATTGTCTCCGGCGATTGGCACAACTACGCGGCTCCGTATTTTACTTTTAACGCCTCCACGGATGCCACCGATGGCAGCCACGCCAATACGGTTTCCGGCACAGCCGGTTACTATGTTTATTTCGGAACTTCGAATTCTGCTGATCCGCATACGGCCGGCAGTTACCAAACAGGATTGAATTATACCGCCGGTTCTTTGGCTTCCGGCTCAACTTACTATTTACGCATTAGCTCAAAAGACAATGCCGGTAATATCGGGAGCGGCTCAACCATCTTCACCTATAAATATGAAACGGCAACTCCGGATTCACCAAAATATGTTTCGGTTTCACCATCGGGCTTTACGCGCACCAATTCCTTTACTTTCATCTGGCCGACTTCGGGTGCCGATATGGCGAGCGACACCGGTGGAAGTGGCATTTATGGTTATCAATACAAAACAGGCGCAACTGACGGCATTTATTCCGATTGGTCGGCAACAATGACCGGCGGATCACTGGAACTTGGTGATGTCGCTTACCGAACCGGCACAAATATCTTTTATCTTCGTGCCGTTGACAACGCCGGCAATGTCGATCCGACTCCGGTTCAGACAAACTTTTATTACAATAACACCGCGCCGACTGCACCGAAGAATTTGACTGTCACACCGTCATCGTCTGATTCAAACAGTTTCGCTTTTTCCTGGGATGAGCCGTCAACCGGAAGCGGAACAATATCGGGTTACTATTACTCAATAAATGCGCTACCGACACCGTCGAATACTTCGTTTGTGACCGACCGAATACTTCCAGCCGGACCATATGCCACCCAACAAGGAGAAAATACCTTCTATATCGTTGCCAAAGATGAAGCGGGAAATTATTCATTTGATTCCTGTAATGCAATCTCCGGTAACTCCGACACCGATGGTTGCGCCAAAACAACCTTCACTGCCAATACCACCGCGCCAGGCGCACCGGCGAGTTTGCAAATCTTTGATATTTCAAACCGAGATGCTTCGCTGTTTGCTGCAACTCTAAAGTGGATTGCGCCAGCAAACACCGGCACCGGATTTAACGGCTATGAAATTTATCGTTCGACTGACGGCTCAAATTATTCCTCGGTCGGCACAACCGCTGGTAGTACTTATGCCGACACCGACCTGACAAGCCAAAAATACTATTACTATGTCAAATCGAAAGACAATGCCGGTCAACATTCAGTTGCCTCGTCGATAGTTAATTTGACACCGACCGGTCGTTATACTAACCCACCGGCCATAACAGAGGCCCCAACTGCTTCGCCAAAGGCATTTTCAGCTACTATCTCTTGGGAAACCGACCGCGAAGGTTCAAGTTTCGGCTATTTTGCTAAAAGCAAAGACGATTTGAAAAATGCCAAAGGATTTGGTCAACCGGAGAAGAGCAAAAAGCACTCAGTTGAAGTCATTGGCCTTGACCCTGAGACGATCTACTATTACCAAGCAATGTGGGAGGATTCAGACGGTAACCAGGGACGAAGCGATGTCTACTCGTTTAAGACCGGACTAAGACCGAAAATTTCCGATGTAAAAGTTTCAAATATCACTTTGAACGCCGCAACAATTTCTTGGACATCCACAACCATTGCCACCTCGACAATCAATTATGGAAAAACTCCAAACTATGGTGGAAATATTTCCGACAAATCCGGTTCGCAAACTACTAGCCACTCAATCAATTTGACTAGCCTCGACGACTCGGCCACATATCATTTTCAAATAATCGGGACTGATACGGATAATAATCAGCTTATTTCGGATGATTATACATTTAATACTTTGACCATGCCGAAGATCTCAAATTTCCGCTTTGAGACAGTTAAAGACGCTCCGACAACGACACTGAAATTTAATTGGGATACCAATGTGGCGACAACTTCTATAGTCTCTTATACAATCGGCTCATCTGCACAAACCGCTTCGCAAGCTGATTATAAGACAGCGCACGAAATTACGGTTTCCGACCTTCAGGACAAATCGGTTTATGTTCTAAAAGCAAAAGGCGTCGATAACTTTGGAAATCAAGTTGAGTCAGATGCCAACACCTATACAACACCGCTTGACACCCGACCACCAAAATTGTCATCACTTGCAGTCGAAATAAAATCAAATGGCTTCGGTCAAACTCAACAAGCGCAATTAGTTGTTTCGTGGCAAACAGATGAACCATCAACAAGTCAGATTGAATATTCAACCGGAATCAGCGGATCTGATTATGATTTCAAAACCAAAGAGGATATGGCGCTTTCGACCAGCCATGTAGTCATTGCTTCCGGACTTGAGCCATCAAAGATTTATCACCTTCGGGCCGTGTCGCATGATAACGCTGGGAACATGGGAACTTCGAACGACACCACAACCATTACCGGTAAAATCCAACAATCAGTCGTCGACATTATTGTTAATTCACTGCAAAAATCACTCGGCTTTTTAAGCAAGATGTTTTACCCAAATAATTGAATAATTGGAAATAATGGAAAAAGAAATTATTAAAATTGATGGTTTGTTCAAAGAGTTTGTCTCGGCAGACAAGTCAACAAAAACAGAAGTCTTAAAAGGCATTACTGTTAGTATTAATGAAGGCGATTTTGTTGTTATTTATGGCCCATCAGGTTGTGGAAAATCAACTCTTCTGAATCACATTGTCGGCTTGGAAACACCAACTAAGGGCAATGTTTATCTCTATGAAAAGAATATGGGCTCTTTGAATCAGGCTCAACGCGCCAAGGTTCGCTCCAGCAAATTCGGTATCGTCTACCAGCAATCGTATTGGGCAAAAGCTCTCAATGTAGTTGAAAATGTCGCGGTTCCGCTAATGATAACCGGATCAGGATACCATGACTCGGTGTTTAAGGCACAAGCAATACTGGGCGAGGTTGAAATGGGCCAGTATGCCAAAAAATGGCCGATGCAGCTCTCCGGTGGTGAACAACAGAGGGTCGGTTTGGCGCGAGCGCTGGTTAATAATCCATCAATTATTGTCGCCGATGAGCCGACCGGCAATCTTGATACGCACTCCGCTGATTATGTCATGGATCTGCTACAAAAACTCAATAAAATCTATAAACGAACCGTGATAATGGTTACCCATAACCTAGCTTATCTTCCTCTGGCGAGCAAAACAATCGCCATGATAGACGGTAAAATCGTCTCCGAGAAAAAGGGAGAACTCCGAGCGCAGCTCGAGGGCGAGCTTAAGAACTTGGAGAAAATGATATGAAATTAAAAGTAATTGTTCGGCTATCTCTAAAAAATCTATGGGTAAAGAAATCCAGAACAATAATTACCACTTTGGGAATTGTGATTGGTATTGGATCGATTATCTTCTTGGTATCGCTGGGATACGGCTTGGAGCGTTTGGTGACAAGCCAGGTGACTAATTTTGAGGCTTTTACTATTCTAGATATCCCATCGGCAAATTTAAAAACTTTGAAAATTGATCAGAGCGTGATTGACAAGACAGAAGCACTTCCTCATGTCCAAACTGTCGTTCCAGTTGACAGTATTGCCGGTAGGCTTGGTCGTGATGGCACCGGAACCTCGGCTGAGACCGTCGTTGTCGCTGCAGGTAAGGATTACTGGCCAATGGCGAGCATTAGTGCTGATAAAGGCTCTCTGCCACTTGCAGATGGACAAGCGATGATTAACCGAGCTGCCTTGAAATTGCTAGGCGAGAACGAGGATCAAGTTATTGGTCAAACGATGGATTTAGATTTACTTATTCCGGCAGAGATTCGCACAGACAATGCTGATTCGGTTAAAACTGTCGAAAAAGTTCCGCTGAAAATTGTTGGAGTCGAAAAAGATGAACAAAGCCCAATCATTTATGTGCCGATTTCGCTACTTGCCAAAAATGGGGCCGATAAATTTATCTCCCTAAAACTAAAAGCTGACACCAAAGAGAGCATTCCGGAACTTCGCAAGCAACTAGAAAATTTAGGATTATCGACTGAATATGTCGGAGATACGGTTGATCAGATTAGCCAAGTATTCGTTCTGTTCAGGATAGTCTTAGCGATTTTTGGCATGATAGCGCTTTTGGTCGCTGCCCTTGGAACATTCAACACTTTGACAATTAATCTTCTTGAAAGAATTAGAGAGATCGGTCTATTTAAAGCTCTTGGAATGCAAAACGCTGATATCTACAAACTCTTTGTGACTGAATCATTCTTGATCGGTGCTTTTGGCGGTTTCTTCGGCATAATTCTTGGACTGTTAATGGCAACCGGCATAAATGCTCTGCTGTCAGTCTTTGCTTCAAGGGCTGGCGCTGATACTATCAATCTTTTTGTCACACCTTGGACTCTTGAATTGATTGTCGGATTATTCTCAATTCTAGTCGGTTTAGCTACCGGACTATACCCTGCTTATCGAGCGGTCAAGATCAATGCACTTGACGCACTAAAGTACGAATAATATTCTTAAAAAATATTACTGCTGTTTTTCTGCAGAAAATCCGAGTATCCAATGCTCGGATTTTTGTGATAATCTAGGTGTATCTATGAAATATAAGGTTTGTGATAAATGTGGCGAAGTAGTCGCACGAACGGGAGTTATCTCGTCGATTTTGATTTCTGACAAAAAAAGTTGTTTCGCGAGGTGTAATAACAAAGATTGCCAGAAATATTTTTCCAAAATGCGATTTGAAAAGTTGAAAGAAGAAGAGTTTTAAGTAACCACTCGCTGTCATTGCGAGTCATCGAGTGAAGCGAGAGGCGCGGCAATCTATTTTGATCAGATTGCTTCGTCGTACCTCCTCGCAATGACGACACAGTGAGTGGTTACAGTTTTAATGCTGCAATGATGCAATGATCGAATTTGCTAGCGAAGTATATATTTGCACAGGTTTTATATTTACCAAGCCGACGATCAACCATACAATTATCGGAACTGCCAGTCCTAGCAAAAATATCTTCATTTTCAGCTTAAAACTTTGTTTGGAGGTATTTATCAACCCCTTGTACAATTTTTCGTATTTCAACTTATAAGCCGCCGCAATCTGATCATTCAGGCCGATATAGTTCATGACCTGTGTTGCGGATTCCCTGTGAGCCGTTCTCCTCATCATTTCGTTACTTGCTCTGTGCGATAAAATATTCAAACTGCCCTCCTATAGGACTTCTCTGTCAACAATCGCCACCTTTTGATGAATGTATCGTCCTGGGTAGAAAATGCAGACACCAAGCTCTCCAAGGCGTTTTAGCGCGCACTCGATCTGGGGTTGCATAGTAGGATCGTACTCTTCAATCGGTCTGGTAAAGATAAAGATGTCAATGTTCCGGTCGATCAATTTTTCGATTGTCGGTTTGAGAAAATCCGTTCTAAATTTCGAGACAAACGGGCTATGGATAATAACCTCTTTTTTGGCATTAAGCATATCTCCAACAAAAGCTTTGTAAAAAGTTTTCTCGTTAAAAAGATCAAGTTTTTGCAATTCATGATATTTCTTCGCATCAAATTCATTTTGCAAATTTTCCAAGTGTCTTTTATAAGACGGCGACATTACTGGCATATTCCTCCTTTTGATTATATTTTTAATTACTTATGGATATTTCGATAGTTTTTTGTTAGTATATGAACATCATGAGCGATAATAACGAAACAACTCGGAAAAGATTGGGTGATAAAGTCAGAAAGGCTAGAGAAAAAGCTCGACTTACCCAGGCAGAGGTGGCTGAAAAAGCAGACCTCAATGCTAGCTATTACGCTCAGATCGAACGTGGTGAAGTTAATCTTTCGATTGATAAGCTTCAAAGTATTGCAAAAGTGCTAAAGATTAAGTCTTTAGATATTGTTTAGAGCAATCAGGACTGTCGTTCTCTTCGAAAGCCTGCCTTAATTGGTCAAGCCAGGCTAAAAGGTGTTCGAAGGGAAGTGCATCCAGTCCGCCAAGCTTTGCTTGGCAATTGGGGCGCTCAGCGTCCCGCCAGATTCTTCTGCTGGTCACACCCCTGAGCCAGCGACAGGCCTGGGCGATCACCTGGCAACTTGATCGTCCGCGGTGCATGGGTAGCTCAGCTGGTTAGAGCGTTTCCTTCTCAAGGAAGATGTCGCCAGTTCGAATCTGGCCCCGTGCACCAGCACTTTTCGTTCGGCAGACAGCCCCGGTTGTCTGCTTTTTTCTTTCTTGATATAAATACCTTAGATTCGGAGGTTGCCGATTTGGCATGACCAAAAGGTGCTACCAGCAGTAACCCTCCAGACGCGCACGATTTGAGGTCGGATTAGAGCTGGGTGATCCTCTGCGCGCCCGAAACGCCAATATCTGGGAATGGACTGGCTCCGAATCAGTGTAACGGGCGATGTCGTTGTTGACATTGCCCGATCTTTTTTACTGCAAAAGAGAAATTATCATTTACTATTATATGTAATTTATTTTTTGGTCGCGTTTTGGCCTAAAAGGTATTGACAAAATGTAAAGGAAACTTTACATTATATACAGGAGCTGGAAATAATCATCGCTGGGTCACCACAACCTGCCCCGCACCGAACTTGTTCTGGTACTGGGGTTCCGCGATGAAATCTGGCTCCGATCTATTAGAAAGAAAAACTAAATAAGGAGATAGCATGGGAAAAATTATCGGAATTGACCTTGGCACCACAAACTCAGCCGTTGCTGTAATGGAAGGTGGCGAGGCAAAAATTATTTCAACCTCAGAAGGTGGCAGAACTTGTCCATCTGTTGTTGCGGAAAACAAAAAAGGGGAAAGACTAGTCGGCCAGCTGGCTAAACGTCAAGCCGTTACTAATTCAGAGAATACTATTTTTTCTGTTAAGCGTTTCATTGGCCGAAAATTTGAGGATAAGGAAACTCAAGACGATATTAAAAAGATGCCATACAGCACAAAAAAAGCTGCTGACGGTTCTATTCGGGTTGTGATGAACGGTAAAGAATATTCGCCGCAAGAAATTTCAGCATTTACCTTACAAAAATTGAAAACTGATGCTGAAACATATCTTGGAGAAAAAGTTACCGAAGCGGTTATTACTGTCCCGGCATACTTCAGTGATTCTCAGCGTCAAGCAACTACCGACGCTGGGAAAATCGCAGGTCTTGAAGTTAAACGTATAATTAATGAACCAACCGCTGCTGCGCTGGCCTACGGACTTGATAAAAATAAGAGCGAAAAAATTGCCGTCTACGATTTGGGCGGTGGAACTTTTGATATTACAATTTTGGAACTTGGTGATGGTGTCTTTGAGGTAAAAGCTACAAATGGTGACACTCACTTAGGCGGTGATGACTTCGACCAAATAATTATGGATTATATTATCGATGAATTCAAAAAAGATCAGGGAGTCGATTTACATAATGACAAAGCGGCCATTCAGCGAGTAAAGGAAGCAGCCGAAAAAGCAAAAATTGAACTCTCTAGTTCAAATGAAACTGAAATTAACTTGCCGTTTGTGACTGCTGACGCTTCTGGCCCGAAACATTTGGCCATCAATCTTTCTCGGGCTAAGCTTGAACAGTTAGTATCCGGCTTGATTGAAAAATCTCTAAAACCATGTGAAAAAGTTTTGAATGATGCTAAACTCGAAGCCAAAGACATTGACGAAATTGTATTAGTTGGTGGGCAAACCAGAATGCCGGCAGTTCTTGAGGCCGTAAAAAAATTCTTCGGCAAGGAGCCAAACCACTCAGTTAATCCGGACGAAGCTGTTGCTATTGGTGCTGCAATTCAAGGTGGGGTTCTTGGCGGCGAAGTTAAAGATCTTTTGCTTTTGGATGTCACTCCGCTTTCCCTCGGAATTGAGACCTTGGGTGGCGTTAATACCAAACTTATTGAACGCAACACCACTATCCCAACGTCAAAATCACAAGTCTTCTCGACTGCGGCTGACAATCAAACCCAGGTTGACATCCATGTTCTACAAGGCGAGAGAGAAATGGCCAATGATAATAAAACCTTGGGTCGTTTCATTCTTGATGGTATCCCACCTTCACCTCGCGGCGTTCCACAAGTTGAGGTCTCCTTTGACATTGATGCCAACGGCATTGTGAATGTTTCAGCCAAAGACAAAGCCACTGGCAAAGAACAGAAAATTACTATCACGGCATCGTCTGGCCTGTCAGATGAGGAAATTGAAAAGATGAAAAAAGATGCTGAGGTCCACGCCGATGAAGACAAGAAAAAGAAAGAGTTGATTGAGGCTAAAAACCAAGCTGAAAACTTAGTATATACCGCTGAAAAAACCCTGAAGGACGCTGGTGACAAAGTTGACTCAAATAAGAAAACCGAAGTCGAAGAAAAAGTTAAGGCGGTGCGTGATGTTATGGCCGAGGAAAATTCTGAAGTGATTAAAAATGCCACCGAAGCGTTGTCAACATCTTTGCAGGAGCTTGGCGCGTCAATGTACCAACAAGCCGGCCAGGCTGAACAGCCATCAGGGACTAGCAGTGATACGGAGTCTGAGAGTACCGAAGAACCAGATGCTAAAAAAACAGAAGAGCCTGGTAAATCCTAATTTCTAATATCTAATTTCTAAAAAATTACCAAAATTCTAATATCCAAAATTTAGAACAATTAGGTTAATTAGTAATTAGATCAATTTGATCCATATTGCACCTTTAAAAAATTGTTGATAGAATTGTATCAAAGGAGGCGGTAAAGTGTTTGATTTTTTTCGAAAACCAATCTTTCTGATTATTATGGCAGCAGCGCTAATCGTCGCTGGGATTTGGGCTTATGTTTCGAATCGCAAAAGTCAAACAGCAGCAACCACCACCACTTCCACTGCAGCGACTACAACTACCACGGACACAACGGCTGATATTAGCAATCTGACAAACATTGATTCGGCAGTAGTGAATGATGCTATAAATGCTCAATTGACTTTAGCCGACACCAAAGCTGCCGAAGTTGACAAAAAACTGGTGCTTTCAGCAATAGAAGTTGACCTTCCGGGGTCACTGGAACGTGGTTCTGGCATCAGCTACTTTATCTACACCACAACCGGCGATAAAAATAATAATTGGGTAATTGGGATTTCAAACGCTGACAGCAAATTTGTTCGGTCGTGGACGTCGAAGGCAGACTATATGACAGGCGTGACTGCCATAAATCGTAGCAATTTGAAAAAGAATTATGTCGCAGCGCTTCAGTCAGCCGAAAAAGGCGAAGGCAAGATTTTTCGCGAAGCTGGTACATTAACTGCCGCTAAATTGATTTTGAAAAATGCCGATCCAAATAACTGGCTATACTGGTTTGTCGAATATGATGCGTCCGCCAATCAAAAACAATTCAAAGTTGACGCCTCTACGGGCGCGTTGGTAACCGACAGTTCAAATTAGTAGAAGTTTGGTTTTGTGTTAGGATGCCAGTTTGGTAGTAAAAAGTGGAGGCTGGAAGTTAGACCTATGTCAAATTTCTACCTCTAACTTTATTTCCAAACTGGTTTCTTAGCCTTCGGACCGATTTCTTTTTTTATTATGGCAAACGATTATTATAAAACACTCGGCGTCGAGAAAGGCGCCACAATAGAAGAAATTAAAAAAGCTTACCGAAAGCTAGCTTTGCAGTACCATCCAGATCGCGGCGGCACAGAATCCGATCACAAAAAATTCAATGAGGTCAGTGAGGCTTACCAGGTTCTGTCCGACCCGCAAAAACGTTCGCAGTACGATCAATTCGGCCGAACAGATTTTTCAGCGGCCGGTGGTCAACAGGGTGGTTTTGGTGGTTTTCAAGGCGGTGGCTTTGAAGGAATGGAATTCGACTTTGGCGGTTTTGGTGATATTTTCGAGAATTTTTTTGGCCAAGCATTCTCTCAAGTTCAAGCCGAAATTCGAATTACCCCGGCTCAAGCTGTTCTCGGGGACAAATTAGAAGCAACAATTGGTGATGAAAAAATTAATTTTGACATACCTGCCGGAGTTCAAGACGGTCAATCATTTAGATTTCCTGGAAAGGGCAAATCTCATAAGGGTGGACGTGGCGACCTAATTTTGACAGTGCGGATAGAATTGCCACGGCACATTACCAAAGAGCAGCGCGAGCTTTGGGAAAAACTCCGCGAGTCCGAGTCCAAAAAACATCATTGGTGGAACTAGGGTTGGAATTATGAAGTAAGAATTGTGAATAATGGGTTTGGAATCCATAATTCCTGCTTCATTATTCTTAATTCAATTTCTCAAGTACTCTTAACTTGGCGCTGCGGGAGCGAAGATTTTCTCGAATCTCATTTTCTGTCGCAGTCAGTGGTTTTTTTGTTAAGACTTTGAATTTTTTGGGAAATTTTTGTTCTAATTCGCGAAATGCATGTTTGGCGATTCCATCCTCTAACGAATGAAAAGAAATGATCAATAGCCGACCACCGTCAGCCAAAAGCTCAGCTGCTTGTGGTATAAATTCTTTGAGAATATTTAACTCATTATTAGTTTCAATTCGGAGTGCTTGAAAAACTCGTGTGGCTGGGTGGATTTTATACTTATTTTTATAACTGGCTGGAAATGATTGTTCAACAATTTTTGACAGTTGATTGGTTGTTTCAATTTTCTCGGTCTTGCGAGCCTCGGCAATATTTTTAGCAATTTTTCGACTATTGCGTTCTTCTCCCCAATCATAGAAAATCCCGGCCAAATCTTCCTCGCTGTAGTTATTAATAATATCTGCGGCTGATTCCGTATCTGATTGATTCATTCGCATGTCTAGCGACGCGTCAGTCAGAAAAGAAAAGCCGCGATCTTTGTTGTCCAGTTGATAGCTAGAAACTCCAAGATCCAAAAGAATTCCGTCAACTTTCTCAATTCCTTTTGATTTTAGAATTTCCGCTAGATTTAAATAATTATCGTGGACAAATTCAACCTGGTCAGAAAATTCTTTTAGATTTTTTTTAGCGGCAAAAATCGCCTCTAGGTCTTGATCAATTCCAATTACTTGCAACTTGTTACTTGCAACTTGCAACTTCTCGAGCAGAGCTCGAGTATGTCCGCCTCCACCCAAAGTTCCATCAACAAAAATACCACCATTTTTGAATGGCAGATATTCCAAAACTTCTTGGAGCAGCACCGGCTGATGTTTGAATTCCATGCAGCAATATTAGCAGAAAATGGCTGAATTTGACAGCCCAGAAACTATTTGTTAATATCAAATCAATGAAACAAGTTGCGCAAAATTATTGGTTTTTTAAGGAACTGACCTAAGCCAGAATTTTTCGTGAATTAATAAAAAAATAGTATTGTAAAAAGTTCTGGCTAAAGGCCAGTTTTTTTGTTCTGCTTCTAGCTGATTTTTCTAAGCCAGCTGGAATACAGAATGGGAGAACCGCAATTATGGTTAGCGATCCGAATTACGTACGGTTTCTGTTGCTCCATAGCCAGCTATGTGCGGCGGCGGCTCGACGCGATGGGGCAGAGGTGGTTCGAATCGCTGATGGTCATATCAAGTCCGGGGGGAGCGACTTGCGTAACTGTTACGCTGCCAAAGGAGTGGCGGCTTGACACTGCTGTCGAAGAATCAGTGACTGTCGGTCGCAAGAAATAGCTGGAAACCCGCTGCGAGCCGGAGTGGAAAGCAGCACAGAACAGACCCCTCGCCTTGCGGAGTGCAAGACGAGGGGATTTTTTTAATAAAAAACGCTTGACCGGGGTGGGTCAAGCGTACGTCTTGAGCTGGCGAATTGGCGGGGACCAGTCTACCGGGTGGCCTTGAGGCAACACTGGCCGCCCGTAGTCGGGATGGCGGCAACGCAGCCACCCTGACCGTCGGGGGCGTAGACTGCGCCACAATTGGCGCACATCAGCTTGTCGGTCGGCACTTCGCCGACACATTCGGTGCAGAGCTCGAAATGCTGGCAGTCCTTAGACCCGCAGCACCACTTCTCCTCGACCTGCGCTGCCGGAGGGGCATCCTCGATGTGAACCTCGAAGAAGTTGCTCCCGACAAGCAAGTCGGGGTATTTGCAGATCATGTCGATCAGCTCATCGAGTGTCGGTGCTTCGACAGTGGGTTCGAGGAGCGACCGACGGCAAGTCCACCTGCTACGGAACTTGCGCAAGACCAGGGTTCTGAAGCGGGACAGGCAGATGTAATGGGTGTTCGCCCGGGCGTTGCTATGCTCGGGACAAACCTTCTCGAGCAAGCGCCTCCAGGTCGTTACATCAGAGAGAATGACCAGCTCGGCCTCCGTAGGCCTGTCGCTGCCGATGCAGTCGTACTCCAGAACTGGCAGGTGGTGCATTCTGTAGTCCTCCTCGTCCAGGTGTCCCAGACTTGTCGGAATACAGTAACGGCCAACGTACATCGACAGCTTGATCGCGTAGTCAACATCGTCTGGCAACGGCTGCACAAACGTCCTCATGGGGTTTCCTCCGTGTTATCGGTGTTGCAGTAATAATTTTATATCAAAAAATAGTGACTTAGTCAACAAAAAATTAGCTCAAAGAGCTAATTATTAATGGCGGGAAACAGCGGATAATACTAGAACTACATCCAGATAGCGTTGATTATATTTATTTGATATATATTAGTTAGACAACAACGACACGAAGGTGGCAAAATGCTGACCTTTATTAGAGTAAAAGAATCCTCGCCTGGGCCTGATGATCTTCTCTGGATTAGACAAGCCTGGGTTGGGCTGAGACTGCCGGCTTTCGGACCAAGTGTTGCCGAAGTTAGTGAATTTGCGTTCATCGCACCAGACGGTCGTCCCACTCCTTCCCGCCTTATCGGTTACTGGGTGAATTCAGGGCTGGCAATCAACATTTTGGTGCAATCGCAACCGGAAGCAGCCGAATGGTTGATGGGGAATGTGTCCGAGCTAATGGAGGGCCGCGGTGCATACATCTGGTTCAGCGCCCGGTGTTGCGAAGAAGACGAAGGTCAAAGCACCGGTGATTGGATCCGTGATGACAGAATAACCCACGAGGACTTGGTAAGGGAAGGGCTAATTGATCTGGGTCCAGAAGAAGAACTGGCTCGGTGCTACGACGAATGGGTGGCGATGAATCAGCCGCCAATTGGGTGTGTATAGTTCGCACAAACAGGTCAGAAAGTCCGCCATTTCAGGCGGGCTTATTTTTTTATCACAGTGATCCCATCCTCGGTTCTCGTCCGGTCAAAAATTCTACAGATAAAAAAATATCACTTTTCAGTGACATCTTTTTATCTGGCGTGATCGACCGGACAATATCTTTTGAAAAAAATCAACTGGCGGGATCGACCGGACTCGAACCGGCGACCTCCACAGTGACAGTGTGGCGTTCTAACCAACTGAACTACGACCCCATAACCAGTTGATTTTTTTCAAGCAATTTAATACATAGACATAATACATTTTGTGACCTATCGCCGAGGCGACCGTTCTAACCTCCGCCATAGGCTGATCATCCTTTGGACGAAACTGAACGGAGTTTATCCGCCGAAGGTGGAACCCCGCAATGAGTAAATTATAACTCATTAGAGACAATATTTCAAGTCTGGCGGTGTGATATAATTTAATTATGAAAAAAGTAATTATTGTTCATGGTTGGGGTGGAAATCCCTCTGGTGATTGGTTCCCCTGGCTGAAAGAAAAATTAGAAGCGAATTCCGTAGAAGTAATTGTCCCGGCAATGCCAGACACTTTACGCCCAACAATTGATGCATGGGTGTCTGCGCTAGCAGATGCTGCTGGGAATATAGATGAAGATACAATCCTTGTTGGGCACAGTATTGGTTGTCAAACAATCTTGCGTTTTGTTGAAAAACTTCCAGAAAATACAAAAATTGGCGGAATTATTTTAGTTGCCGCTTGGCTGCACTTATCTGACGAAACTTGGGACGAAGAATATACTAAAGAAATTGCAAAGCCTTGGCTAGAAACACCAATTAATTTTGAGAAAATAAAAAATCATACAAAAAACGTTGTTTGCATTCAATCGGAAGACGATCCGTATGTCCCAGTTGCCGATGCTGCAATATTCGAAGAAAAACTCGTTGCAAAAATTATTCTTTTAAAAAATTCTGGCCACATCGCTGCCGAAGATGGAATTACGGATTTGCCAGAAGTTTTAAAGCAAATATATAATTTAACAAATAACTAAAATGAGCAGTGAATTTTTACCAAAATCATATGACTTTAAAATGGGCTACATTATTTTATATATTCCATCATTAAATATTGCACCAAAGTTGGACATCGATGGCGAAAAATTATATGCCAAAGATAAATTTCACATGAGTATTTTGGGGGTTAAAAATTATGTTGAAGCACTGTCTAAAAATAAAAAGATAACTCTCGAGCAGGCCGAATCCGAAATATTAAAGGAATCTGGAAAAATTCTAGAAAAAAAACCAGTTAGGTTTGTTCGATTTAAGGACGATATTAAGTTGGTTCAAGAAGCTGATAAAAAAACTATCGTAATTATGTGCGAAGCAGAGGGTATTGAAACCTTTTTTGAAGAACTTCAAAATGTTTTGAAAATCGATATTGCGACTCAACCAGTCCACTCTACAATTTATACCAGAGAAGATGGCAGAGGCATTGGCATGATTAATGAAGAAGAATTGTCTGATTTTTCTCGTCCATTGAGCGAAGTTGAATTGAATATCGCTAAGGAAGCATTGAATTGGATAAGTTTTGATCAGGGCGGACACGATTATATTAAATAATTAAGGAGGAATATGAGTAATTTTTCGAAAGCAATGTTTTACATTGTGGCGCTAATCGTCATAATTGTCTTTGCTCTGAATGCAGATTTGCATCGATACAGTACGTTTTTTGCCACAATACTTGGAGTATCTACTTTTCTATTTGGCATATTTATTAGCTTTTCAATTTCAGATCGCAGAATGAGAATCGACAAAATCCGCGAAAATGATTCAGAAGAAAGGTCTCAGCTCATATCAATTTATAGTTCCGCCAAAGCGATTGATAAAGATTTTTCCGAAAAAGTTACAGATAGCCTCGATAAGTATTTAATGGCAACTCTAGATTATAAAATTTGGGATTACTACTTAACCCAAAAGCAATATGATGATTTATTTCAGACCATTACCAAATATGAGCCGGAAAGCAATCAGGCCAAGGCAATGTTTGGATCAATGATTACAAGTTTAACTAAAATCCTTAGTTGTAGAAAAAGCACCATTGGTTTAATTGACGACAGACTTTCTGCTTTTGAATGGCTGGTTTCCGCCTTTCTTTCCTTGGTTATTTTTGTTTGTTTGACTGCAGTTAACTCTGGAGCGGCAGTTTCAATTGGTGTCATTCTCTTTTTGTCTATTGCCTTGTTTCTTGTTCTTACGCTACTGTATTCGCTGGATGATCTTTCCTGGAAGGAAGAGGAAAGAATTTTTGAACCGTACTCAAAAACGTTTGAATCTATTGGGTTGTTGCGGTATTATCCAGATGCATTAATTTTGCAAAAACGAGTTAAAAGATATATTGGCAAAGAGTATCGAGTTGGTGTTTTACCAAAACCTTATCCAGATTTGAGTGAGAAAAAAATTGAGGTTGTAAAACCCGGTAAATGATATTTTTTCCTTTCTGCCATTGACATTTTCTAAACTAAGAGTATTTTCTGAATTAGAAATTAATTAATATTTGTCATGCTGAATTTATTTCAGCATCTTGAAACCAAAAGTTGAGATCCCGAAACAAGTCCGGGATGACAGAAATAAGAAGGAGCTCTTATGCCGTATGAAACTATTGGGATTATTGTTCTTATTTTGTTAATTTTGGGTTTGCGGGTTGTCCAGCAGTTTGAAAAAGGTGTGGTTTTTCGCTTGGGCCGTGTTATTGGCGAGCGAAATCCTGGCTGGCGAATAATTATCCCAATCATCGACCGATTAGTTAAGGTTTCAATGCAAATTGTTACAATGCCGGTACCAAGCCAAAAAATTATCACCAAAGATAACGTTTCTATTGATGTTGCTGCTGTTGCTTATTTTCAAGTAGTTGATGCAACCAAATCATTAGTCGCAATTCAAAACGTTTACTCGGCAGTCAACCAAATTGCCCAAACCACCGTTCGAAATATTGTAGGTCAATTCTCACTCGACGAAGTTTTATCAGAAACGGTGAAAATTAATCAAAAAGTTAAAGATATCATTGACACACATACTGAATCTTGGGGAGTCGCTGTTCGAACAGTTGAGATTAAAGATATTCAACTTCCAGACACAATGCAACGAGCAATGGCAAAACAAGCCGAGGCCGAGCGAGAAAAACGAGCAAAAATTATTGCTGCTGAAGGTGAATATTTATCCGCTGATAAACTAGGCAAAGCTGCAGATGTCATTGCTAAGCACCCTGTTGCACTTCAGTTGCGTAACCTGCAAGTATTATCCGAGATTGCAGTTGAAAAAAATTCTACTATCGTTTTCCCGCAAAATCTTTTTTCAAATATTGAAAGTATTAAAAAATTTGTCGACGGCGAAAAGTGACATGAAATGTCATCCCCGATCTAGTCGGGGATCCAAAAATAGTTTAGTAGATTCCCGCCTTCGCGGGAATGACAAGAAAAAAACGGATCCTTTGGGATTCGTTTTTTGTTGTTAAAAAAGCCAGCGCGTACAGAATGCGCTGGCATGGTCCGGATACTAGTTCGGCCTGATCACTTGGCTTTGGCCGGGTGCCCGATGTCCCACATATGCTTGGCCTTATCGATTGGGCACCTGGCGTCGTTGACGAACTTAGCGGTCAGTTCAATCCAGAGCCAGTCGCGGACTTCCTTGGCCTCGCAATGTGCGTTGATGGTTTCGGCAGCCAGCCCAAGGGCATAATGTGTCATCGTCGACACAACCATACTGAATGGGTAGACTCCGAGTGAGTCGAAGGATCGGTCAATCATCGCGGTAGCGATTTCGGCCGTCGCATGGTTCATCATCGCGTCGTCGTATCTAGCTTCGAGCAGTTCACTCACGATTGCTGCGGCAATGCTGCCAACCAGCTCTTGTCTCTCGAGCCCCCGTTGATCTTCAGCGTCTTGGTCAAATGGCGGCATATAGCCACCCCTTTCTCACGGTAGTGCCAAAATTATATCATTACCAATGATATATGTCAATGTGGTACAATAAAGATATGAAGATTGTTTCTTGGAATGTGAATGGAATTCGTGCGGTTATTAAAAAAGGTTTTTGGGATTGGTTTTCAAAAACCAATGCCGACATTGTTTGTTTGCAAGAAATAAAAATAAATTCTGAGGATTTTGATGAAATCGAAATTCCCAAAGGATATTTTGTAACAACAAATTTTGCCGACAAAAAAGGCTACTCGGGAGTAGCAGTATTTTCGAAAAAGGTGCCAAAAAATATCAAATTAGGACTAGGGGAGAAACGGTTTGACCACGAGGGGAGATATTTAGAACTCGATTTTGGTAATTTTGTTTTAATTAATATATACCTGCCACATGGCGGCAGACAAAAAGAGAATTTGGATTATAAGTTATCCGCATACAAAAAATTATTTCTCAGGCTGGAAGAGCTAAAAAATAAAAACGTAATTATTATTGGTGATTTTAATATTGCTCACTCTGAGCTTGACTTAGCACGACCGAAAAACAATCAGAACAACATTATGTTCACGCCAGAGGAGCGAAAACAAATCGATAAAATTATCGAACTGGGATTTGTCGACTCATTTAGAAAATATCATCAAGACGGTGGGAACTACACTTGGTGGCCATGGTTGGCCGATTGTCGAGCGCGAAATTTGGGTTGGAGAATTGATTATTGCTTTACATCAAAAAACATAAAATTGGTATCCGCAGATATTTTGGATAAGGTTATTGGTTCTGACCATTGTCCAATTTCGATTGAACTAAAATAATTATTTCTTAGTATTATTCAGATTAGTCTGAATTTTTTGTATTTGACAAAAAAGGTTTTTTTGAAGCATAATGATTTTGCTGTCTGCGGATCCATTATGCGAAAGGAGGTGCATCCTCCATGGAATTCCATTTCCGCCCGGAAAACCGCTTTTGGCCGGTGATCTGGTCGAGTAGCGAGCCGTTGGTTCGCCGACTTTGGACGCCTGAGGGAGTTATCGAAACTGATTGTTGGGCTGAGGCCAGGTTTGAATCAGCGCGGTTCGTTGTTTCGACTCATTTCTGGCAACCTGAGTTACATCGGCTCTACACTTACAGCAGTGGGAATTGTAACTACCGGCGAAACAATCCGCTGGTGTTCTATCGGGCGCTGCATTTTCTGGCTGCGTCCGCAGTTACCGAATCGGCAGAGAGCTCAATGGTCTACTGCCCAGATAAGTTGCCTGAGGCGGCAGTTTATCTTGCTGCGCACGAATCGTACCACCAAAGCCACCCATTGGCTCGGTACTTGCTTAATGACATCAGCGATAGCAGGTGGGGTCAAGTGATGCAAGCCGCCCCACCCAATATACTGGATGTTATTCAGCATTTGGTTTCGTGTGAAGTCCCTATTTGTCGCCAGTCGTTAGACGCTGAACTAGTGGCTGGAGCCCTAAGTCAGCAGGTACACGAAAACTGTCTGGAAGCCATTGGTGAAAAATGGCAACCAGAGGAGTTCCATAACGGAAACCAGCAGTTGTCGTTGATTGTTGCACCCGAGGTTGACGCCTTGCACCTCAATCGTCCAGTCAGGACCTAGCCGGAAGCACCACCACGCGACCGGCCTTTTTTTATCCACAAATATGAGTTCCAAAGCAACAAAATTAAAACTATTGGAGCAACTAACAAAATTAAATGGTTACATAGGTAAGCTCCGTAAAAATCCCCATGCATAAGTCGCGACATGGAGTGGGTTATTCCGCAGCCGGGGCAAAAACAGTGAGCAAAAATCCCATTTTCCGGGCAGTGGCCATGAAATATCCAGGGCAAAACAAAGCGATACCAAACGCAAATTCCGCCAGTTTGACCCAAAAAAGCTGTCGGGATGATTGCCAGTGTGAATAAAACCACACTGAAATCAACCACGACAGCTCTTGGTGAGCCTAAACTCAAAAATTCAAAGAGAATATTTTTTTTGCTTATTCTACCCACTCAACACCTGGAAAGTCTTTTTTCATGGCGATCATGATAATATCGACAATCCACCAAATTCCACAACCACCAGCGGTGATAAGTTTCAAAACCCCAAGTCCAATTTGACCCATCATGAACCTGTCAACCCCAAGTTGCCCCAAAAGGATTGATAACACAAGTGTTAAAACCCAGTTAAGTTTTTTCGTGCCACCGGCAGCTGGTGCAGTAACCGGTTCTGGATTCGCAGCAGCTGCAGGTGCTGCTTCTTTTTTCTCTTCAACTTCAGCCATTTTTTCTCCCTTTTGCCTTTAGTCGCGCCCATTTGGCAGCAAATAAAAGCTTACTTATGTTAGATTATAGTATAATGATATCAGAAATTAATTGTTATATGCAATAAGGAGCGAAGATGTATTTATTGTTAATCTCCGGTCTGGTCGTTTTACTTTTTTTGATTATCCAAATACTTTCTGGGAAAGGCGTAATAAAATTTCCAGTCTCTTGTCACACGAAAACTTTGGCCATTACGATCATGATTGTTGTGATTGCCCATATAACATTAGCATTTTTTTATTTTTTTGGAGGCTAAAATGAATGACTGTATTTTTTGCAAAATTGCCGCAGGGGAGATTCCCGCTAATAAAGTTTATGAAAGTGATGAACTTTTAGCATTTCTTGATGTTATGCCAGTGCGTCCAGGCCATACTTTGGTCATTCCAAAAAAACACTTTGCCAATATTTTAGAAACTCCAGCGGAATTATCGAGCAAAATGTTAGAGCTGGCAAAGAAAATCGGCAAACACATTATCGAAGAATTTGGTGCCGATGGTGTAAACATCACTAATAATACTCATGCCGCCGCCGGACAATCGGTTTTACATGTACACTTCCACGTTATCCCGCGCTATGAAAATGATGGCCTCCAGCCCTGGCCACACAAAGAATACTCTCCCGGCCAAGCCGAAACAATTGCTTCAAAATTGAAATTATAGAACAAATTATTTTTTCTTTGAAGAAAACTTTACTAGAACCTCGCCAATAATCGTTGCGACGACACCGTAGGCGATGATTACGATAATTGCACTTGTATAATTGATGCTGTTGTCTCGTACAACGGAATTAAACATAATGTAGAGCATAATTATACTTAAAACGCCGAGAACTAAACCTAAAACAAAATGTCTTACTGCTGAACTCATTTCTCCTCCTATTACAAATAATTATTAATTAATTCTTTTGATTTCTTCGATTGTGATGTTTTTGGAATTGGTGACGGCTGGTTCATCAAAAGGATTCACGTTGCGGAGAATTGCCGAATAAAATGCCACCAGTTGCCAGAAAGATAAAAGTTCTCCGGCGGTCTCATTTGTAATTTCTGGCAGTTCAATTGTAATGTTTGGAATTTTTAGTCGATCGGCTTCGGTTTTGGTGCCATGATATTCAGCTAAAAGCGCTTGCTGGCAGGAAATATCATCCAGCTTTTTTAACTCCAGACCTTTCAAATTCAAATCGGCGATTTCAGTTGGAACTGAGATTTTTTTGTCGTCATGCCAAGTTTTTACGGTAATGAAAGTGCCAATGACATTTTTTCGGCCGCCAAAAAATCGTTGGTTGGTGTGATGTTGACACTCTGGCGCTTCGGAAAAATAAAATGTTTGGCCGCGGCCATTTTTGCAAACTGACTCGTGCATTAGTTGAACTATTAAAGTTCTAAAGTCAGACAAAATCCAGGAGTAAGCGGAAACATAAACTTCAACAAAACCTTTGTGCTCCAAGTCAAAATAGTATTTTGCTAGGCTCCAAGCCTCTTTTTTGTATTTGTAGCCAGCTGATATCCCATTGGCAATTTCTTCAATTTTGCATCCGGCTATTAGCGCCGGAAACAATCCGGCAGCGGTAGCGCCGGAGTATCGACCAGAAATATTTGGATGCTCAACAATTTGCCAATTCATTTTATTAGCGATTTGCCGCAATGTACCTTCTTCTCCTTCAGTAACAACAACAATTTTGTAACCGGTAAAATCAATCAGCGCCTCAATGACGCCCAAAGTGTTGCCGGATTTGGAAATCGCCACAACGACGGTATTATCAATCTGGCACTGACTTTTTACCTTGCGCAAAAGTGCCGGGTCCATTGAGTTAACTATAAAAGTATTTTTACTGGTGCAAATTGAATAGGCATTGAAACTGGTAATTGAGCCGCCATTGCCGATGATGACAACATTTTCAAATTCAAAATCAATTTTCGCCGCTTCTCGTTTCAGATAATCCAAATCTTCGTGAAAATCAAAAAACTGCGACCAATCGTCTGGAACATTATCAAAAATTTTTAGATCATGAAATTTCATACCACTCCTTTTCTATATTCTAGACTAGTTTCTTTCTTGAGTAAACCATCAAAATTTGCTAGTCTAGAATATAGTTTGCGGGTGTGGTTCATCGGTAGAATGTATCCTTCCCAAGGATAAGAGGGCGGTTCGACTCCGCTCACCCGCTCCAGGCCGATGTAGCTCAGTTGGTAGAGCAACACTTTCGTAAAGTGGAGGTCGGCGGTTCAACCCCGCCCATCGGCTCCATTAATAATTAATTAGGAGGAAAAATGAGTGATCCAGAGTTAGGAGCAGCAGAAATGGTTCCAGAAGCGGAACAAATAGAAGTAGTTGGTTGGGATGCCTTCAAGGCAGAAAATTCAGAGTTAGTCTCATCTGAAATTCAGAAGTTGCTGGATGCCCACGAGGAAAATCTAAAATGGCTTAAAGATATCCATGGTTATAGAAATGGCGGCGTTGAAATCGCGCCTGCGATTATTAAACAAATTGGTCAGGACGATATGAGTTTCTCGGCTCTCATCGATGATGTTGGAAAAGCGGGGGGATTTGAAGGTGGTAATGGTCGGGATTTTTTTGTTGGCGCCAAGGATGGTTTTCGTTTCTTCATTTTTTCAGATGGGGAAAAATACCACTTCGAGTATAATGAGGCGCCGAATAAAGAAGCAGCTGAGATCTAAATCATTTGAGAACGCCAACAACGGAGTAATTGCTTAAAATGCTATCTAAATGTTGAGCGTGAAATTCGGCTGATAAATCCTCCCCGGCACTCCAGCCATAGTGGGCTCCGTTTCTAAAAACAGAGGATAGATCATAGACTTTTCCATCAACGGCAACATAACTTGGTTGGCCGTTTTTTCCGTTGTATTTCGCCAGTTCAATTTGGGTGAATGTTTTTGATTGATTGGTATTGGATGTGCTGCCTGAAGAGCCTGAAGTTGATGGAGTTTGAGCTATTGATGTTGACGACGAAGTTGAAACTGCAGAAGTTGATGAACCACTGGTAGGATAACGTTGTTGGTAAAAGTACTGCAAGTATCCAAAATAGCCAACGAAAGCAACGAAGAATAGTGCTAATATAATCCGAGTAAACCAATTCCAAATTTGCCAACGTTTAAAAGCCATATGGATGGCATACCAGGCGTGAATAGTGAATGCTGCAATTAAAATTGGTGGTAATATTTTGTTGTGGATATCAATCGCTAGCGAATTGGTTATAATTCCCTTAGTCATCCCGTATCCAGAGACCAAAAAAAGAATCATTGTAATAAATAGAACCCAGGCGAAAAACCGATCGAACCTAATTAAATACTTCATAAACTTATTATACCAAAACTACTGAATTTTAGCTGAAAGGTCGATGGCTAAAACAAAAAAACACCCATTGGGTGATTTTTTTAATCCGCTGTAACTTGTGCAATTCTATCGGATTATCTCTGATGCGCCAGAGTTAACTTAGTTTAAGTGTACCACAATTAACTGATAGATCGCTTAGAGTTACGATAAAAGTTTACTCAATGCAGCAATCAACAACTTTTTTCACTAAATCTTTGAATTTGGACAGAGCGCCATTTTTTGTTTTATCAGACTTATCCAATGCTTTCGGCCCAATATTTTTAATTCCTTTCGTTGGAATAGCTTTTAGGTTTACGCCCCAGAACAGGGAATAGAGCTCATAAGCTTTTTCAAAGAGTTCGTAGGCTTCTTTTTTATGACCCCGACCAAGCTCCTTGGTGCCGACCTCCATTACTCGCATCGAAGAAGCTAGTAAATGCTTGGAAATGCACCAAACTTCGCCTTCGGTTTCTTTGACTAATTTTTTCAGCAAATCTTTTCTAATCTCGCGAACGCCGGCCAACAAATCGTAATATTTTTTATCCTCGGTCTTTTCGGCGGTGAAGAAAAAATGTTCTTCAATAGAAACCAAATTCATAATTGCGATCGACAAATCTTCGTCGGCTGAAAGATCAAGCTTATGATCCTTTTTTAGCTTGTCAAAGTTGTTGATTAAATCATTTACGTCGTTTGAGTTTATTTTTGCCATAATCATTTAGTTAAGAAATAGAATCCTGCACTTACTATTATAAGCGATATAATTGGGATCACAACCTTCTCCATTGGAAAGTGAGCGTGGTTACCATTTTTTTTCTTGAGCCAAGAATATAAAATGGTTGCTGCTATAAAGAAGATGCTGCCAGAAAATGCGCCAACAACAAATTTATCAATACCCCAAATCTGGTTTAGTGGATGGCCGATTATTTTCCCGGTATACAAAGGTATAAAAACTAGTGCGTAGTAAGCCAGTGAAACGACAAAATCTCGGCCCCAGAATTTTATCTTGTATTTGGCCAGCCACGAGATTGAATAGTAAATTATCGTTACTAGTAGTGCTCCAATCCAAACTCCACTCACGGTATCATCCACGTGAAGCCATCGTGAAAAGCCAAGACCACCAATTATCGCAACAGTACAAATTTGGCACATGATATTAACTAATAACTAATAGTAAATAACGAATAGTAAAGGAGTTTAAGAATTATTTTGTCTGGGAGGCAAAGAATGTTTTGATATCGGTTTCACCAACGTAGCTTTTGTTGTTTATGGGGTCGTAAAGAAAGGGAACGCCAACTTTATCGCTGGTAATACCAAGTTTAGTTGCGTTGGCAGTAAGTTCGGCTGAATTTGTGGAATTGTACCAAACTTCTTTCATGTTAAATTTTACTTTAGCATTGGATATCCATGAATCAACTGATGCTTGGTCGATTTTTGAACCATCTGGCAAGTATTCGCTCTCCTGCAGCCATTTCTCTACGGTAGTACAATGTGGGCAGCCATTACCGTAATAAATTGTGGCGACGGCATCTTTCATTGCTAAGTCACCTACAACGAGTGAAGCTGGCTGCGCCTCAGTGTTGGTAGCGGCGGCAGTATTTGGTTTGTCTGCAGAGGTCTTGTCTTTGGACGATCGGTAAATTAATATTCCGACGATAAGAATCAGAATCACAATTGCCAGTCCGTAAATAAACTTTTTCACTTCACTCCTTAGCCCTGCTAAATGCTTGTTTGATGCCGGACATTTGACAAGTATTAGCTTTGGGTAAATTATTATTAGTTCAATAGTTAAAGTAATTGACTATTCGCTGGTTGTCAAGGCAGCGGAAACTTTAATTGGGTGTAATGTTTTTTGTTTCTTGCTATAATTATCTCGAGGATTGGCTTTTTGCCGCATCACGAAACATGACAACGATTTCAGATGATAAAACTTATATCTGGTTGCTTTGTTCGTCACTGGTCTCAACAGCTGCGGCTTTTTATTTTTTGCGTCAGTTTTTAGTAGTCAATTCAGGCAGCTGGATGGCCCCAATGTTTATTCCGATTTATTTTTTTGTTTTGGTAATATTTGCTATTAATGCATCACTGAGCTTTATTTCATATAAAAAAGATCGATTCTTATCACTAGCGTTTTGTTTTCTGATAATATCAATTGATCTTCTTTCGCTAGTGGCTTTAATATTAAACATTAAAAACCCAAATGGATAAACGAGATAAAAAACTAATTAGACTATTTGAAATACTGCCCGGGGCTTTTTCTTGGGGGACCCTGGTCGTTTTATTTTTATTCGCAATCTTTTTGCCTAAAGTTCTAGCTGTATTCATGATTTTTTATATTATTTTTTGGTTTATACGAGTCTTGTTTATGTCTTGGCGGCTGGTTTTGGGTTATGTTTACCACTCTAGAGAAATGGCTATCGATTGGGCGACAGCACTGACAAAATTGGCCCCAAAGGATAGCTGGAGAAAAATTTATCATATAGTCTTGGTCCCGACTTACAAAGAGGGGCTAGATATTCTTCGGACTACAGTTAAATCAGTTGAAAAGACTGACTATCCAAACAATCGGATTATCTTTATTTTGGCCACAGAGGAACGAGACAAAGATAATGTTCGTGGATACGCAGAAATTCTGAAGAAAGAAAATGCTGGGAAGTTTTTGGATTTTATTGTCACTGAGCATCCCGACAATCTGCCTAATGAAATTAAGGGCAAAGGGCCAAATATCACTTATTCCATGAAGTCAGCGCTACCAATTATTGACAAGCTAAAAGTGCCGTACGAAAATATCATTGTTACTAATATGGATGCGGACCACATTTTGGATAAAAAATACTTGTCCTGCCTAACATATAAATATTTAACCACTCCGGATCCAATCCACAAAACTTTTCAGCCTTTGCCGATGTTCTTTAATAATCTCTGGGATGTACCAATGCCAATGCGTTTGATTGGTATGAGTTCGTCTTTTTGGCAAATGATAGTTTCTTCCAGAGTTTCCAGGCTGCGTAACTTTTCTTCGCATGCTCAAAGTCTGGCGGCTCTTATCCTGACTGATTTTTGGGCCAAGGATACAATAGTTGAAGATGGCCATCAATTCTGGCGCTCATATTTTGCCTTCGCTGGTAATCACCAGGTGGTGCCAGTTTTTGTTCCAATTTACCAAGACGCGATTTTGGGATCGACGATGTTTTTGACCGTTAAGGAACAATATTTGCAGAAAAAGCGTTGGTCATGGGGAGTCTCTGATATACCTTTTGTTTTTTATCATGCAATCAAAGATAAAAAGATCTTCTGGTTTGATCGTTTGGCAAACTGCCTGATACTTTTTGAGTCTCATTGGAGTTGGGCCACTGGGTCTTTGGTACTGGCACTTTTTTCCTGGATTCCACTTGTTGTTAATCCGCAATTTGGCAACTCTGTTCTGGCATACAATTTTCGTCATATTTACAGCAATATCATTTTGGTTGCCTATATTGGTATGATTACAACACTCACCATATCAACTTTGCTAGTTTGGCCCCGTCGCAGGAACAAAAAAACTGGCTGGAGGATTGTTTTTGACTGGATTTTAACCCCAATAATGCTGCCAATTACTAATATCGCATTTTCTTCAATTCCAGCATTTGACTCGCAAACCAGGCTGCTGCTAGGTATTAAACCAACTGTCTTTCGTGTCACAATCAAGGTTAGAAAAAATGAAGCTCAAACTTGATTTTATTTTGGAGGCCATGCAGTGAAAATCAGGGCAGCATTCAGTAAATTATTCCACTGTCTTGAATTAATCTAAAAAATATATAAATAATAAGTTTGTTAATAATGGTTTGTAGAAAGCAAGATGATTTAATCGAATTTCTACTTCCTGGGAGGGCTAGATGAAATCTAAAAACATCGTTCAATTTTTGAAGTTTGTGGCAGTTGGTATTTTGAATACTTTGGTCGATTGGGCCGTTTTCTATTTGTTGATATTTTTTGCCATTCCTGGCCAACCGTTACTTGCTAAGGCGATATCTTTCACTGTTGCTGTTCTCAATAGTTTTATACTAAATAGTATTTGGACTTTTCGTGATGAATTTTACGGCAGTATTAAGGATAAGAGTCTAAAATTTTACCGTTTGGCTAACTTTTTTATTCGCTTTATTCTAGTCAGCTTAGTTGGCTTCGCGATAAACTACCTGACTTTTAGGTATATGTTATCGAATTTAACTGGCTCACTTGCGGCATACTCAAATATTATTGGTTTGGTCGCTGCTTCTGGAGCGGCTTTGGTTTGGAATTTTGTTATCAACAAGCTTTGGACTTATAAAAAAGATAAGGAAATTTCTCCTGAGGAAACGGCAAAGAAAATCAAGCGCTTTAAATTTGATTTGGCAGCTGCGGGAATTTTGGCCATTGTGCTCATTATCTCTTTCTTATTGATTAGTCGTGACGCACCAATTGTCGACGAAACTGCTCATGTCCCCGCCGGATATAGCTATGCAGCTTATCACGATTATCGCCTAAATCCAGAGCACCCTCCGCTAGTAAAATTTTTGGCTGGAGTCCCTCTGCAATTTCTAGATATCAAGGGTTTAAAATTGGATACTTCTTGGAATGATATGCGTCAATGGGACGCTGGCTGGTATTTCATGTTCCATTCTGGCAATAACCCAGATCAAATTGTTTTTTGGGCCAGGTTGCCTATGCTGCTTTTCATACTTGGACTAGGAATTTTGCTCTACAAATGGGCTTCAGAAGAATTCGGTAGTAAAACTGGTCTGTTCGTTTTATTTTTATTTGCGCTTACTCCAGACGTACTAGCTCATGGTCATTTTGTCACTACTGATGTACCAGCGGCCTTTGGTTTCGCTCTTGGAATGTATACCTTTAGTAAATTTCTCGACAAAAAGAATTTGAAATATCTGGTTATTGCAGGATTGTGCTTGGGGATTGCTGGGCTTCTTAAATTTTCAACTTTTTTATTATATCCAATATTTTTGTTAATAATTATCGTCAAATCACTGATAGACAAGAAAGAACAAAAAAGCTCTTTTTGGTTGATTTTTTGGAATTACCTCAAACCACTTTTTTGGATTTGGGTTATTTCTTTCGCTACCATTTGGTTAGTTTATATTCCAATGGTCTGGAACACATCAGCAGCTGTCGAAAAAGCGGTTGTTCTAAGTAACCTTACTTCTAATCCCCAAACTGAGGTTCTGCGGAATATGCTTGGTTACCTGGCGGGCAATCCATTTACCCGGGCCTTGGGACATTATATTTTGGGCATGCTTCTTGTCTTCGGTCGAGTCGCGGGCGGAAATTCAACCTTTATCATCGGACATTTTTCTGACAAGGCAATATCTTGGTTTTTCCCCCTTGCGTTTTTAATCAAAACTCCAGCGACAATTCTGGTTCTTTTCTTCTTTTCGATAATATATTTAATCACAAAAAAGGTAAGTAATGCGCGTGAGGCTTGGCTGCTGTGGTTGCTCGGGATTCCTTTCATTGTATATTGGGCGGTCAGTGTTAAAGGTTCTTTGAACATTGGCACCAGACATTTATTGCCAACACTTCCATTCCTTTATCTATTCATTGGTTTAGCAATGAGGAGAATAATTGAGAGTAAAAAATTAGCTGCGAATATCGCAATAATTATAATTGTGGCGACACTTGCAATACCAGTATTTGCTGCCTATCCCAGATATATTAGTTATTTTAATATTTTTACTTATGGTCAGCCTAAATACACCCTTATGGTAGACTCATCCCTTGACTGGGGCCAGGACTTAAAGCGGCTATCAACTTATGTCAAAGATAACAACATTTCAAATCTTAAAATTGATTACTTCGGTGGAGCTTTTCCAAGGTATTACATTCCTGACTCAATACAGTGGAGGAGCGGATATGGGCCAACAACTGGTTGGCTAGCGGTATCCGGCACTTTTTACCAGATGTCAAAATTGCACGGTAAAGAAGAAGGTAAATGGTCGTACAGCTGGCTAGATGATATTAAGCCAGAGAAGATTATCGGAGACTCTATTCTAATCTACAATATTACTCCCCAAGATTTAATTGACCACTCGCCGACCTCCCCGTATCCAATCACTGGCTATGATAAAATGCCAGATAAAACAACGAATACTAACCAGCTTTAAGGAGATTCATGCCAGAACAACCGTTTCTATCCATAGTTATCCCCGCGTATAAAGAGCAGGAGCGTATACACAAATCTCTCGACGCTATTATTGATTTTCACAAAGACCACAACTTTTCGATTGAGGTTCTAATTGTTCTTGATGGAACTCCAGATAATACCTTGGCGGCGGCAGAAAAATATCGCAGCGTTATTCCTGGCCTTAAGATTATTGATCGCAAAGAAAATAAGGGCAAGGGATATACTGTTAGACAAGGAATGCTAGAAGCGAAGGGTAAGTATATACTTTTTACCGATGCTGATAACGCCACGCCAATTGATCAAGTGGATAAATTGCTGAAATACAAAGATGAATACCCGGTAATAATTGGTTCGCGATATATTTCGGGTGGGAAATTGGCCATTCCCCAAAGTTTTGTCCGCAAGTTCGGTGGCCGGGCGCTTAATCTCGTGATTCAGTCACTTGCAGTTGGCGGAATTCATGACACTCAATGTGGGTTTAAGATGTTCGAGCACGACGCTGCCAAAGAAATTTTTAAACGAATGACGTTCGAGCGTTTTTCTTTTGATATTGAAATTTTGGCAATCGCCAGAGTCCACAAATATAAGGTTAAGGAAGTTGGCATTACTTGGTATGACGATCCGCACTCCACCGTTTCGCCAATTAAAGATGGCCTAAAAATGATACGAGACGCTTGGCGGGTTAACCGCAACATTGCAAAAGGTGTTTACAAATAAATTAGTCTCAGAACGAATGAAAAAAAACTATCGCAAATGGAAGAAAAGTAAACTTCTAATTATTTTTGTTTTGATATTTTTATCACTCCTGATTATAACCGTTATTTTTGGTCGAAAAGTTTATAATCATTTCAAAAATGATTCAGGTGTTGCGGATCAGAATATTGATACGTCAGATTTTTATCATCCATTGCCGCAGATAGCCAGTGCTCCATCATCAATATTACCGACACCAGCTGCTCCTCTGCCAATAAATGCGTTAATTACGATAGATTTTACGTCGCAAGCCCCGTTTGCTGTTTGGGATACTTTACATGAGGACACCTGCGAGGAAGCCAGTTTTTTAATGGTTAAGCATTACCTTGATAAAACACCACTTGGGTCAGCTGCTGAAATTGACGCTGATCTTCGTGCCATGGTTGACCTTGAAACTGCCAATGGTTATGGCCCCAGCATTTCACTTGAAGAGCTAAGCAAAATAGCAAAAGATCACTACGGCTTAACTGGTCAGATTAAAACCGCCACAGTTGAAAATATCGAAACTGATATTGCTGCAGGCCGCCCAGTAATAGTCCCGGCAGGCGGAAAACTTTTAGGTAACCCAAATTTCATTGCTGGCGGGCCAAATTATCACATGTTAGTGATCAAAGGTTATGACTCAGCACATTTTATTACCAATGATCCCGGCACTCGCAATGGCAATAACTACGTTTATACTCAACCTGTTCTAATGAATGCAATCCACAACTGGAATCCAGGTAATATTTCCGATGGCCCTAAGGTATATATTGTGTTTTAATTTCTGGTATCTTTGCAACTGATTCTTTGGCCTTGAATTTGTGCTAGAATTAGTGTATAATTTTATCGTTGTCGGGGAGTGGCGCAGTTGGTAGCGCGCGTCGTTTGGGACGATGAGGCCGCAGGTTCGAGTCCTGTCTCCCCGACCACCACCAACATTTGGTGGGTTCAACATACTTTTGAAGGGCTCATTGAGCTCAAAAGCAGAAATAGTCTTCTCGTGAATAGTAAAGTTCGAGAAGATTTTTTTGATAAAAAAGTCTTGCCACTTCAAATCTCTATTTTCTCTCATAATTTGAGGCAGAGAAGCGAATAGTTCGAGAAATCTCGGATACTCTAAAATTGCCTCTTTGTTGACCAAAATTGCATTTTTGACTTGTTCAAGCTCTTTTTCAAGTTTCCTCAAATTAGCCATCTCTTTTTTCAAATCATACTTGAAGCTCTTTTTTAGCTCCCTGTCTTCTTCGTCAGAATACATATCTTTTATAGAATCAATGTTGTTCTTCGATTGAGTTATATAGTTCCTCAAAGCTCTCTGTTGACCATCTAAGAGCTTAAAATTAGCTTCGGAGGTCTTTTTAGCATCAAGCGTGTATTGCTCGTATGCTTCCTTTGAATCAAACTTGTTTTCATCTAAAAACTCATAAACGAAATCAGTCAATACATTGGCTCTAACTGATTTGTTTCTCGCTTTGCATCCTTCGCTTTCGCACCTGTAATAGAAATAGTGAGTTTTGCCAGCTTTAAGCTTTTTAGTGGTCAAGCCAGTGTGCATCGGCTGTTTGCAATCTGCACAAAAAACCTTGCTTCGCATTAAATCAGACTTAACAACTCCCTCTTTTGATGCTCGATTCCTTTGTTTTAGAACTTTGTTGAACTTATCAGCTTTATTCAGATTCAAAAATACTTGTGGTGTAATAACAGGGATAAATCCACACTCTTTGATTAAGTTCACCGTTTTGTTGCCTCCATAAACCAGCGAGCCAGCATAAACAGGGTCACGAAGCATATTAGAAATGATTGTTTTGTCCATTGGATAGGGTTTATGGTCTTTGCCTCCAATTCCAATCGCTTTTTGATAGTTGTTTTCGTTCAAAAAGTTAGCAATCTCCTCTTGAGTTTTACCATCTTGCCTAAGTGACCAAGCTTTTTTGATTAAGCTATAATTTTCTCCGTCAGGATGAAGATAGCGGTTCACATCTTTGAAATAACCGTGAACAACCAAGTTCCCTTTTACTTGACCAACCTCAATTCGATTCTTTTGACCTCTTTTAACATTGGTGCTCAGTTGGTCTGAATACTGCTTTGCCATTACAAAAGTGATTCCCAAAACCATTTTGCCAGTTGAGTTATTTTCAAAGTAGAAACTTGCAAATTGGAGGTCTTTAATAATATGGCTGTCTAAGAGGTCAATAATCTCGCCAGCTTCTTTCATATTGCGAGACAATCTGTCAGGATGCCAAGCCAAAATGCCATCGTATTTGCCCACCTTGATTGCATCGAGCAAATCTCTAAAAACAGGGCGAATATCTGGCTCTTTAGCACTTTCAGATTCCCTAAAAATTGCACTTCTTGGAATCGGTTTTAGCTTTCTTGAAATTGCAGTTCTTTGACACTCCAAAATCTGGTCAGATAATGAGCGAGCTTGACGCTTTTTGTCATCAGTTGATTTTCTGGCATAAATAGCATATCTGAGCGTTTTTATATCGAGCTCTTCGTCCTCCTCTTTGCCTCTGATTTGGTCAACAATTTGTGTTAGCTCTTCAATGCTAATATCAGCCATATTATTTTCTAACTTGCCCTATTGGGCATAATTAAGCTACTTTTTAGAACATATACGCATTGCTTTTGGTCTTTTTGTGTTCTTCGTATCTTTGTTGAGCACCTTCAATAAAATTGCCCATATTCTCAATGTATTCTCTGTCATATTCTTGCATCAGTTGGCGGAAAGTGGCGAGGTCAATTTCTTTGTCTCTATCTTTGCAAATTGCTTTTTTTATAAGATGTTCTTCGAGCAAAAGTTGTTTTCGACATTCAAGAAGCTTTCCGCTTAAAAAACCGATTGAGTTTGCGACCTTCAAATCAAGAGTTCCATCTGTCTTTGCTGTTCTAATACGATTGATTGTGTCTGTGATGAGATATAGAGCACTCGAAGCGTCTTCAATGGGAATTGGGTCGAGCTTGATATAATCTTTGCTGTGCGTGCTTTGACCGCCTTTCTTGGTGGCTTCCAAATGCTCTTGTTTCATCATTGGGTCGTGAACAAAACAAAAATCAGAGCCAGTTGTTGTATTGCTTTGGCATTTTTTGCCATCAGTTTTTTGGTGTGAGCATTTCATAAAATCATTACTTAACTAATGGGGGGTATACTACTTCAAATATACTACAATTTAGCCAATTTGGCACTCTTGAATTGGTATAGTTTTTTTGTTCTGCAAAAAATGCTATGATTTAATTGTTCAGGCGTCCAAGACATATTGGCTTATTTGCCAAACGAACGATTATGCCCTTAACAGGGCAGTCGTTCGAAAAAACTAGGCATAATCTGTCTGGTCGCCTGAACAGCTAGAACGGCTGTCCTTTTTTATTGTCAAAGCAACAATACTTCGGTCGAGAGTATTTGCAAAAAATATAAACAAATCTTTATCAAAATTGTTTAATAATTAACATCGGAGGTTATTATGCCAGAGCATTATTTGGGCAGAGAAGAAGAAAAGAGTTTAATGTCGCCAGAAGAAATCAGTGCAAGTGATAGACGAGCTAATGCTGGGTGGGAACAAGAAAAAGCAGCAAGAGAGGTTGGGATTATCCAACAAGAGGGTGCAAAGTTTGAAGAGTATTTGGGTGCTGATTCTGATAGAAGAGTTGATATGCTAGTTGCTGGCGATACTGGAAACTTGCAAACTTTGTATGGCGAGGGATTGCCTTCGCAATATCAAGTATGGGAACACGATGGTTTGGCTGGTTGGGTAAAACCACATAATGAGTTCAAAGATTTAGCTGCTGAATATGTTGGTGTTTCAGAGGGTTGGGGTCAATTACATTCATATAGTTTTGGTCCTGAGTGTATCGAGGCAGCAAAGCAGTTTTTAGCTGTCTATGATGAAAATGCCGAGAGAATAATTGCAAAGTCGCCTATTCTTCAAAAAATGCTAGCACCACTTCAAGGCAATCACGAAATTACTCCTGAGGATTTGGATATGGTTGATAAGTTTGCTAGAGCCAATGGCAGTAGTGGGGCTGGTCATTTTAGCAATATGATGGGTAGAGCTAAAACACTTGAAGACTATGTTCAGAACAGAGGTGCAAAAGCAGCTTACGAGGTAATGCTAGATGGTCCATTTGGTAAAGCGTTTAGAAAAGCAGTTATGGAATACGAGACACCAGAAGGATTTGCTGAATATAAAACCAAACTTGAAGGTTCGTTTCAGGGTCTTGAACAAGTGATGGGAAAAGAAAAAGAGAAATAAACCAAACATCACAATAAAAAAAATCACCTGAGAAATTGGGTGATTTTTTTATCTTTTTTTTGCTAATTTATACATCGCCTCTGTGTCCGCATTTTTCACATTTGTAATTTGGGTGTAAATATCGCTCGATTTGCTCTTCTTGTTCAGGTGTCAAACCTTCGTCTTTTGGTTCTTCATAAATGTTTATGTCAATATGCTTTGGTGAAAACTCTTTTGGGTAGCGTCTCTCAAGCCACCAAGCGTGTGCTTTCCAATCTTTTGCGTCATTGATGGCTCGGATACAAGTTAGCTTAAAAGTTGCTAATTCACGCTCAATCAACTCAGAAAACTCAGGTTTTTCTTTTTTCCAAGTGTAGAAAGTTTCCTCCGAAATACCAACAGCAAAGCAAGCGTCTTTCGCAGTCAATCCGTTTTTGAGATATTCGAGTATTTGTTTTGTAATAGTTTCATTGTATTTCATATAACATATAGTTCGTGCTCATTCTCCTATTATTCTTTTACGATAGACCATCCGTCTTTTAGTCCTGTCTGGTCAGTTTCAGCAACGATTCCTTCTCTACAAATTAAATAGTCCTCCGCTCGTTTTGGCTTGCCTTTGAGCATTTTTTGAGAATTGGGGATTTGTTCTTTGGCTTTCTGCAAACCAGTAATGAACTCAGACAAGTTGGCAGAATTGCTCTTGGTTTTATCGTTTTCCATACTCTTATTATACCACTATAATGTCACAGCTAAAATACGCTCTTTGGGTATCTTTTCATATTCGGAAATGAAGCTCGGCACGCTCGAATTAAACTCCTTCACAAGTTCGAGGTTTTCTGATAGAATTATAAATAGTTCGAGCGAGGTTTGTCTCACTCGACCAAGTGTTACAGCTTCAGGTTTTATGTTCTGGATGAACTGAAAACATGCACTAATCGGCGTGTTCAAATAGCCAGGGTAGTTCCAGACCAAACCAGAGGGGAATATTGAACACAGGATCATTCTCTTCTGTTGAAGATCGGAATCTGTATAAGTTTTCGCCAAATCTTTGAACTTTTCTTGAATAAAAAGTGTCACATCTTCAATATTATATTTCGTGATTAAATCGTCATTTTTCGTCATCTGAATTCTGGCGATTTTTGCTTCTAATAAACTATTCTGCTCTCTAAATATATTGTCGGAGTATATACCGGACAAATTTTTGTCGATCAATGACTGGCGTGTTTCATATGACTTTTTAAGCTCGTCATCGGCCTGCTCCCGTCTTTTCTGTAGCGTTGCCACCCTTTTATAGTATGTCTTGCGTAAGTAGATAGAAAATAGATCCAGAGCCCTTGAAGTTGGCTCAACGCCAGTGAGTAACTTAGTAGTCTCTTTCTCAATTTCCTCCATTGGTATTGAGTGGCTTGCGCTACACCACTTCTGACAAAAATAGTAAGCATATCGTTGTTTTTTGCCTTTGCTCCAACCGGCTGTTAGTGACTGGCCACAGGTGCATTTAACAATCCTTCTAAGTGGAAACTCCGGATTATCTCGGTTTTTCTTGGCGAGTGGCTTGGAAATATTAACATTGCGACCATCGAGAATGGCTTGAACCTGATAAAACAGTTCTTCGGTAATCATCGGAACGTGCTGTCCTTGGACTTCCTGGCTGTATTTTTTAGAGACCAATTTTCCGGTGTAAAACTTGTTGCGAAACATTCTCTGTATTGTCTGTGGTTTAACCTTAAATTCTTTACCGGATCGGTAGCTAACTTTCACACCCTGATTGCATAAAATCTTGGCCATTTCCCTGAGCGACTTGGTTCCGGTTGCCATGAGATCCCAAGCATTTTTTAGAGCATCAAAAGTTTTTGGATCTTTTACTACATAACCGTTTTCATTAAGATAGCCAAATGGAGCGAGGCTGGTTGGCAGCCCTGAAAGAAATCTGGCGCGCAAACCGTTTTTACTGCGTTCTCCGCGAACATCATTATCCATCTGAGCAAACCCAGCCAACATGGTCTCAACAAATTTTTCTGTCGGACTGTTACCTGTTGGTTCAGTAGCAGATATTAAACTGACTTCACTTTCAGCCAGTTTTTTTCGAATGATTAAATAATCCGAGGTCTGGCGAGAAATTCGGTCAAGCCGATAAACAATAACATAGTCAATATCCTTTTTATTCTTGCGACAATACTCAAGCATTTGAATTAATGTTGGTCGGCCTTTGATGGTTTTGGCTGATTTACCCTCCTCTCTGAAAACCTGGACAATATTAAGTTTGCGGCGAGCAGCTTCCTTTATACAAATATCTTCCTGTGTCGATAGCGAGTAGTTTTCTACCTGTTCCTCACTGGAAACGCGGATATAGACAACCGCTTGATTTTCTTTCCTCTGTACCTTTCCCAAAATTGATTCATTCATCTTAACCCTCCCTTTCTAGTTGTTGTAAAGTTTTACCACTAAATAATTGTTTTTCGTAGATATCAAACCATTCATCCAAAAGATATTGAAATTCGGTCAGATACACCGAGAGTTCTTCATCTGGGACATCGGCGACCGTGTCTCCCAATATCGCCCGAGCCTTTTGTATTTGACTCTCCTCTTGATCACTTGAAAACATCATGTTTAATGAGGAATCAAAAGTTTTACGATGAGTAAGAATCGAATCCTTGAGATCGTGTTCAATTACCGGCGACTGCCAACTTTTAGCCTGGTTTAGACCGGACATTGTCGGACTTGATACGAGTTGTTGAGATAGTTCCATATTCCCTCCTTACTAGTCTTATATTACTAGTCTATAGGCATATATGCCTAGTGTCAAGAGGGTGTTCAAATAATTCTATTTAAAATAGCTAGTACCAGATAAGTAAATCAATGCCTATCCAAGATTGCGAATTATGTTGCATATTTGCTTCTGTAATTCGTACGAATCACAATGCCCGAGGATTCCCATATATGACGAAGAGTTTTCCCGTGTAAGTTTTTTCAACATCCTTCGTCTGGTTTTCGTTCTCAAGACGGTGTGGTGAGGTAATATTACATATCCCAGAAAATCAATCCCTTGTTTTAATTTTCGAATGCAAACTTTATTTTCGTGAAGACGAAGTTTAAGATTTTCATTTAAGAATTTCTCTATTACAATAATCACTTTTTTGAGCTGATCTTCATTATTAGATAGGATTACAAAGTCATCGCAATATCTCAAGTAATATTTAATTCTAAGATTGTGTTTTATAAACTGGTCAAATTCATTCATATAAACATTAGCAAAGAGTTGACTTGTTAAATTGCCAATCGGAATACCTACCCCAGAGCAGCCGAAGGCTGCTCTCTCTCTCTCTCTCTCTCTCTCTCTCTCTCTCTCTCTCTCTCTCTCTCTCTCGATTTTCGACTCGAAAATCGAATAGTTGAAGTTGAGGTTGTGCTCCAAAACCTGAGCCAAAACTTCCAATGATTTCATCAAGTAGTGACAGCAGGTCCGGATCGTCAATTTTGTTCTTAAGGATATCGAAGAGTCTTTGATGGTTAACGGAATTAAAAAACTTTTTGATATCGCATTTAAGTACATAGCAGGGGCCGGTATAGTTTTTGCTTATTTTGCGAGCCATTCTCTGTAGTTCGCTAACGGCTCGGTGGGATCCTTTTTCGAGACGGCATGAGTAGGATCCAGATATAAAATATTCGTTAAATATCGGATATAGTATTCTATGAACCGCATGATGAACAATCCTGTCTCTGACCTTGGCCTTATGTATATGTCTTTGTTTTGGGTCTGTAATATGAAATGAGCTATAATTGCTGTGCTTGTATTTCATTCTTGTTAGCTCTTCGTGCAATTCAAAAAGATTATTTTCCAGATTCAATTCAAACTCCTGAACATCTGTCTTGCTCCGCTTGCCATTCCTGAATTCTTTCCATGACAAAAGCAAATTATCCAAACTTATTATTTTTTTATAGAGGTTTTCCATGAGAGATGATGTTCCAATTATTCAAAAGACTTACGATTTTTATCGTGAATTCTACAAGCTCGTTCCTCAGATTCCAAAGCTCGATAGATATTCTTTAGCCCAGAAGATAGAAAAGTCATGCCTGGATATGCTTGAGCTTCTTATCTGTGCCTCGAGGAAAGAAAAGAACGGCAAACTCCAACTACTTGATCAAGCAGCAACTAAATTAGACCTGCTAAAATTGTTTTTACGATTAGGCGAAGATACGCAAGCCATCCCATCTAAACGTTATTTAGCCCTATCTAAAATGCTCCAGGAGATTGGGCGAATGCTTGGCGGATGGATCAGGAGTATGAATTAAACAAAACTCCCGTTTAAACGGGAGAAATAAAGACAGTTGCGACGGAACAGCCACCGATTGCTGGCATTCCAGATGTTGTCGGGATTGTCATAGTTGCTGTTGAGCCAGGCACCGTCATCATTGCGTTCGACGTTGAACACCTTGAGGTTGCCATCGGAGTCCGAAATGTACGATTTGTCTTCATTTATCACTGCTCTTCGATCCATCGAACACATAAGAGCTGTATTTTATTTGGCATATTTAATGCTCTGACAAAGCGCACCAAGTATCTTTATTTTTTAGCCTTATATTTTTCATCCATATTTTCATATAGATTGACAACAATCACTCTATTCCAAACCTTAGTCGGGAATATTCTGGAAAAATATAAGACTGAATTCGGCAGTAGGGGCCGTAACCGTCTACATATTCGCCTAATATCAAATATATTCTACCAAAAAAATTCGCGACGTAAAACGGGCTCCGCAGAAGCGGAGCCCGGGCAAAACACAAGGACCCAAAAGTCTCAAGGATCCAAGGTACAAGGTTACTTGCGACGGAACAGCCACCGAGCGCTGGCATTCCAGATGTAGCCGGGACCGCCATCGTTGAGAGACCGTTCAAAATTGAGTGCGGAATATCACGAATTATGATATCCTGTAATAACTAATCAATAACATTAACTAGTTAAATGGACTAAAATGATCAAAAAAAGCACAATCCAAAGTGCTTGTTTTGTGGTTATCCAAAGACTCAAAAACGAGGTAGCCAAAAAGGTAAGAAGAGATACTTCTGTTCGTCTTGTAACAAGTCTTTTTCAATTGACCATAGAGAAAAACCCATTCTCTGGACCTCTCACATGGACGGAGTGCCATTTAGAAAACTGGCTGGCCTCTATGGTATTTCTCAAGCTAAAGCTTTCAGCCAAGTCAAAGAAGAAATGAATCAGCTACCGGAGAACAGTTACCTTTCAGCCGCTTACTGCAATCGTTGGTCTGGTATCCTAAACATCGATGGTAAATATGTAAAAGTTAAAGGACAGAACAAAAAGATTCCCTTTGTTTACTGTCTTGATTTTTTAACTCACGATTTACCTGTAGGAGTATTAGCACCATCTGAAAATGTTCAGGTATTTTTGAAACTTTTCCGGTTGCTAAAAACTATCGGCTATCCTTTGCAAATTGTAATTTGTGATGATTCATCTGCACTCAAATTAGCTTTGAAGCGAGTCTACCCTGGAGCCAAAATACAACTCTGTCATAACCATTACTTTGAGAACTTAAGACAATATTTATCAATTAGAACCAGTGATGTTTTCCAACCATTTTTCTACGAATTAAAAGATGCTTTCAAAACAAAACACCACCCGAAAAAACGCCAAGCACTACTTGCTCATATCACATACAAATATCGGAACAACCAAACGATTCTTGGTGTTATGGTTGACATCGAAAAACGAAGTGATGAACTTTTCGCCTACAAAACCATTAAAGGTTGTCCTAGCACTAACAACATTATCGAGTCCTACAACTCTCACCTTAATGGAAGACTTAAAACCATTAAAGGTTTTCAGAGTTACTCATCAGCAGAACGTTGGTTAAACGCCTGATGATGGCTTAATAGACAAAAAGTGTTGGTATTTCACCTCTTTTTCTTAAGATTTCTG
>JBAXAF010000001.1:0-101328 GCA_037142675.1 Candidatus Berkelbacteria bacterium | reverse complement strand
AACACCATGTCAAAAATTGGGGCTAGTGTTGCGAAGGTCTTGAAAAGACTACAGAGCTTTAGGCCAAAAAGTATTTTTTTAAACAAAAAAAGAGAGTCAGGGGATTCCACAACTCTCTTTTTAATTGAACAATTTTTACTACATTGTGGGCCCAAGGCCCATCAGCCTATGGCTGAGGAGTAGCTGGAGGTGTTACTGCGGTGTCATCTACAGCTGGAGCTACTGGAGCAGCAGCCATTTGGTCGGTCGGTGCTGGCATAACGTCGGCAGCTTCTTCGGCTGTTGCTGGTCCTGGCTGTGCAGCCATTCCGCCAACTATTGGCCCAGACATTGATTCGTCAGCCACAACAGGTTCATCTGCTGGTGGCATGGCTGGTGCCATATCCATTGCTGGTGCTGGCATCGTTTCTGGCGCTACGGCTACGTCATCTACAACTGGTACTGCAGGAACTGCATCGTCAACCGGCATAGCTGCTGGTGCAGCCATTGGGTCAACTGGAGCCGTGGTTTGTGTGTCATCAACTGGTGCTGTTGGAACTGCACCTGGTACTGGTGTTTGCATATCCATTTTGATTCTCCTCACTTAATAATATTCTAAACCTATTGTCGCTTACTGATTATCAGTTGTCAAATATTTCGAATATTTCGCATTAATTCCAGATAAGTCCACAAGTTATGCAGTGTCAAAAGCCGAATTCCCAATATCTCCTTTTCCTTTACCAAGTGATGCAAGTAGGCACGAGAAAACCCCTCTTTGCAGCACGGACACTGGCAGTTATTATCTATTGGATTTTTATCAGTACTATTTTCGGCTTTCAAAAGATTTATCTCTTCAAAGTTCAATTTACTTGTAACTTGTAACTTGTCACTTGTCACTTGAGTTCGGATCGCCACTCCATGGCGACCGAGACGCGTCGGCAACACGCAATCGAACATATCAATTCCAAGTTGAGTAGCCTTGTAAATATCATCAGGAGTGCCCACACCCATCAAATACCTCGGTTTGTCTTTCGGCAAGATTCCGTCGAGCAATTTTATAACTTCCAACATTTCTTTCTGTGACTCCCCCACTGCCAAACCGCCAATGGAGTAACCGGGCAAATCAAATTTAATCATTTCCCTAGCACAATATTCCCGAAGGTCCGGATAGATTCCGCCTTGAACAATTCCAAACAAAACGGGAGAATTATGAATACTGAATTCTGAATTATGATTCTTAATTCTTAATTCAAGATGTATTTTTGATCGCCCTAGCCACAAAATAGAAAGTTCAACCGCCTTCTCAATATCTTTTCTGCTAGCCTTCGATGGCGGGCAAACATCAAGCGGCATGATAATATCAGAACCGATTGCTAGCTGAATATCAACTACTTTTTCTGGTGTGAAATAATGTTTTTTGCCATCTAGATGCGACTTAAATTCAACACCATCGTCGGAAATTTTAACCAAACTCTCCCCCGCCTTGGTTTTTTTGCCAGCCCCGAGAGAAAATACCTGAAAACCACCAGAGTCGGTTAAAATTGGGCCGCGCCAGTGATTAAATTCGGTCAAACCGCCAAAATCTTCTATTAATTTTTCTCCAGGACGCAAATATAAGTGATAAGTGTTGCCAAGGATAATTTCTGCGCCAAGATCGTGCAGTTCCCAGGGCGCTACGGTTTTCACCGCGCCAACCGTCCCCACTGGCATAAAAACCGGAGTCTGAATTTCACCATGAGATGTCGAAATAACCCCAGTTCGGAGTGATGAGATATTAGATTGTTTGGTTATTTTGAATTTCATAATAAATTCTAATATCTAATTTCTAAACCCTAAACAATTTTCTAAATTCAAATGTCCCAATGTCTAAAACTTTTGAAAATTTGGTCATTCAGATTTGTCTAGGATTTAGAGTTTAGTGCTTAGAGTTTTGTTTATTCTACCAAAAAAGCCCCGCAAAAGCGAGACTTCTCTGGTTATTTCGAAAAATAATATTTACTTTAGTTCAACAGTTGCGCCGGCTTCTTCAAGTTTAGCTTTAGCAGCTTCTGCATCTTCTTTCTTAGCACCCTTCAAAACTTCTTTTGGAGCGGCTTCAACCAAATCTTTAGCTTCTTTCAAACCAAGATCAGGTTTGATTTCACGAACAGCTTTGATAACTTGGATTTTTTTGTCACCAGCAGCAGCAAGGACAACATCGAAAGATGTTTTCTCTTCAGCGGCTTCGGCACCACCAGCAGCTCCACCAGCGGCAGCCATGGCTACAGGTGCGGCAGCTGAAACGCCAAATCGGGTTTCTAGCTCTTTGACCAATTCGGAAAGCTCTAGTACGGAAAGATTCTCGATTGATTCAATCAATTCTTTGAATTTTCCAGTCGGCGCAGCTTTTTCTTCAACCTTGACTTCCTTGTCGGCCGTAGCTTCTGCGGAGGCTGATTCTTTAACTTCCTCTTTGATTTCTGCTACTTCTTCTTTGACCTCAGCAACTTCCTCTTTCGCTTCTTCTGCGACTTCTTTTGCCTCTTCGGCTTCTTCGGCAGCAGCAACAGCTACTCCTTCAGCTTGTTCTGCAACTTCTTCTACTTTTTCTTCCTTTGTTTCGTCTGACATATTGTCTCCTTAAATTTAGCTGTCAGCTTTCAGCTTTTAGCTTTTAGGATTTCCCTAACAGCTAGCAGCCAACAGCTATAAGCTTGTTTATTATTTATTTACTTTCTTGATACTGTGATAAAACTGAGACTAATCCTCGAACATTGCCAATCATGACATTTACAAGGCCAGATAGTGGCGCGGCAATGCTTCCAACAACCTTGGCATATAATTCTTCTCGGCTTGGCAACAGTGCCAAAGCTTCAATTGTTGAAACTGGAACAAACTGCTTTTCGATAACTCCGCCAAGAATCTGCAGGTTTTCATGTAATTTGGTAAAGTTTTTGATTTCTTTTGACGAAGCAACTTCATCATCAGAAAAAGCAACTGCAACCGGTTTTTTCAAAAGTTCATCTGCAACTTCAATGCCAGCATTTTTCAGCGCAATTTTGGCCAAAGTGTTCTTAACAACAACAAATTTGACGCTCTTTTCTTCAAGAGAGTTTCGAAGATTTTCAATTTCTTTCACTGAAAGACCTTGATAATCAACAAAAACTGCTTTTTTCGAACCAAACTGATCGTTCAGTCTTACTAACTGCTCTTCTTTTTGCAATCTTGATTTTGCCATAAAATCCTTTTTTGGTTTGTCATTCCGGACTTGATCCGGAATCTATTTGATAGTGGATCCTGAATCAAGTTCAGGATGACATTATAAAAAATTCGGCGATTCCGCCGACATATACAAGAAAAATATAGTTTGCACTTATTTTTCCTGCGCAGGACTTAATTGGATTGCTCCGTGCCCGCGGTCTTTGGAAGTATTTTTACTATAGCAAAGCTGATTTTATTTGTCAATAAAAAAACCGTTCAACTGCAGTGTGTCACAGCTGAACGGTGTGTTCTTCGACGTGGCCAGCGTCAGTTCGGGCCGATGTTGTTGCCGGCACCACGAATGTTACTCTTGGTGCCGACCACGATCGCCATCATCCAGTGGCGCAGAGGGTTGTCAGCGTCATGCCAATGGACGAGGATGTAGCCAATGCCCTCAGTGTTGAGAACGAAGCTACCATCCGGCTTGATCGTGACATTGCCAGCGCCGGACATAGTCGTCCGCGCCCAGGAGGGCGCCGGAACAACTAATGCTTTCCCGTTCGCTAGACGGCACCAGAACATGTCCAGACGATACGTCTTGCCCTTGGTGACCAAGATGCCACCAGAGTAGTCGGTAGTAGCAGGCGCAGGACCAGCGAGATTGTCGCCATCGAACATCGCAGTGGCATCCTGCTTGACTACCGCGTTGACGTCCGCCTGACCCGAAACCGAGTTGGCCCCAGGCAAACCCTGGGCGTCCAAGTCAACTACGATCGACGACTTGTGGTAGCCAGTCGTGCCGTCCGCGTAAGCGGCAACAACCGACAAGGCCAGCATGACCAACAGTGTAACCATCAAGCACGACTTAACCATGGGGTTCCTCCGTACAGCATATTTCAGAGCTTCTGAATTTTACATTTGTTATTCTATCACATTAATTCTTATTTGTCAATATACAAAAAATGGCCCCGGATTTCTCCGAAGTCATTTTTTACTTTAAGAACTTTATGAACTTGTTGCTTTGCGAACTCGAAATAACTTCGTTATTTCGGAATTTCGAGTTTTACAGACGGCCCCATTGTTGAGGTCAGGTAAATTCCCGTGACTTTATTTTTTGGCAGGATTTTTAGAAATGCCATTAGGTTTTCTTTGATTTTGTCTTTGCCAAACGATGCCTTGGCGATGGCAAGGTGAATATTTTTCTGATCGTCTTCTTTGTATTCAACTTTGCCAGACTTGATTTCTTCGGCAGCTGCAGCGGTGTCCTCAACAACTGTACCTGATTTTGGCGAAGGCATTATTCCTTTTGGCCCCAAAACCTTGGCAGCAGCAGCAAGTTTTGGCATAACAGCTGGAGTTGCTAGTAAAATGTCGAAATCAATCTTATTTGCTTTTACAGCAACAACAATTTCGTCAACATTTTTTTCATCAGCAATTTTCACTCGCTTTTCTTTTGGTGCGCCAGCAGGTAAAACAATTGTTCCACGAATTCCAGTAAGTGACAATTTAGCGTGAACTTCAACGGTTGGATCAAATTTGACGATGGTAGTTTCTAGGACCTTTCCAATTCCCTCTTCTACGAGGTAGAGTTTTTCTTGATCAATTAAAGCGTGGGCGGCAATATATTTTTTGCTTCGAACTGGTTTCTTTGGTTTTTTAGCTTTAGCAGATTTTTTTTCTTCTTTTGCTTCTTCGGCCTGCTCTTCAGCAATTTCTTCTTGTAACTCTTGCTTGGCTTCCTCGGCTTGTTTTTGGATTGATGCCTCGTCGATAACGACGTCTTGACTCATATCCTGTACTTTCTGACTCATACAAACTCCTATATGTGGTATGCGACCGCAAAAACGATCTCCCACTTTATTTATTAGACTCTACTATTTAACCACAAAATGAGATCAATTTCAAGCCTCAAACGAAGTTGCCGTTAGTTCTTCCCCGCTGGTTAGGCATCCGACTATTATATCAACTGATTTTGAGATCATTTTATCAATAATCGGCCGTTCGCGGTCATTAAATTTCTCCAAAACAAAAATCTTAGCTTCCGATTTTTCGTATGGGTGATCACTTTCAGTATCACCAACTTTTTTATCCGATATTCCAATCCGCAACCGGGCAAAATCTTTGGTACCAATTTCTGAGATAATGCTTTCAATACCACGGTGACCGCCACTAGTTCCAGTCAATCGAACACGAGCCATACCAAGTGGTAAATCTAAGTCGTCGGAAACGACAAGCAAATCAGAAATATCAGCTTTGTAAAAATCTAAAATTGCTCGAGCGCTTTTGCCCGACACATTCATAAAAGTTTGCGGTTTAACTAGTATATACTTGTCGCCCGCTACCTGAGCTTCGGCAATTTCAGCCTGGAACTTTTTATTTGCAGTAAACGACAATTCCTCGCCAGAGGTGCAAAGTCTTGGATGCTTTGATAGTTCACTAATAAAATCAAACCCAACGTTGTGACGAGTGCCAATGTACTCCTTGCCCGGGTTTCCAAGTCCGATGATAATATGCATAATAAATCCTAATATCTAAACACTAAATTCTAAACAATTTCAAAATTCAAATGTTCCAATGTCTAAAATTTTTGAAAATATGGTCATTATGATTTGTTTAGAGTTTAGAATTTCGAATTTAGAGTTTCCGGCATCACATGCCAGGAAGCCCCATCCCACCCATTACGTCTTTCATTTTTTCCGCAGCAAGCGCTTGCGAACGCGAAATCGCTTGGGCCACAGTATTTAGAATTTGTTTTTCTAATTCTTTTTTGTTTTCCGGCTTCAAGGCACCTGCATCCAGGCTGACTTCGACTAAGTGCTGCTCACCATTAAAAACAACCGTTACCCAGCCATCATTGCTCTTAGCTTCGATTTCCGTATCTTTTAATTCTTTTTGAATTTCCCGAGCCTGTTTTTGTAATCGGTATAAATCTTTTGCTTTTGAAAAATCAACCATATTTCTCCTTTATTGCTTATGCGGAAGCGTTTCTAAAAAAGTTTGATATTGCGAATATAACTATACTCAAAATCAGCATCAAGATCAATAGATTAAGCGCACAGAGCAACAACATATTAAATGTAGCAGTTGGTAAATACCAATGTGTAAATTTGGAAACAATCAAAAAAGTTAAAATTAATAACAGTAGTGGAAAAAATGCGTTAATAAAATCCTGCCGACTTGGCACCATTGTTACTGCAGTGGAAATTACAATGTACAGCAATATCCAATTTCGCAGTGAAAAATGGACTAAGTTATTAATAATCGCTAAATTTGCTGCAACAACCGCCTTGGCGGTGTATCCGTGCTTGAAAATACTCAAGTCAACCGCACTTAAATATTTTGAGGTGAAGTAGATAATAACAATGCCGGCAATTAGCGGCGCAAGTGATATTATTACCGGGCCGATAATTGGGATTTTCGGCCGAGTGTGTTTTACGTGCCCGCCGTCTTTTTCAAAAAGTGCCATCTCTGAAACCTTTGCTCCTGTGAACAAGCAAGCGAAGCCATGAGCCAACTCGTGAATAATCACTCCTGGAGCCAATAATATGCGATACTTGGGGCCAAGAAAACTGTGGGCTAACAAGAAATCTATGATAAAAGACAAAATGATTACCACCAGCAGTAGTGCAATCGCGGTGCGGTAATGCAAAAAAACCTCCGGCGAGAAGGGAAATTTTAGATACTTTAGATAATATAAAAAATGAGACATGGTTCGATTGCTCTATTGCTCGATTGTTTTAATAACAATTAGACAATGAAACAATTGAACAATTATTGCTTGCGAATCTCCGCTTCAATAAATCCATCCAAATCCCCTGCCAAAACCGCATCAGGATTTTTGGATTCATAATCCGTTCGGTGATCCTTGACCAATTTGTACGGATGCAAAACGTAAGAGCGAATTTGACTTCCCCACTCCGGCTCAGCTGAAGCACCACGAATTTCTTCAATTTTTTCTTTATGTTGGTCTTCCAAAAGCTTAGCCAGCCGCGCTCGCATAACGCTCATGGCATTTTGTTTGTTCTGGAGCTGAGATCTTTCATTTTGCGACTGTGTCACAATTCCGGTTGGTATATGCGTAATTCGAACTGCTGAGTCCGTAGTATTCACTGACTGCCCGCCATGACCACCAGCCCGGTAAACATCAATGCGAATATCTGACTCTGGAATAATGAGTTCTGAGTCTTTTTCTATTTTTGGCATCACTTCAACCAGCGAAAATGAAGTTTGGCGCAAATCTTTGGCATTAAATGGCGACAACCGAACCAAGCGGTGAACGCCTGATTCCTTTTTCAATTTTCCGTAGGCAAACGAACCAACCATCTCCAAAGTTGCAGATTTAATGCCGGCAATTCCACCGCGAGATTCAGACAAAATTTTCGCCTCGTAATTGTTGTTTTCCGCCCATTTCAAGTACATTCGCATTAACATTTCCGTCCAGTCCTGAGCGTCATCGCCACCAGCACCGGCATAGAAGTTGATAATCGCCGAATGATCATCGTAGCGGCCGGAGAAATAAGTATATACTTCGAGTTTTTTGATTTCATCTTCAATTGCTTTAACGTCGTCGCCCTCGGCCATTTCCGACAATTCTTCTAGTTCTTTGATTTTATCAACATCAGTTTTCAAATTTTTTAATTCGCGGGTTTTCTCGTTTGCATTCTCTTGATTATTCCAAAAACCATCCGCTTGCATTTCTTCCTCAATTTCAGCGATTCGTTTTTCCTTCTCTTCAATTTTCAGCACTTTACGAAGCTCCTCAAGTTTCTGTCCGATGTCCATAATTGTATCTTATCAAATTTTCTTATCATAATCATTATATTCGTGAAAATTGTATCGATCGATAACTTTTTCACATATTACAAAACATCATCAAAGAGCTCATTTAAGTGATTAGTTATATCAGTTTTACTAGTTTTTAAGTTGGCCACATATTGACTCAATCCCAATTCGCTAACAATGAGCTCAATGTCATCAGCTTTATTAAACGGACACACCCATAAACTTTTTTGTATTGGCCTATACCCAATCCGTCGCAATGATCTGGTCAATGCAAAACGTTGAGTTTTTAAGCTCTCAGGGATGTCAAAGGATAAAAAGCGCCATTCGCCATCTATTTCTTTATTTTCAGATTTTTCCAGCAATTTAATTTTTCCTTTTCTGGTCAATCGGACACTTTTCTGGCCCGACTCTTCTGTTGCTTCGATATGGCCTGAATTGACCAAATCGCGAATACGATTTGAAATTTCAGATCTGGAAAAACCCGAATCATTTAATTGGTTGTAAAACTCTTTGCGATTGAAAAAGGCATGAGTTGTTGCTCCGCCAAGACGAAAAAGTATTTCTAGGGCCGATGTTGTAAAATCAATAATTTTTTCCCGCTGTTTTTTCCTCATGTAAATATTTTATCACTATTCGTGAAAATTGTATCGATCGATAAGTTTTTCACATATTTTTTGACACAACTTGAATGGAAATAAATAAAATATTATGTAATAAAAAAAACCGCCGAACCCTAATGTGTTGGGTGCGGCGGCGGTACAAGTCCTAAGCGATGAAGCGAATCCGGCCAGGTTGACCAGCCCTTCCCATCAGCGGGTGGAAAGTGTCGACGACCTTTCCGCCCCACCACCTCTCGATGGATGACTGAAGGTCTTCCTCTGCATACGAACGAAACCTCCATTCCACGTCTTCGTCATCCCACGACGTGTGGCCGACAAGCTGTCGCTGAACACGGACAGTGATCGATTGGACTGACCACTGCTCGCCGAAACTGTCGCCTTGTTCACCCCACGATAGCAGTCGCATTTCGACGACGATGCCGCCGTCGTAGCGTACCACGATTCGAGTTGTACGTCCTCTCTCCATGCCAGACTCTTTGAGCTGGCTTTCGTGTACCGTCAGCAGGATCGGATCCTGCTCGAAATTCGTCTCCTCCAGAACCTCGGTACAGAACCCCCGGTACGCCCTTAGCGCAATGAACTGCGCCAGGCGTGCACGAAACGGCATGTGAACCCGAAACATCTCTGACTTATGCTGAGACATTTGACTTCCCCCTATTAGTGGGGAAATTACCAGATCGCATATTAGCGATCGGGCGGCATTGTGCAGTTTTTGATAATCCGGTGTGCTTCCGGAACTTCTTGACATCTGCTCAGTTGCCGCAACGAAAGAGCAGATTTAGCTTTTACTGCTGAAACGTAATCGTTCCAGCAACGTGAAATAAGTATATCATATTTGATATACTTTGTCAACCGATGGAACAAACCAATTTCACTTCACGGCAAGACACGAAAAAGGCCTCCGATTCTTGGGGTAATAAAAAAACCGCCGGACCCCAATACGTGGGGCGCGGCGGACGGACAAGTTAGCTCAAGGCAGTGTGGAGCTTCGCCGAGGACGCCATGATCTCATTGAACGCCTGGTCGAGCATCCCCTTCGTGCGGTGAAGCACACGGTGATCGAGGCCCTGGGTGGTCTCAAGCCGCCCGACAAAGCGCTCCAACTGCCGAAGAACCTTCAGGCTGCAGTTGCCGATCTTCTTATAGGACCCTTTGCCGATCTTCTGGCAGAAAACGATGTCATCCATCGTCCGCCAAAGTTCGGGGACAGCCAGATCATTCAGGAAGGTGACGAGGCCCTGCGACGGGTTCTCAGCTGATACCTGAGGATCAAACTGCCAGTGGAAGCCACTGTCAGCGCCACGCCAGTTGGGGTTATCGGCATATGTGAGGCTCTGGCTAAAGACATACGCACCATGGCTCCCGTATCGGTCCTCATGGTGCATTATGAGGATCCTGACCTTCCTCACGCAGCCGTTCTCTTCCCATGAGACTCGTATCAAGTCCCTGCCCCAGTAGATACGGTTAAGCTCGTCCCACGTCATTGGTCTCATTTTCAGTCTCCAATCGCCTAAGATCACGTATGATCATCAGCTATGCAGGATTGAACTGCCAAAGCAGTTATGGCAGCAGTATATATTATTTTTGTTGTTTTGTCAATACGTACGAAAAAAGCCTCCGATTTCTCGAAGGCTTTTTTCTATCTGACAGGACGATTATCCCCCTAAATAATTTTCCCTATAAGCCTCATTTCATTCGGCTTTTAACGCCTTGTGGTGCCCAAGGGCACACTATCACATCTTGTTATAAGTCGATTAGACGAATCTGCGGATAACCAACATTGAACCAGCTGACAGAAGAACTGAGGCGACAGCAGCGATTGGAAGGCTGTCTGCGCCTGTTCGTGGAAGTGGAGCTGAAGCAACAACGATCGGAGCTTTAACTGTGGTCTGTGCTGTATCGGAAATTGTGACGTTGTTATCAATTAGGTTGGCAGTATTGGTCAAAACTGTGTTGGCGGCAATTGTTGCGGCAGAGACTGCTTTAAGCTTAATATAGCCAGTATCTCCGGCAGCAACAGTATCAAACATTACACCGTCAGCAATGATTCCGTCTGGCATTGTATGTTCTTGGCCACCATTAACTGAAAGAATGGTTGTGCCAGGAATATAGGCAACGCCGGCAGGCAGAATATCTGAGAATTTAACTAAGTCGGCTGGGCCGTTACCGGTATTGGAGAAGGAAATCATATACTCTAGTGTATCGCCAGCTGTTGCGGTATTACTATCGACAAAGTTTAATTCGTTAATAGTGAAATCGCGAACAGTTTTGCTGATGTGAAGAATTGGAGCAACTGGAGGAGGTGCTGGGATAGAAATCGTAACCAAAACTGTATCACCATAGATGTTATACAGTTTGTGGTCGAAGTCATATCCGGAAGCTGGATTGTTTGGCAAAGGATCCATAACCTTGACAGTGAATGTTCGCTCAACAGTTTGATCTGGAGCAATGTCTACTGCGTCGTATTGGATTTGCTTAGAATCATTTCCAGTCAATCCCGTGTTAACAACATGTCCACCGTTTGAAGCGGAAACAAAGTTTGATTCCTGTAGAACATCGTTGACACCGTCTTTAATAACATGGTTATTGGAAGCGGCATCGCCGATATTTTTAGTAATCAAAGTATATTCGATTGTGTCGCCCGGCTTAGCATCAAGCGCTTTAACTTCGCCGCTTTGTGCTGAAACTTGGCCAGTTGATAGATTCTTGGCACTTTTGTTTTTGATTAGGTTTGGAGCAGCAGTTACCTGCAACTTTACCTGAGCGGTGTCAGAATCTGAAATCGCACCGGAGGAAACAGTTGCTGTATTTGTAACAGTTTTAACAGCGCTGATACTGGTTGGAGCTTTGGCTTCAAAAGTAATAACATCGGCTTTATCGTCTCCAGCCTGAAGATTACCAGCAGTCCAACCGCCAGCAAAAACTAGCGCAGCATTGGCATCGGTAACATTGTCAAAAGTACTTGAACCGTCGCGGGCAATTTTCATTGATCCCGGGACAAAGGTCAAATCAGCTGGCAACGCGTCTTTAACTTTAAGATTATTAGCTGTAGTGTCACCAGTATTGGTTGCATCAATTTTGAATTCAACCACTTCAGACTTCGCAGCATTTGTTAGCTCAACAAAGTTTGTTTCACCAGCGGTAACATTGCGAACTGTTTTATCAACGTCGAGGGCAACATTGGTAATTGGGGTAGCTTTGAAATCGAAGGTAACATAACCTGCGAAGTCCCAACAACCTTGAATACCACCAATGTTAATACCCGCGTCATCAATTGAATTACCACTCTGGCCATTTGGTAAAGCTGACTCTGAATTCAAAGCTTTATCGTTTTGGGCAGATGTTCCGTTGCCAGGATACCATTTAACCGAACCAGGAACCAACGCAAGGCTTGCGTCTTTGTCCAGGCTTACAGTTAAACCAGACAGTCCAACTACTTGACCGTCAATAATAGTATCAGTGACGGTTGCGGCATTATCAGCAGAAATTGAAGCTGATAGAGTCGCGGTTTTGCTAGTTGTCTGACTTGGAATTGTAACTTTGATCGTAGTATTCTCGGCTGTAGTATTAACCATACCATTGTGATAATAAATCAGGCCCTGGTAGGTGTCATTAGCAGTTCCGGAAATAGGATCTTTCCAAGCTGTGTCAGCGGCAGTTAAGTTTGCCCCACGGAACATTTCATAGTCACCGGAGAGAAAGTTAAATCTCGGTTCGGTGGCTGAAATTTTTGTGAAGGCAAACGCTCCCTGCGAAACGATTGCGGCGATTCCCAAAATACCTAGTATATACTTGGCTTTTGGCTGCATCCGCTTAAGAAATTTTTTGAATCTGTTCATGTGAGTCCCCGTTCAATTATGAGTAATAAATTATCAATGAGTAGCAGGTGCTGTCGGAGCGGTAACGTTGATGACAGTAATTGCTGTATCAGAAATCTGTGCTACACCGGTTGCCCAAGTATAACCAGTATTGGTCGCGTTGAATCCACCAATAGGAGGACAACCAAATACTATGCCTTGTAGAGTGATAACTTTTTGTGCGCCTGGAGCCAAATCACCGATTAAAAGTCCAGCAGTAGTGATTATTTGGTCGCCTACAGCAACACCATCAATTTTGGTTGTGCCTGGAATATAGTTTACATACATCGGCAAGATGTCTTTGACATACACACCGGTGACGGCGATATTACCAGTATTTTTAACTATAATTCTATAAGATGCAGTATCACCAATTTTTGCAGTGTTCTGCTCAACCCAGCTCGTACCGTTTGAAACTGTTTTTGCGATAACTAAACCACGGTTGGCGGTCACTGTAACTTTGGCTTGGTCCATGTCTTTTTCAACACCAGCTTGATAAACTCGAGCTTGATTATTCAAGGCCCAAGTACCAGCAGGGATATTGGAATCGACTTTCGCTCGGTAAGTGATGTAGTCGGCATTTGCCTGACCAGGAAGCATGTTAGGAAGTGCAATTCCTGTTGAAAACAAAGTGTCTGCCTGTTTCAAACCTTCTGGATGATCTTTGGTATATAGATAAGTTGTACCGGTTTCATAGGTCATATGAGTAGGCAAAACGTCTTTAACGGAAACTTGTGCAGCGGTAACATCGCCGTCATTTCGAACGCCAACGTTGTAAACTGCGCTGTCGCCAGGATTGGCAACAATTTCGTCATGCCAAGTGGTTTCACCTGGATGAGCAACTTTTTTATCCAAAACTAGATTTGATTGGCCACCAATATCGGCCAAGAAAGTAACATAGCCTGAATACTGCCAGCAACCCTGAATGTCACCAATGTTGATACCGGAAGCGGAAACAATTCCATCTGGCAAATTTTGACCAGTGCTGGAACCATTTGCAAACCATCGTGAAGTACCTGGAACATAGGAAATTCTACCGTTTGTTGGAAGGTTGATTGTTGCGCCAGCTTGGCCAACAATAGCACCGTCAACAACAGTGTCTTGAATATAAGCTGTTTCTGAAGACCAAAGGTAACTTGTAGCTTTTAGCTGTGTTCCTTGATCTACAGGCAAATCAACACAAAGAGTCGTATTGTGGGCGGTAGTGTTTAACATACCGTTGTGGTAATAGAAAAGAAAGGCAACTCTGTCACCAATATTGGCGCTGATTGGGTCGCCCCAAGTAGAATCGGTAACTTTGCCGACTCGTAACATTTCTGAGTCACCAGTCAAGAAGTTGAATCTTGGTGTGCCAGTAGCATTAGCAGACTGCTTTGCTTGCAAACCAAAAACTCCTGCAACAAGTGTTGCGGCTACGGCTACAGTTGCAACCATTTTCTTTCTGTTTGTAACGAAACCTTTGATACTTCCCCCAACCTTTGCAAACATTTCCCCTATTTTCATTTTTGTCCTTTTCTCCCAGCAGCTTTTTAATAAAACTTACTTAATTAATAACTTAAATTGAAACTTGTATTAACATTAATATATACCATGTTAATTTTTGTTTGTCAATAGCATTTTTGTTTTCTTTTTTTATTCCAAATCTGCAACGGTTTGTAGACTTGGATAAATCTGGGAGAGCCTCGGTAAAGAGGCGCTCCCAGCAGAACTCTGTGCCGCTTTGGGCGGCTACAGTTACAGCGTTGTCGGATCCACCGGGTCCGCTTGATGCTCACCATCTGGGGTGGGCATATGCGGAGGCGTAGGTGGTTCGCCCGGGTCGGGTGTGATAATCCCGTGGTCCGGCGGTGCCGGCGGGGGTGGCCCAACGCCTGGGGGAACGGAGTCCCCGCCAGGCACCACAGGGGTAGAAGGATCGTGCGGAGGCACGTTCACCTCGGGCGAGCTGGGCGGGTTAGGGGGATTCGGGGTCCCCGGCGGACAGGTCGGCCCACTTGGGGGCGGAGGAGGCGGGTTGGGCGGTTTCGGCGGACAAACCGCCGGAGTGTTCACAGTGCGACGGAAACCAAGATAGAGCTTTCCTTCTTCAGGGCCAATGTTCTCATGCCCCGAGGGGATAGACAGGTTGGTAGTTCCGACGGCAGTTATGCCAGCAGGAGGAATGTACCCCCGAGTGCTGACAAAGACTGTGTCCACGCGTCCTGGTGTTTCGACATACTCAGTACGCGTTCTCTCCACCGTGGTTTCGTGTACGACTTCCTTGATACCGCCGATGATGGTGAACGTCGAAACGATAAAGTTCCCCCTATCGCCTCTCTCCACCGCGGCACCGCAGACCCCCTTTTCCTTCCAGAAAACCCAGCAGGGCCTCTGCCCAGCGACGTCGTTGACCGGGGTCAGACTGTCACCCTTTGCAGGGCAATCGTAGACCGTGGTCAAACGAGCCGGGGACGGGTAATAGTCGCTCCACACTGCCTTGCATGATTTGAGCCAAGGCTGCGCGAAGATGTGGCCGGCCAGAGGCATAACCGTTCCCCAGGTGATGCTAAACGGGGTATCGGTCCTAGCCTCAGTCACGGCGACATTAGCGGTCAAGGCCTGCTGCCCCTGCGCAAAACCTGCAACGCAGAGCAACAGTGCAAAACCAAACAGAAACAACCTTTGCGACTTCATCCTACTTCACCTCCGCGTAGTCGAGCTGCTGGCCCGCTTGCGTCACAACGCAGCGGTGCCAACTCTTGAACGCGTCACCTTCAGGTACAACTTCGACCCAGTGAGTGCCCAGCAGCGTGTTGAAACTGACAGTGTCAGCGGCAACGCGCATTTTGGGCCCGCCATCGAGCCAAACGTACCAAGCGCCAGTCGGAGAGGGGCCGACCCCAATACTCCAATTCTGAGGCTTTGACGCGTTCAGCTTCTGGACCAAGTTGTCGATAGTCGCCTTGCTTTCCGCGGCCTGTTTCTCATAGGCAGCAGTCAGCCTGGCGATAGCATCGCGCGTCTGGTCCTGGGCCATGCCCTGAACAGCCTGGGCCCGACCATCGGCCACGATTTGATACGGCGCCGATGTCCTGGTCAGCTGAATCGGGTACCTCGAGTAAACGTACGCCCGAAGTAGGCGCGAGACTGCCTTGGGGCGGTCCTTGCTCTCGAGCAGTGTCTGCGTCAGACCCAGTTGCGGCTGTCCTCCGACCAGATCCTCCGACAACTCATCTGAGATATCGAGCCGAGTGATGAACACGTCGGCCGAGTTCTCGCGCTCGATATGGCTAACCGAGCGGAAGATCCAGATGATGCGGTGCTCCTTGGTCGAGGCGTTCTGAACCACAACGGGCGAAAACCTCGTGAATTCGGGCAGGCTCTGTGTGTCGATCCAGATCTCGTACGGACTAACGACCTTGCATACGATGCCGTCGTTGGTCTGCTTGTTCTCCGGAGTGACAAAGGCCTGCTTGATGTCGATGATCTGTTGGCTCTTAACGTCCTTGACAACAGTGACAATTCGCAGCCACCGTGTCTCGTTCGTTACGCCAAACTTGTCCCAAAGCGCCGTGACATTGCCGGCGTTGGGCGCGACTCCGTTGATCGTGCCGCTCATCGTATCCGAGTAGTTGGCGTAAGTGGATACTCCTGCATCCACCATCGTCACTTTCTCGGAATACACTTGAGCCACGATGCTGTCGAGGACGAATCCCCCGCCCAATACCGCCGTAGCGGTGAGGGCCAGCACCAGAGCGACTACAACTGCCAAACCTGTGCGACGCATGATGCGTCACCTCCAATGTGGTCCTGCCCGCGTTGCGGCGCAGGTCTGTTCCTCTATCTTGAACCGGCAAGCCGGAAAAAAAGAAGGCAGAAGTCTAGCCAGGAAAAAGGAGAGAAGCAGAAGGCAACTTCGCGGCTGACCCACATAGTTTATGGGGTCGAAATGCCGCTAGTTTAAAAATCCTTCTGCCCATAGGTCCCTAAATCCCAGCTATACTTCTGCCTACAAGTCAGTATATCGAGTAGTGAAATTTGATAATTCTCCCCAGAAAAATGTTTTGAACATTTTTCGAATCAAACTTCTACTTCTCGAATTAAACGCTCCAGTGATACAAAAAAGGAGGTTCCCGCTCCTCTTTTTTAATCCCCTTTCCTTGAACAAATCAAGTCTAGCACTTTGTTAGCTATTTGTCAATAGCAGTTAGCGCAATTTTAATTTCTGAAACATTTTTAACTGTTACAAACGATTTTCGTAGTTCTTTTGCCCTTGGGTGTCCTTTGAAATAGGCCAGCAAATGTTTCCTTAGTTCAACAATCCCCTTCTCGCCTTTAATTTCAAAAGCTAACTTTGCATGCTCTAAAATTGTTTTCTTTTTTAGTTCCAGCACTTGGCTTTCGGACAGTTTGGCAAAGTCACTGTTAAATATAAAAGGATTACCAACCGCGCCGCGACCAATCGCCACACCGTCTAAATTCCCTAACCTTTCTTTTATATTCGTTTGATTTCGAATGTCTCCATTGCCAATTACCTTAACAGCTGACAGCTGACAACTATTAGCTTTTACCTTATATATATTTTCCCATCGCGCATCTCCAGCGAACCCATCTTTATATGTTCTGCCATGGATAATTAATGCGTCAACTCCAGCCGCAATTAGTTTTGGGGCAAATTCTAGAATTTCATTATCGCTCTCCCAGCCCAGCCTAGTTTTGACTGACAGCGGCAATTTTGTTGCTGCTCGCACCGCTTCGACAACCGCAACACCTCGTTCTTGGTCGCGCAGTAGCGTAGCTCCGTGATCGGATTTTACAACTTTTTTTGCCGGACATCCCATATTAATGTCAATTCCCGCCGGTTTCAAATTTTCTTCAATCCACTTAGCGGCAATAGCGAACTTCTCCGGGTGCTTGCCAAATAGCTGAACAATAATTGGCATTTCGGCTTTTTGAAATTCCATTAGCTTGTATGTCGGGCTTTTCGAAAAGCTGCTAGCTGACAGCTGATAGCCATTAGCTTTCTTCGCCCAATGAGCAATAGCGTCGGCAGAAATTAATTCGGTCATCAACAAATTCGCACCTTGGTTTTTGCAAACAATCCGAAAAGCCGAGTCGGTGTACCCCGCCATCGGCGACAACATTAGAATTGGTCTTTTTAATTTCTGCCAACAATTTTTCATGCCAGAATTATAACTGATTTTCTTTCTAAAAGCTAGCAGCTGACAGCTATTAGTTTTTTAGAAAAACTATTGACAAAACTTTTAGTATATGATAATATGTTTTCAGTTTGGTGGAGGATCGAGGGTAGACACACAGTGACCCACAAAAATTGGTGGGCTCCGCCAACATAGCAAAAGCAAAGTTGCAATCCGTGGGCAAGACTGGGAAGTTGACAGCGCGGAAAGCAGCGGAGCTTCATTACCTCCCGGCAATGGGAGTGGACAAGGTGAGTGCCATGAGGCACAGACGCAGGTTATGTTTGGGCATGACTCCGATAGTGAATAACTGCAGCAGCGGCGAGAACAAGGCCACCAGCATCGGTATGATTCCCCAGCTCGTCCAGGACGACGTGGGCGCGGCGGCGATCAGCACCGGCGGCAGCTAGACCAGCGCGGGCCCGGCCCGGCCGGAAATATTGGCATCAATCAACGCGATTAGATGCTGATAATCCGGCCAGCAACAAGCAGCCGAATCATTCCATGGACCCCAATACGGGGTGGAGGAATTTCACTTCATGAAGTACCGATTCCGCACTCGGGGAACCGAGCGCAGAACGCGGTTGGCGTAGCCTAGGCACGCCAAGTCGCAGACCAGCGGCACCCTTGGGACAACTCAACGTTCCCTCGGGTGCTTTTTTATTTCACCGTGCCTATTGACAGATCTATATAGTATATGCTAAAGTGCAGCTGTCAAAAGGAAAGCGCTTAAATCCCAGCTAGCGCCGACTTTAATGGCCATGGTCTGGCGATTGTCGCCAATAAAAGGACATTAGCACTGACCATGCTGAGCCCCAAATGAACTGCGAACAAGTCCCCGTTCAAAGTTCACCTGGTGGCCCCGTCGGGACACTTATTACAAGTCTGTCCCTGACGCCTGGGCCACCAAAAGATGCTTCAATCGGACATTTCCGATGCGCGCTTGGACGGTCTTTGTACTCGTTCATAAAAGCCGCAGAAGTATTCTTGATCACTTCGGTGATCGGTTGGCTCGGACGCTTGGGACAGTTACTATGGGAAATTCCTCTTCCCGATTTGCCGGCAGAAATGCTGGCAACAAGCATCGGAAGGATCCGAAACCAGCTGGTTCCAAACCAGCAAAACCCAGTACTGTGATCTTCGGATCAGAGTTGTCACCAGCTAAACCGGCGACAAACTGGGCAGCCCCACAATCAAAAAAGGCCCACTGGGCCTTACACACTTCCCGCCACATGGCATGCGCCACTGTGGCGCTTTTCTTTTTATAGTGCTACTTCTTCACAACTTTTGACTGGTCACCAGCGTCTTCGACCGAAAACCCGAGTTCTTCAATTTGACCACGAATTTTATCAGATAACTCAAAATCTTTCTCTTTGCGAGCTGCAATCCTTTCATTAACTAATTTCAAAACATTGGCAGGAATTTCATCATTGGAAATTTTATTTAGATCCAAAGAGAAAATTTTATCCATTTCCAACGCGGTAGCTTTTTTATCACCTGCTGACACTTTCTCATCACGCAAAAGGTTCCAAAAAACTGCCAGCGCCTCCGGAGTATTCAGATCATTTTCAACCGCTGATTTGAATTTTGACATGTATTCTTCGTTAACTTTTCTGCCATCATCGATGCTAGTTATAATTTTTCTTGCTCGTTTTAACGCATTGGCTGCGGCTTCCAGCGATTCCCAAGTGAAGTTGAGTTTATCGCGATAACTGGCCGACAAACACATATAGCGAAAATCCAGCGGTGAAAAACCTTTGGCCTCAATGCCGGAAAGCTTGTAAAAATTATCTAAACTCTTGGACATTTTTTTGCCATCAACCAAAAGATGTTCCGCATGAACCCAATAATTTACAAATTTTTTGCCGGTTCGGGCTTCGGACTGAGCAATTTCATTCTCATGATGAGGAAAAATTAGGTCAACTGCGCCGGCATGAATATCTAGCGTGTTACCCAATTTGTCCTGACTCATAGCCGAACACTCAATATGCCAACCAGGTCGGCCCTTGCCCAGCTTAGTATCCCAAAAGATCTCGCCATCAACTTCGTCCCAAGCCTTCCAAAGTGCAAAATCTGCAGGATTCTCTTTAGTATATTCGTCCTGAGAAACTCTGGCGCCGGATTTTATTCCATCCTTGTCCAGACCAGATAATTTTCCGTAGCCAGCAAATTTTTCGATTGAAAAATAAATTGAGCCATCTTCACCCTTGTATGCAAAACCCCGATCTATTAGATCAGAAACGAAATCAACAATTTGCTCAATATATTCCGTTGCCCTGGTAATTTCCGTCGGCTTTTCAATGTTTAATTTTTTCAGATCCGACAAGAATGCTTCTTCAAACTTTTGCGTTAGTTCCTTAAATTCTACCTGCTTGCCACCAGAAGCTTTAATGGTTTTATCGTCAACATCAGTCATGTTCATTACGTGATCAACGGCATATCCTAAGAATTCCAGCGATCGACGCAAAACGTCTTCAAAAATATACGTCCGCAAATTACCAATGTGAGCATAGTTATAAACTGTTGGGCCGCAAGTGTAGAGCTTAACGTTTTTTTCGTCCTGCGGCTTAAATTCCTCAACAGATTTTGACAAAGTGTTATACAATTTCATAGCTAAATAGTATCAGATCAACGCTAATTAAAAAAGCCCCGCTAGAACCTCGGGGCTTTTTTTAAATTTTAGTTAAGCGGCTTTTGCCGCCGACATTTCCATTTCGGCGTCGTCATCATTGCTGTCATCGTACTTCTCGGCTAGTTTCGGGTCATCAACATCATCGTCACCGTCGATAGTCATCATCATTGCCCCACACATTGGGCAACTTTCAGCAAACGCTTCACTGCTATATCCGCAGTCGCAAATAAATCTGTCAGGCATTCTCCTCCTCCTAATTATAACAAGATATATTAATCTGACTAAAGGCATCGCAAGGCATTAAAATGACCGAGGGTCATTATTTGTATTTTTTTCTTCCCTCCAAGGATCTCGACAATGTAACCTCGTCCGCATACTCAAGGTCTCCGCCAACCGGCAAACCTCTGGCAATCCGTGTAATTTCTACTTCGCGTCCATTTTTCTCTATTTGAGTTTTAATGTAGGTCGCAGTGGCCTCTCCTTCGAGCGATGGATTCGTGGCGAGAATTACTTCTCTTATTTTAGGATTATTCGCCACTTTGTCAAGTAGCTCAATGATTCTTAAATTTTCTGGGCCAATTCCATCAATTGGAGAAATTGCTCCGCCAAGCACATGATATAGACCGTTTATTGCGCGGGTTCTTTCTAGGGCCACAATATCTAGTGGCTCTTCAACAACAGCCAAAATTGACTCGTCTCGGCTATCGCTGGAACAAATTTCGCAAATATCCACATCTGTAATGGAAAAACACTCCTTGCAATACATAATATTTTCCATGAGCTCAGTTACAGCATTTCCAAAAGCTAGAACATCGATTTTTGGTTTTTTTAGCAAAAAGAAAACCAGCCTGGCTGCGGTTTTGGGGCCCACACCTGGAAGTTTGGAAAACTCATCGATTAAATTCTGTACTGGTTTTGGAAGCATTGACAAATAAGTTTATTTATGATGCAATAGATACGATTTCGAACAACTGGTCAGGGAGATGAAACCAAATGATTCCGGTTAGGCTGATTTACATGATAGTGCTCATAGCGCTGTCCATGGCGATTTACCCCAACGTCTACACGTGCGCTGGGACATCGCCTGCACATGTCATCGCTCAATATGCGATGAGTCTTATCTGCATGTTGCTCGGGCTGGCTGTTGCCGCAGTTGGTATTAGCTTCCCAACGCCAACCGCCAAGAAGTAATCAAGGGCTGACAGAGAACCAGGCACCTGCGGGAATTTATTCCCAATGGTGCTTTTTTATTCCTCTGGTTTTTCGTCGATTTCCTGCGGACTTTTTGTTTCTAAATTATCTACAGCACCGTCAGTTCCGACTTCTTCCGCTTTCTTATTCGGGTCTTCCCAACTGGCGTATTTACAGCTTGGATAAGCCGAGCAGCCCCAGAAAGTGCGGCCGCGTTTTGTTCGGCGCTCAACCAATGTCCCCTTTTCGCACTCTGGGCATTTTACTTTTGTATCGGTAATAATGGTTTTGGTATTTTTGCACTTTGGATAATTTTCACAGGCCAGGAATTTGCCAAATCTCCCCTCTTTCAACACCATTTTCCCACCGCATTTCTCACATTTCTCACCCTCAGCTTCGGAAACCTTAGTGGTGCCGCCGTCTTCATCGGCGACAACCGCATTTTTCATTTCTTTCTTGTTTTCCAGAGGACGGGAATATTTACAAGTCGGATAATCGGAGCAAGCTATGAACTTTCCAAAGCGGCCAAAACGTTCAATCAATGGCTTCTTACACTCTGGGCATTTTTCGCCAATCTCAACAATTGGCATAATATCTTTTTTATCTAATTCTTTATTCTTTTCTTTCAATGTGGCTGCAAATGGAACATAAAATTCACCAATCACATCTTGCCACTTTAATTTTCCTTCAGCAATTTCGTCGAATTCATCTTCCATTTTTGCTGTGAACTGAAAATCTACGACTTTAGGAAAATGCTCGACCAAAAGGTCATTAACTATTTCTGAAATTTCTTCAGGATAAAATCTTTTTTCCTCAAGGCGAACATAACCTCTGTCCTGAATTGTTGACATCGTTGGCGCGTAAGTTGACGGTCTGCCAATTCCCAGGCTTTCCAATTTTTTAACCAGCGTGGCCTCGGTGTAGCGCTTTGGCGGCTCAGTGAACTTTTGTAATTTTTCGAATTGATGAAAATCTAAAATCTCATCCTTAGTCAATTCTGGAATTGTAACTTTTTCCTCCTCGGCTTCGTCATCTTTACCTTCGGTATAGACTTTAATGAAACCGTCAAACTTAATTGACTCACCACGAGCAAGAAAAACTAATTTCTCTTTAACTTCGGCCAAAACCCTAGCCTCAATAACTTGAAAAATCGCTGAAGACATTTGCGAAGCAACTGTGCGTTTCCAAATTAAATCGTATAATCTTTGTTCGCGTGGATCCTCAGATGCAATTCTCTCATTAAAATGAGTTGGACGGATTGCTTCATGAGCTTCCTGTGCATGTTTGGTTTTTGTTGTATATTTTTGAGCAGTTTCTGGCAAATATTTTTTGCCGTAATCTTTTTCCACCACCTTGCGAATTTCAGCAACAGCAGCAGTGGATAAATTAATCGAATCAGTTCTCATATAAGTAATTTTTCCAGCCTCATACAGACGTTGTGCCAACATCATAGTTTGCTTAACCGAAACGCCAAGCTTGCGCGAGGATTCCATCTGCAAAGTTGAAGTAGTAAACGGCGCCGAAGGGTTTCTAACCGAATCATTTTTGTCCAATGATAACACTTTATATTTAGCACCAGACAAAGTCTTCTCCAACCTTTTTGCATCTTTTTCATTCTTGATATCAAGCTTTTTAATAGGCTTGCCGTTCTCTTCAACCAAAAAAGCTTTGAATTTTAGTTCATCGCCTTTCTGCGACAAAACAACAGCCAATATCCAAAACTCTTCTGGGTTAAAAGCTTTGATTTCTCTCTCGCGCTCAACAACTAAGCGGACAGCGACTGATTGAACGCGGCCAGCAGACAAACCGGATTTAACTTTTTTCCACAACAATGGTGAGAGTTTGTAGCCGACTAAGCGGTCGAGTACTCGGCGGGCCTGCTGAGCATCTACTAAATTCATATCAATTTTTCGCGGATGGGCAACAGCGTGTTTTAGCGCCGTGCCGGTAATCTCGGAAAAAGTAATTCGCTTTACATTTTCATCATCTTCGCGCAATTTAAGCGCCTTGGCCACATGCCAAGAAATTGCTTCTCCTTCACGGTCCAAGTCAGTTGCAAGGTAAATAATTTTTGCTTTTGCTTGCTCTTTTTTCAGTGCGGCAATTGTTTTTTTCGAATCAGTTGGGATTTCGTAGGTTGGTTCGTAATTATTGGCAACGTCAACGCCAAGAACTTTTTTTGGCAAATCACGAACATGACCAAAAGAGGCCAGGACCTTAAAATCCTTGCCCAAATATTTCTCAATCGTTTTTGCCTTTGCTGGCGATTCAACAATAACCAAATTCATTCAGCTCCTTTTGTTTTTAATTTTCCCCTCAAACGAAATCCGCCTCCGACTTTTTCTACTTTACCAGAAATCTCGAAAACTGACATTAGCGAATTTACTGTCACAATATCCAGCTTAGTTAATTTCGAGATTTTGTCAACTTCAAGTGCCTCAAGTTCAATGGCTTTAAAGATTTTTTCTTCCTCAATATTTTCCGGCATGATAATCGAGCTTTTGCCGACAGAAAATGCAATATCGAGTTCGGATAAAATGTCAGCGGCGCCAGTTACCATTTTTGCGCCTTGTTTAATTAATTCGTTTGTTCCTTCGGAAGCAAAACTGTCAATGTTCCCCGGCACGGCAAAAACTTCCCTGCCATATTCATTGGCCAAACCGGCGGTGATTAGTGATCCGGAATCATGTCTGGCTTCAACGACAAATGTTCCTGAAGACATCCCAGCGATGATTCGGTTACGCAGCGGAAAATTTTGTTTCAATGGCGGCGTACCCGGCGGAAATTCAGAAATTATGAGTCCGCCGCTATTCAGCATTCGCTCGCCCAACTGACGATTTGATGTTGGGTATATTTCATCGACGCCGCAACCTAAAACTCCAATTGTCTTGCCACTATTTTCTAAAGTTAAATAGTGGGCCATACCGTCAACGCCAAGTGCCAAACCGGAAATTATTGTAACATCGGCAGATACTAATGAGGGAATAATTTTATCCAACACTGATTTCGAGTAACTGGTATATTTTCTGCTACCAACAACGGCGATAGAAATTGTGTTCAGAAGTTCAATATTACCGCGACAATACAAAATTATCGGCGGATCAAATATTTCAGATAAAAGTTTAGAATATGCCTTTTCGCCAAAAAACACCGGGGCAATATTGAGCTTTTCATAAACCCTTTTATCCAGTTTCAATTTTCTCGCTTCAATAATCCCTTCAAGCGGTGCGCCGAGAAAAAAATTAGACAAGTTTTCCTTCGAATCCACTAAAACTTTTGTCAAGTCATTTTTATAATGATGGATTACCTTTTTTAAAGTTTTCGCCCCAACTTTTGGGCTTTGATCCAAAATCAACAAGGCTTCTTTTTCAGTTTCCGATAGAACTCTGGTCATACTTTCCCCCGTCATTCCCGCAAAGGCGGGAATCTACTATTAGTGGATCCCCGGATCTGGCTACGCCGTCCGAGGATGACAAATTTTTTTGCTATACTATAATAGTAACTTAAATATATATTTTTGAGGAGGCACTATGGGAAATCCTGAAGCCGGAGGACAAATAGGGTTTGAGTACAATGATCCAGCTCCACTACCACCATCAATGTCAAAAGCTGAACCACTAAAGAGAGAATTATTGCCGTCTGAGCCTGTAACTTATCGGACTCCAGAAGAGGCCAGGGTCGCCAAGGCAATGAAAAAGCTCACTGGTAAAGAAGATGCCCCAAATCCATACATAGACAAGTTCTAAATTGATCGAAAAATGCCTGAGATAAAGTATCGAAGGCATTTTTTAGTTGACTTTTTTATGATAATGTGCTATAGTTTATACATACGCTGAAAATCACACGTAGTGAGGCGAGAGATGAAAGATAACCTGACGTTTATCGGGTTGGTTCTGTGGGTAGCGGTTGTCCTGTTTGGCATTTCGGCCGGCATGGACAACTATCGGCTCTGCCGCTCCAACCAGGTCGGAAAGGTCACCGGCTCCGACATTGTCTGGAAACTTGACCACCTTGGTCGGTGGTATCGCTGGATGGTAATGGTCGACGAGGAGCAGTACCAGGCTGTCAAGCGGTCGCCATCACCTGCGCAAGCGGCACTGGCACCAGTTCATGACAGTTCTGGACCGATCATCACAGTTGTAATCGACGACCGCGCTATGATTGAGGCCTTGAACAAGAATGCCCCACCTCCTCAACATGGCATCCCGCCGCAACCCGATCCGAATGACCTTCGCCTCACCGACCCGCCGGCTGGTCATCAGAGCGGTGATCACACCAACGGCTTCTAGCGCGAACCCGACAACTTTCCGAGTTGTCACACCGTCCGACGTAATGGGCGGTGTTTTTTATAACAAGATAGCGAAAACCTCAAACTTTAGTTCGAGGATGAAGCGATTAATAATGAAGCTGAAAGCATACAGAGCGCTAAAAAATACTCTGTGGCTTCAGCCCAGAGTATTTTATTTCTTCGACTTTAATCTTCCAACTGCTTGATTTAAAAGCTTTGTATATAGTATCAATCCAAGTTCTTCCATGTTTCCATGTTGTTCTTTGCCTAAAATGTTACCACCACCACGAATTTCCAAGTCGGAATAGGCAATATCAAAACCACTACCTAAATCAGTCTTTTCGGCCAAGGCCTGCAATCTTTTGTAAGCATTACCAACTAGATTTTTTTTGTATGTGAAATAAGAAAATGCCTGATTCTCTCCCCTGCCGATTCGTCCCCGAATTTGGTACAGCTGCGACAATCCAAAATTATCAGCATCCTCGACTATCAAAGTATTAGCTGTTGGAATATCTAAACCATTTTCAATGATTGTTGAGCAAAACAAAATATCAATTTTCATTGCCGCAAAATCGGCCATAACTTGTGACAGTTTTTCTTCAGGCATCTGCCCATGACCAACGGCAATATTTGCTTTGGGAAAAATTCGACGAAATTCTGCCGCTCTGGCTTCAATAGTTTTGACATCATTGTGAAGAAAATATACTTGACCGCCACGATTTAATTCTAACAGCATATACTCTTCAATTTTTTTGACATCGTACTTTTCAATTTTAGTTTCAATTGGCCTGCGTCCGGCTGGTGGAGTTTTGATAACTGAAAGCTGGCGAATTCCGGAGAGTGAAATAAACAACGTTCTAGGAATTGGAGTCGCCGAAAGGGATAAAATATCGACATCGTTTTTGAAACCTTTCAATTTTTCTTTGTCTTTGACACCAAACCGTTGTTCCTCATCAACGATTAAGAGACCAAGATTTTTGAAAGCAATATCCGATTTAATCAGCCGGTGAGTTCCAACAACCAAGTCAATCTTTCCAGATTTTAAACCGGCGACAATTTTTTCTTGATCTTGTCTCTTGACGAACCTTGAAAGCTCAGCAACCTGAATTGGCAAGTCCTTTAGTCGATCGGTAATGGTAACAAAATGCTGACGGGAAAGGATTGTTGTTGGGGCCAAAATTGCCACCTGGCCACCATTTTCAATTACCTGAGCAGCAGCCCGAACAGCAACTTCGGTTTTACCAAATCCAACATCACCGATTAGCAGCCTGTCCATTGGACGGCCCAACTCTAAGTCTTGGTAAATTTCTGAAATTGCTCGCTCTTGATCAGGAGTTTCGATGTGTTTAAAAGTTGCTTTTAATTTCTTATCCCAGGCAAGATCAATCTTATATTTTGGTCGGGTAATGAGCTCTCTTTTGGCATATACCAACAGCAACTCTTTGGCCAGGGCTAAAATACTTTCCTCAATTTTTTTTCTAGTTTTTTCCCAAACGGTAGAACCCAATCTTGAGAGTCGCGGAGTTTTTCGACTGATACCAAGATACTTTGTTAATTTGGCAATAACTTTCTCTGGCACATACAAAAAATCGCCATTTGCATATTCAATGGCTAAAAATTCCTGACATTTTGCCCCCAATTTTTTTAAGATCCTGCCACGATATATTCCAATTCCGTGGTCAATATGGACTACTAGTTCTGCAGGCTTAACAATATTCTCATCTAACTTAATTTTGTTGTCAGCAATTTCTAGCGAACTGATTTTTTCCTTTTTGTAATTAGTTAAAATATCAAATGAATAAATTTGATCAATCTGGTTGCCAAAAAAATCCAGTGTTATTGGATAAAAATTAGCTGAAGAGTAAATCGTTACTAGCCCACCAGAAACAGAAAACTGCCCAAAGTTAGTCAAGTGTTCGACTCGCTCATAACCCAAAGTATGAAGACCTATGATAAGATCATCAATTTTCATACTTTGACCGTTTTCTATCTTTAGAGTTTTATTTGACATCGCTGACAATTTTGCTATGATTAAGTTAATAGTAATCGTATCTAATTTGCTATCTACGTATCTAGAAAGCCTTTGCCCCTCCTTTGGCTTAAACGGGTCGTGGATAGCAAAGTAGGTGCGATTTTTTTGACTAACATACCATTCTACCAAAAATCTCCCTGTTTTCATAGGGAGATTTTTGTATTCAATGTCATTCCCGCGAAGGCGGGAATCTACTAAACTATTTGTGGATCCCGCATCAAGTGCGGGATGACCCAATGGGTCACTTCTCTACTTCGATACCCATGTTCTTTGCAGTTCCAGCCAAAGTATTCATTGCTGCGTCTACGGTTTTAGCATTTAAGTCCGGTAATTTAATTTCAGCGATTTCTCGAAGTTTTGCCTGAGAAATTTTACCAACTTTTTCTTTTTTTGAGCTTCCTGAACCCTTTTCAATATTGATAGCTTTTTTCAATAGAATTGCTGCTGGTGGATTTTTCAAGATGAAAGAAAAAGTTCGATCTTCGAAAACTGTTATTTCTACCGGAATAATAGTGTCACCTAATTCTCTGGTTTGCTCATTAAAGGAATTACAAAATTCCATAATGTTTACACCATGCTGTCCCAAAGCTGGGCCAACTGGTGGTGCTGGGTTAGCTTTACCGGCAGCACACTGTAATTTAATTATTGCTTTTACTTCTTTTGCCATTGTTTTTTCCTTATACTTTCTTTACTTGCAGGAAGTCGAGATTCACTGGGGTCTCGCGTCCAAACATATTAACCAAAACTTTAATCTTACCTTTTTCGTGATCAATATCTTCAACCTTAGCGTCAAATCCTTTAAGTGCGCCGTCGGTGATTTTAACCAAGTCACCAATTGTGAATTCAATTTTATATTTTGGTTCTTCAACGCCCATTCGTTTTTTGATTCGTTCAATTTCTTCGATTGACATTGGTGTCGGTCTAACGCCGAAGCCAATAAAGCCGGTGACGTTTGGTGTATTTCTAACAACATACCAAGAATCATCATCGACTATCATATCAACCAAAACATAACCTGGAAATATTCTTTTCTCAACAGTTCTGCGTTTACCGTTTCGGATTTCAATTTGTTTTTCTTTCGGAACGATAACATCAAAAATTTTATCTTCCATGCCAAATGATTCAATCCGTTGTTTTAGATTGTCTGATACCTGCTCTTCGTAGCCAGAATAAGTATGAATCACATACCAGTTGCGCTCACCAGACTGACGGTTGGTTTTCAAAATTGTCGGCTTAACTTCCTCAGCTGGAATTTCCTCTGCCGCAGATTCTTCAACATCAACAACTTCAGATTTTACTTCTTCAACTTGTGGATCTTCAGCTTTGGATTTTGAGCTTGTCATAATTTATCCTTTCAAAGAAACAAAATATTGCAATGTATTTGTTAGTCCTAAGTCTATTAGTGCCAAAATTGCCGTAGCGATAGCAGCTGAAACGATTACAATTAGGGTATCTCGAATGAGCTGTTTTCGTGTTGGCCAGGTAACTTTCTTTAGCTCAAGATACGAGTCAATAAAATATTTGGTTACTTTATTTTCCTTCATTTATTTTTAGGATTTTTAAAGTTGTTAGATCTTGTCTGTGGCCAATTGTTCGTCTGTACCTTTTTTTCGGATGATGCTTAACGATCAAAACTTTTGCTGCTTTTTTCTCTTCCAAAATTTCAGCATCAACTGAAGCACCGTCAACTGTAGGCTTGCCGATAATTAGTTTTTTTTCGTCGGCAATTAACAAAACCTCAGAAAGTTTAATTTTCATGTCTTTGGATTCTAGCTTGGAATCAATTTTGATTTTCTTGCCAGTTTCAACAGTAAACTGCTTGCCAGCAAGGCTTACGATTGCGAACATTATATGAGCTCCTGTCATTCCCGCTGAAACGGGAATCTACTGATAGATAATTTCAACCCTCTAATTTAAAAAATCCCCGACGGAATACAAACTAATCTTAGCAAATTCAGAAAAAATAGTCAAGAGGTTAAAAGCTGAGTTTCTTCCGATGGATATAAATACTTTCTAATATGCCGATTAGAATGAACGATGTAATAAGCGAAGAACCGCCAGCACTGACAAATGGTAGTGGTATCCCTGTGACGGGAGCCAAGCCTAAATTCATAGCAACATTCACGACAATTTGGAAAGCAAAAGTTGCCCCAGCGCCAACCGCCAAAAGATATCCGAAGTTATCTTTCGCCAACCTTGCAACGTCAATCGTCCGAATAAGAAGATGTACAAAAGCTGCCAATAATATTAAGCCCCCAATCAACCCAAAAGCTTCGGAATAACTAGAAAAAATAAAGTCGGTCTCCGGTTTTGGCAAGAATTGTAGCTGAGATTGCGAACCGTGACTTAAACCTCTACCGAATATTCCACCAGAACCGATGGCAATTTGAGCCTGAGCAACATTGTATCCTTTTTCATAAATGTATTTTTTGTCCTTTGATGGATGAATTAATGTTTCAACCCTTGTGCGTTGATAATCCATAAGCAGTGGTGTAAAGGGTGGGATTTTGTAGACCGACAAAAAGAATATAGCAATTAAAGCTACCAGAGAGCCGAAAATCAGCACATACTGCTTTGCGGTTAATTTTGAAAAAATAATCATCACAAACCAGGAAAAAATAATCACCAATGCTGTTCCCAAATCCGGTTCAATCAGCACCAAAAACAATGGCGGCAATAACATTAAAAACATATACAAAATATCCGCAGTTTTTACCCGACCAAGCCGGCGGGAAAGAAAGGACGCCATAAAGATAACAGAAACAAATTTATAAAATTCCGAAGGCTGTAGTTGAAAGATTTTCAGGTCAATCCAGCGGGTTGCCCCACCGGTAGTTTTTCCAAATAGATCAACTATAACCAAAAGAGCAATCACAATTAAATATAAATACCAGCTAGTACCAGAAAGTATTCTGTAGTCAAAATTTGCGAGCGCAAACAATATTACCAAACCAATTAAAAAAAATATTAATTGCTTTAGAGCCAAATTGCTTTCAACTTGAGCAAAAACCAAACTGTAAATTACGGCAATTCCGACAAACGATAAAAGAGTAGAAGTGATCAGCAGCGGAAAATCTAGACCCCTGAGTTTCGCAAACATTTATGTTTTAGTCCTTCTTGCCCCAATAAATATGCTTACCCCATCAATTTTAGACTCCTCAGAGATATCTAAAGAATCATTTCTTTTGCCTTCCAACTTCTCGGACAAGGTTTCTTTTTTGATATATTCCAATTCTTTAGAAATTGCGCTTAAAAGTGTCTGGTCTTCAGTTATATAGTAAGTTTCTATTCTATCAGAGATATCAAAGTCGGCTTTTTTGCGTAACCCCTGAACAATTCTAACAAATTCTCGCGCCTTGCCTTCCAAAATTAGATCATCAGACAACTGCGTGTCCAGCTCAATATCATCAGAAATTTCCTTGTCATAATATATGCTTCTAACATTGACCTCACTTGCAATAATTGATTCCAGCTCCACAGACAATTGTTTAGCCTTGTATTTAATCGTCATAAGCGGCTGGCGAACTTTAATTGCCGCTTCTGCTCTTTTGGAAAGACCAAGCTCGACAATTTTTCGCGCTAAATCCATGTCAGCAATAACATCGTCTTTAATAAAGCCCTTGTTTGCGACTGGAAAATCAGACAAGTGAACTGATTCTTTGCCAGTCAAATTTTGATAAATTTCTTCAGAAACAAATGGTGCGAATGGTGCCAAAAGTTGAGATAATTTTGTTAAAACATAATGCAAAGTAGCGTACGCTGCATTTTTATCGTCATCGTTTTCTGACTTCCAAAATCTTTTTCTGCTTCTGCGTATATACCAATTTGAAAGCTCATCAATAAATTCCGCAAACAATCTGGTCGCCCCTGGTAAGTTATACGCTTGCATGTTTTTCTCAATTTCCAGATTCAAAGTTTCAAGTTTGGAAACGATCCAAACATCTAGCAAGTTGCCCGGCTTATAATTTTCTGCCGGGGTCCAATTATCAGTTGTCACATAAAGTATGAAAAAATAATACGAATTCCACAGCATCCTAAACATACCACGGGAGAATTCTGACATATCAGATTCTGAAAAATTCAAATTTTCAGCGGCAACAACAGGTGAAGTCAGGAAATACATCCGCATTACATCAGCGCCATATTTATTAAACATCTCCATTGGGTCAGGATAATTCTGCAATCGCTTTGACATCTTCTTGCCATCCTCGGCCAAAACAATACCGTTAACAATAACATTTTTGAAAGCTGGTTTATGCTGGGTTGCAGTCGCTAAAATATGTAAATAATAAAACCAAGCGCGAGTTTGGTCCACGCCCTCAGCAATAAAATCCGCAGGAAAATTATTTTCAAATTTTTCTTTATTTTCAAAGGGATAATGCATTTGGGCGTATGGCATTGAACCGGAATCAAACCAGGTGTCCAAAACATCAGGGATTCGTTTCATTTCGCTGTTACATTTTTCACATTTGAAAGAAATTTTGTCAACAATATGTTTATGCAAATCGGTCACCTTTTCGCCAGATAATTCTTCTAACTGGGAAACTGATCCAACAACTTTTATTTCGTTGCATTTTTCGCATTTCCAAATAGGCATTACTGATGCCCAATATCTCTGCCTTGAAATTGACCAGTCGCGTGCACCTTCTAGCCACATGCCAAAACGCCCGGCCTTTACATGTTTTGGCGACCAATTAATGTCTTTTGCTAACTCCAAAGCTTGAGTTTTTACTTTTTCAACTGCCACAAACCAGGAAGATGTTGCGTAGTTAATTAGTGGAGTGTCACAACGCCAACAGTGCGGATATGAATGCTCGTATTGCTTTTTATCGAATAATAAATTTTTTCCGGCAAGGTATTTAATAATGGCAACATCAGTAGACTGGACATCCTCTGCCGGCTTGACTGACAAACCAGAGAATTCGCCGTAACCAGGCTTGATAATTCCATCCATACCGACGTGCTGAATAAATGGCAAATCTAATTTTTTTCCCAAATTCATATCGTCTTCACCAAATGCCGGAGCAATATGAACAACGCCGGTGCCATCTTCGGTAGTTACAAAATCGGCCGCAACAACACACCATCCATTTTCAGCATTTTTGACATTTTTATCAACATCGAATAACGGCTGATATTTTAATCCGACTAAATCCGATCCTTTGATATCATCGTGAACAATTTCAATATCATTATCCTTAGTAACGTCTTCCACTCTATCTGATGCCAATATTAGTAGTTCTTTGATGCCATTAATTCTAAGTGCAGAATATTTTATGTCAGCTCCAACAGCCAATGCAACATTTCCTATCAATGTCCACGGGGTAGTAGTCCACGCCAAAATATATGCCGCATCTTTTGTTTCATGATCGCCGAATTTCTGGCCAGCATCTAAATGAAATTTTGCGATTACTGACAAATCTTTAATATCTTTGTAGCCCTCTGCAACTTCAGATTGCGACAAAGTGGTCTCGCAACGAGGGCAAATATGCATGGAGCGATAGCCTTCATAAATCAAATCTTTGTCATATAAATCTTTAAAAACTGACCAAACCGACTCCATGTAATCCAAATCCATTGTTTTGTAGGCGTTGTCCATATCAGCCCAGCGCCCCATACGACGAATAACTTTTTTCCATTCATCAACATAACCCAAAACTTTTGACCTGCAAAATTCGTTGAACTTATCTACACCAATTTCTTCGATCTCTTTTTTAGTTTTAATTCCAAGTTCTTTTTCAGCAATGTTCTCAATTGGCAGCCCATGACAATCCCAACCCCACTTGCGCTCTACCAGTTTGCCCTTCATTGTCCAATAACGCGGTACAGCATCTTTCATTAGTGATGAGGGAATATGGCCGTAGTGAGGCGTTCCAGTGGCGAATGGCGGCCCGTCATAAAAAGTGTATCGTGGCGCGTCCTTGCGAATATCCAAAGATTTCTGGAAGGTTTTATTCTCATCCCAAAATTTAAGGATTTTCTCCTCAAGTTTCGGTAAGTTAAGTTGTGGATCAACCTTTTTAAATGACATTAATGTTATCCCGAATTTACTTCGGAACATCTCCTTAATTATTTAGTTTTATTTTACACTTCCCAAGCTCGTTTTTCAATGTTGACATATATACAATAAAATGATAATATTTTATCGTTTCCAAAAGGAGTTTGTAATGCACAACCTAACGCTAGCACCTAAATGCAAACGGCCAAAGAACGAAGCCATCAGGCTCCAGACAGAACTGGACAAGCTCGCCAAGCAGCTCGAGGAGATCCAGAACAACTGCGAGCACGACTACCGGTTGGCTGAAGCAGTAGAAGCGTACCCGACGCTGGTGGCTGATGCTTACATTGTAATAGGAGCACAGCCTGTATCTTGCCTGAAGTGTTCCGCGGAAAACTTTATCATTGACATGAGCAAAGTCTGTCTGCGATGCTTCAGCGAAGTTGCATTATCGCAAAAACCCGCCCGCGACTTCGACGGATACAGTCACGGAATGGCAGATCTGCAAGGTTGCCCCCGATGTGGCTTCACGCGGGTGTTCATTATGGGGAAAGTGGAGGGCCGCACCATCGTCCGCCACGCTCAAAAGTTTCCTGCAGTTCAACTGAAGCCGCTACAAGCAGTCCGCCAGCTGAAATATGTCGGCTGGAAAGAGTGATAGTTCATCTGGCTCGTGCCCCAACTGGGGCGCGGCTTTTTTTATAACAAGATTCAATAGCCCCGCGAAGCGGACACGAGGCGTTAAAAGCTGTGCTTATATAGTACTATTTTTCTATTTCAACAACTTTGTTCCGAGAGGTTAGACCAGAAACGATATCTATTGATGTTTTTGGGACATCAAAATGTTTTGAAAGTAATTTTACAAGTGCTTTGTTAGCCTCGCCTTCTTTTGGGCGAGCACGTAACCAAACTTTTAGAGAGCCATCTAGAGCTGGCTGGATTTGTTCAACTTTAGCAGATGGAATAACTTTGATGGAGACTTTCATGGTATTTTTCTGTCATCCTGAACTTGATTCAGGATCCAAAAAACTATTAGATAGATTCCGGATCAAGTCCGGAATGACAAATGAGATTGCCACGTCGCACATCTCCTCGCAATGACAAATTAAGCCTCGTCCAGCGCTTTATTGACCAATTTGTCGACCAACTTGTTCTCCTCCCGTGGGATGTGAATGAAAGAGATACTTAGCTGCATTTGGGCAATCATTTGTCGAATTTGAGCAATAAAAAGCTTTAAGTGGTCCTGTTTAATTTTATAATTACCATTGATCTGTTCAACCACAAGCTGTGAGTCAAGCCGACAGATTACTTCTTTCTCGACAATATTATTTTCAGCAAACCACTTGGATTTAGTTAATATCTCCAATGCTTTGATAATTGCAAGGTACTCCGCCTCATTATTTGTTCCGTGGCCAATACACTCCTTGTATTCATGAATAACTTTTTGATCGGCATCAAAAAAAACTACGCCAACCGCTGCAGGACCTGGATTTCCCCGAGATCCACCGTCTGTATTTATATAAATCTTATCCATTAAATTCCCAACCCGATTTTTTTCCTCACTTCTTCTAGCGTTTTTTGGGCAATTGGCTCGACTGACTTGGCGCCATCGATTAGAGTTTTGCGCAACTTATCCTTATCGGCGATGATTTCTTTGTATTTTGCTTGCTTTGGCTCTAAAAATAAAATAATTTCTTCAGCCAGAGCCTTTTTAAAGTCCCCGTAGCCTTTACCAGCAAAATCGGCTTCCAAACTTTTTATATCGCGGCCGGAAATTCCAGAGAAAATATTTAGCAAGTTTGTCATTGCTGGTTTATCTTCGCGTGCAACAATTTCACTTCCAGAATCTGTAACTGCTCGACTAATTTTTTTTCGCACAACGTCTGGTTCATCCGACAAAGCAATAAAGTTGTATTCCGAGCCGGCGGACTTTGCCATTTTCTTTTCCGGGTTGTCCAAGCCCTTAACCCGCTGAACATCTTGGCGAATTATTGGCTCGGGCACGGTAAAAACGTTACCATATTTATTATTGAAACGGATTGCTAAATCACGGGCTAACTCGACATGCTGTTTTTGGTCGTCGCCAACGGGCACGTCAGTCGCGCCGTATAATAGTATGTCGGCAGCCATTAGAATTGGATAGTCAAAAAGCCCAACGGAAACTAAGTCCTTTTTCCCCTCAGACTTTTCTTTATACTGTGTCATTCTGCCCAACTCCCCCATAGTGGCGAAGCAATTCAAAACCCAGGCCAATTCGGTGTGCTCCGGACGCATTGACTGAACAAAGATTTTTGATTTCGATAAGTCGACACCGCAAGCCAGATACCAAGCAGCGACATTTAGAATATTCTCAGGCAATTTAGGATCGCGATCAACAGTAATGGCGTGCAAATCAACAACGCAAAAAATTGATTCATCAACTTTATGCTGCAAATCCACCCATTGCTTAATGGCACCGAGATAATTACCTAAATGCAGGATACCAGTTGGTTGAATGCCTGAAAAGATTCGTTTCATATTTTGCTCCGCAAAATTAAATTCTAAATTCCAACCTCTAAACTCCAGACAATTTCAAAATTCAAATATCTTAAAGTTTTAAAAATTTGGATTTTGGTCATTTGGATTTGTTTAGAAATTAGGAATTAGATATTAGAAATTGATTTTATCAATAGCTTCTGCCAGTAACCATTGTTCGCAGTTGAATCTTTGCCCGATGTCTTGCAGCTTGAGATGAATAGTTTTTTGTTTGAATCGTCATATCAATTTTAAGATACGGCGCCTGCAAACAACTAGAATTGTAACAGAAAAACCCGGAAAGATTGAGTGTGCTGATTTCAACATTCGAGCTGTTGAGTCTGAGGAAATTGTAGCCGCTCGGCCGCTCGTCAACTTTAGGTGGTGAAGCCAGGGAGTTGAATCTCAACTTATTTGATGTCGTATCGGCAGTATATTCGATATTATTATTTTTTATTCTGTAAATTTTTAAGCCAGCACTGGAAAAAAGAACTACTCCAGTTGGAATATCGGCCGCGCTTGCGATTGATCCATCATCTTTCAAAAACAAAATACCTTTGGCCTGAATATCACTTCCAGCCGTTCCGGCTGGAATATTTGTTGTTCCAGTTCCGATAGCGTTTACTGTGTCGTCTGATATTTGACGCAAAATACGCTGAGCTTCATTATTCACAGTTGAGCTAGCGGTAACCAAGCTTTGGCTACCTATAACATTGGAAAAAATGCCTGTAGCAATAATCATTGCAGTCGAAAATATCGCTACAGCAACTAGAATCTCAATTAAGGTAAAGGCTTTTTTTGATTTCATATTCTTTAACACTGTTCTTGTTTGAAAATTGCTCACAGTCCCCGCTTCCAGTTGGTAAGTAATTCAGTGGCTTGAATTGTGCGGTCGCTTCCGTTTTCGGTCCAATCAACCTGAACTTTAACTCGAACCGAGTTAGCACTTGTAATTGTTGCGTTGCTGATGGCTGGATTAATACCAGAAACTATAAAACTAATCTTTCTGATATATGTTACGGGACCAATAGTAATTGGCTCTCCGGCGCTGTCTGGCGTTAAGGCAATTCTTGAGGTAGTATTGTCTGGATAGCATGAGTTCAAGCGACCTTCAGTAACTTTATATACACTAGAGTAATCTAGTGGCGAAAGCCCAGTGGCGCTACAAACAAAAGTGTTCCAATTTGTTGTATCCTGCCTATCAACTAAATTAGTATCACGGATTTGTCTTACACTTTCGATTCCTTCTTGTGCCAAATTAAAAGCAACAGATCGTCCTCTGGCAAAAATAATATCGCGAGCTACCAGGACATTGATCGCCAGCAGAGAACCACAAATCAAAATCAATATTGCGCAAGCAACCAGAGTTTCTATTAAACCGAAGCCCCGAGATTTTTTAACTAAAAATTTCATCTAAAAAATTAATTATTTGATATTGATAGCAGCTGGGAAGCGGTTGTATTTAGTATCGTTGCGGTTTTGATAATTGAGCCCGCACCCCTGGTCGTGAGCCCTATTGCAATTGAAGTTGAGCAATCAGTTGGAGAGCAGGAAATATTTTCATCTGGCAGGGTCCCACCAAAAGTAATCTTAAGCTCGTTACCACCAACATCGCCATTCACCATGATATCTTCGGCAAAATCAATTTTATCAATAATTATTGGCCCAGCCGGATCATCAGTTTTTAGATACAGCTCAGCGCGATTTATATTCGATGAATTAGTGAACTTAATTTCGTAATTGTAATTCTTGTTTGAATCAAGCCTGGAGACATTCTCCGGATTGTTCTGCAGCGACCTGGCGTAATTGAAAAGTGAAACAAAATTTCGGATGTCGCTGTCCGCAGTGCTTCTTTTTTGATAATAAGAAAAAATAGGGAAGGCAATTCCAGTCATCATGCCGATTATAGCAAGAGAGATCAGAAGCTCAATCAGCGTCATCCCCTTCCTTTTATTCGGCACTTGCAAAAAAGCGGCATAGTAGCGCTGCGTAATTTTCATGATTATATCATAGCAAATTTTTGGCACAAATTAACTAGCTGGTTACCCCAAATAATACAAATTAGGGCTGCTATAATTAAAAAAGGCGCAAAAGCAATTTCTGACTGCACTTTTTTCTTGCTAGACATCATTAGGATTAAACCGACAATAGCACCAATAATAAACGATAAAAATAAAAACAGGATTGATCTGTGGGCACCGAGCAAAAAACCAAAAGCTAGACCAATTTTGATGTCGCCTGATCCCATCATCCGTTCTTCCGAAATACCCACCATAATTCCCAGTACACCACCGCCAATTAAGCCACCTAATAGAAAATCGTTTATAGAAAAACTTGAACTAAGTACCGTAAGCACGATTGCGGAAATCAACAGCAACCAGGAAAAAACTTCAGGAATTTCAAGAAACTTGGCGTCATATACGAAAATTAACATAGATACACAAGCGATCAACAAATAGCCGATTAGTGGGTAGTCAACACCAATTGTTTTTGCCAAGAAAAAAAAGACGATTCCAGTAGATATTTCAACCAGTGGATATTGCAATGATATTTGTTTTCGACAATTTCGACACTTACCCCAAAGAATAATATAGCTCGCAACCGGAATAAGATCGAACCAAGCAATGGTTTTTTTACAGTGAGGACAATAGGAGCGGCCAGAAACCAAGCCTTTCATCTCAGGAAAGCGAAAAATTAGCACATTTAAAAAACTGCCAACAAACAAGCCGACCAGCAAAAAAATTAAAGCTACTGCCATAAACATATCTTAGCAAAAACAAGTTTGTCCCGCTAGAAGCGGGACAAACTTTCCATATACGCAAAGGACACGCTAGGCTAGGACGTAGCGCACTGATTTTTTGCATCTGTAAAAACAGGAACGGCAGGAGTGGTGCCAGCCGCAGCTGTGGCTACACCAATAATTTCAAACGACTGTCCATTGTGAACACAGAAAAACTTGTTAGGAATACTAAGCGCGCTAATAAGCGCATAATCGCTCGATGTAGGTCCGATGTTGATAAAATATGAAGAATTATTTTGGTTAATTGGAAGCTTTGGCACTAACCTGCCTCCAGTTGCGGCATCACCACTGTCTGTCCAGCGAGCAATATTTCTGTCAGATGTGCCAAGATTATCCTTATCATATATAAGCTGCGTGAAAGCTAGTGGCATTGGGGTTAGAGGCCTATCAATTTTAACAATCTCAAGGGCCTGTGAAAGTGATGTCATATCGCTCTTAACTTGCGCATCGTAGGCTTTCTTTCTGGCAGCGTTCAAACTAACAAAGATAACGGCAGCCAATATGCCAATAATGGCGATAACAATAAGAAGCTCAATTAATGTAAAGGCTTTTCTACTCTTTCCGCCACAGGCGGACTGCATTACTTTTCGCATTTTCCTCCTACACCCCGTTAAATACTCGTTTCGCGAGTTGCGCCGTAGGCGCATTTAACAGGGGTAAATAAATATTTAACTAAATTAGCAATTCAATGCTACCGACCGACCGCGGCTTACTGCATTTGTGCTATTTGTAAAGTTCTACACTTATAATGATACACTTTTTGGAGCTCTTTTGAAATTATTTACAGTGAACTTTTGTAGTAGCTATTTACCATAAATATATGGTAGAAAAAACAAGTTTGTCCCGCTAGAAGCGGGACAAACATTAACAAAAGCTAAGAATCACTTCTAGGAATCACACGCCGTATGAGCATTTTGAAGATTGGTGGCTGCTGGAGTTGTCCCAGCGGCGGCGGTTGCAACCGCAGTAAACTCTTTGGATTGGCCGTCTTTAATGCAGTAAAATTTGTTCGCGACACTAAGTGCGCCAACCATGGAGTAAGAGTTGCCAGCAATAATGTGAATGCCATAAACGCCACCATTTGGATTAGTAGGTAGTTTCGGAACCAATCGATTACCGGTTGTAGCATCACCACTGTCTGTCCAGCGAGCAATATTGGCATCATTTGAAGTGGCAACGGTTGAAGGGACATCTACAAGTGTGGACCAATTAAATCCTGGCAAGGTTCTGTCTATCTTAACAATCTCAAGGGCCTGTGAAAGCGATGTCATGTCGCTCTTAACTTGCGCATCATAGGCTTTCTTTCTAGCAGCGTTCAAGCTGACAAAGATAACAGCAGCCAAAATGCCAATAATGGCGATAACAATAAGAAGCTCAATTAATGTAAAGGCTTTTCTACTCTTCATTTTTCCTCCTAAATAAATATTTAACTAAATTAGCAATTCAATGCTACCGACCGACCGCGGCTTACTGCATTTGTGCTATTTGATATATTGGAACTAATATAGCAAAAACTAAGACAGCCACTCCAATGCCTACAAGAACCATAGCTAGCGGCTCAACCAATGAATATACACCACTGATTGCGTTCTGAGCTTCGTCTTCATAAAACTTAGCCAATTTCTCCATTACATCAGCAGATTTACCGGTTTGCTCGCCAACCGCCATCATTTGGCTAATTAGCGGTGGGTACAATGGATCCTTAGAAAGTTCTACACTTAATGATACACCTTTTTGAACCTCTTTTGAAATTCTTTGGAGCGAACTTTTGTAGTAGCTGTTTACCATAACGTTACCGGTTGTGTTAATTGCGTCCAAAAGCGGCACACCCGACTCAAAAAGCATTTGAATTGTTCGACAGAACCTTGCCATATAGACATCTGATGACACCTTCTTGAACCCTGGGATGCTTAATTGTGCCTTGGCGTAAAAGGCCTTACCTTGATTTGTGGCCAGATAATAGCGACCAAAAAATACAAGTAAAAGCACAGCTAATAATATTATCCACCAGTAGCCGGAGAGAAAATGGGAAATGGAAATTAAGGTCGATGTCGCCCAAGGAAGAGCGGCGTTGGAATCTTTAAAAACAGATTCAATTTGCGGCACAATTTTCACCAGTAATAACCAGCCGACACCAATTAAAGCTACAATAATGAAGATTGGGTAAATCATTGCTGAGAAAAGTTTGGCAGACAAATTTTGATCTTTATCAATTTTCTCTGACATTCGCTGCATTACTGTTTCAAGGTTACCGGTTGATTCGCCCGACCTAACAACATTAACAAAAAGCTCGTCGAAAACATCCGGGTATTTTGCCAATGAAGATGAGAAATTCAACCCTTCTTCTAGGTCGCGGTTGACGTTATAAAAAATACTTTTGAGATACTGATTATCAGTTTGGGCCGCAATAATGTTGATTGACTTTGGCAACGACAAACCAGCAGAAACCATAGTGGAAAGCTGGCTGGAAAAAATAGCCTTGTCTCTAAGAGAAACCTTTTTGCGAATTCCAAAAACCGAAAAAACCTCAGTGGTTTCGGGGAAAATGTCGACGGTAACCAGATTATTTGAACGCAGAATCTTTTCTGCGGCCAAAACATTATCAGCTCGAACAACGCCGCCGACCATGTCGCCGCGATCATTTTTCGCCCTGTATTTAAATCTCATCATATTAATACACCATCATTTTTAGAGACTTCGGAGATATTGACCAGGTCAGTGCATCTTCGAGCGAAACTTCTCCGCGAGAAATTAATTCAGCCAGAACCTTATCAAGCAAAATCATACCTTCTGAAGCAGATGTTTGAATAACATTCGGAATTTGATGTATTTTGTTATCACGAACCAAGGTGCGAATTGCAGGATTTGCAATCATTACCTCAGCGGCAACCGCTCGGCCACCTGATATTTTTGGAATCAGCCTTTGGGACATAACTCCCAAGAGAACTGACGCCAGCTGGCTCCTAATTTGCTGTTGCTGATAAGCTGGGAAAACTCCAACGATTCGATCTATGGTTTGAGCAGCTGAATTTGTGTGCAGAGTCGTCAAAACTAAGTGTCCAGTTTCCGCCATTGTTAGCGCGGATTCGATGGTTTCCAGATCTCGCATTTCACCAATGAGTATAACATTTGGGTCCTCACGAAGAGCACTCCGAAGCGCTGCTGGAAAACTTTGACTGTCAGTGCCAATTTCACGTTGGGAAACCAAGCTCTTTTCGCTGGTAAACAAATACTCAATTGGATCTTCAATAGTAATAATATGCTCGCGCCGCTCTAAATTAATTTTTTGCACCATTGAAGCCAGTGTGGTTGATTTTCCATGGCCAGTTGGGCCGGTAATAATAACCAGGCCTTGAGACTGAGAGGTAAAAAATTCAACGATTGGCGGCAAACCAAGTTCTGTGTAAGTTTTTACCTTGCTAGGAATTAACCGCAGTGATGCAGCCGGCAGATTCTTTTGCAAATACACATTTGTGCGGAATCGAGTGTGATCAAATTCAAAAGAAAAATCCATTTCTGTTTTAGATTTAACTTTTTCTAAAATCTCTGGGCTGGCGATTTCCGACAGTAGATTATTAACCTTATCAAGCGTCAAAGGTGGCTCAGAGGTAACTGGCAGCAACCTACCATCTATCCGCAGTAGTGGATGAGAACCAACAACAATATGGATGTCAGAGGCACCTTTCGAGATCGCCAAACTAAGCAGGCGTGAAAACGCCGGGAACTTCGAAGTATCATTGCCAGTAGGCTCCATATTCCCTCCAGGATGTTAACTTAATATTATGATACCAAAGAAAAACCACTGCAGTCAAACAATGTCTAGCGTATTTGATCAATCATTTTTATCATTGTTTACTTTTGGTTCTATGTTTTCCTTTTTTTCTTCTGGTTCGCAGTCTGGCATTGCCGGTTTCGGGGCAACTTGAGCTTTAGCCGCATTGATGGCCTCACCCATCCCAACTTCACCAGTAGCCAGCAGTACTTCATCGATTGTAGTCAACCCGTCTATTGCCTTTAAAATGCCATCTTGCTTCATTGTTAGCATTCCAGCTGCTATTGCCGCGTCTTTAATTTCTGAAGCTGGTCGACGAGAAACTGCTAAGTTCTCGATTTGATCATCCATAACCAAAAGTTCATAAATGCCGACTCGCCCCTTATAACCCTCTGTGCACTCTTTGCATCCTCGACCCTTATAAAATTGTAACTCTTTCACCCTGGCGATATCGTCCTGATTGGTTTTAGAAATGCTGTTAACTTCTTTTTGAATGGCTTGCTTTAGGGCTTCTGGAATTTCAACCTTTTCCCTGCACTTAGGGCAAATGCGACGAAGTAATCTTTGTGCAATAATTAAATTTATACTAGAGGTAATTAGAAATGGCTCAACTCCCATGTTGATCAGCCGAGGCAGTGCTGACGCCGCATCATTAGTGTGCAGAGTGGTTAGGACCAAATGACCAGTTAGAGCTGCGTGTGTAGCCATTGAAGCCGTATCAGCATCGCGAACCTCACCAACCATAATGATGTTTGGGTCTTGTCGCAAAATGCTTCGAAGGCCTTCAGCAAAAGTAAAACCAATTTTTGGCTTAATTTGGCACTGGTTAACACCAGGAACTTCGTATTCAACTGGGTCCTCAAGGGTAACAACATTCACTCCTGGCTGGTTTAATCGATTAAGTATCGCGTACAAGGTTGTGGATTTTCCTGATCCAGTTGGGCCAGTGGACATAATAATTCCATACGGCTGTTTGATTTGCTCCATTACAATTTTGAAAGCCGAACCGACAAACCCCAAATCCTCCAGCGACCTTATTCCTTGAGTCTTATCCAAGATTCTCATTACGGTTTTTTCGCCGTAGACAGTTGGCAACATAGAAACGCGGACATCAACTTCTCGCTCCATGAAGTCAACTGAAAAACGACCATCCTGTGGGATCCTGGTTTCATCAAGTTTCATGCCTGCAAGTATTTTTATTCGACTTATAATTTGAGGACCATATTCCGGCGGCAATTGAAAAATATCTTTCAATATCCCATCGACTCTGCAACGGATTCTAAGTCTTTTGGCCTCTGGCTCAACATGAATATCAGAAGAACCGATAGTCAGAGCAAAACTGATTATTCCAGCTACAAACTTTGGGGTTGAATTTTCACTGGCAATTTCCTTTAACTCTTCCACTGTCTTCACATCCTTACCCAAAAGTTTTCCTATGTCTTTTTCCTCATTTTCTAATTTTTTTGTTGCCTCAAGTTCATACCTAACTTCATCTTGAGCTGACGCTGGCTGATCAGAACTTTTTTTTGGCCCGGATAGTTCGCCAAATTTGCTGGTTTGCATTGGGACAGCTTTACTGATGGACTCTTCGCTGGCGATTCCAGGCTTATTGTCAGAGACCAATGATTCCAACAAGCCGCTAAAGGCTCCGCCGTCAGCTTTTTTCTCCAAAACTTCGGGTTTGTCTAAAACAACACCAGCTGCAGCTTTTTGATAGAGAGAAATAAGATAATCTATGTCATCCTTTGAAGTAGAAAACTCCTCTAGCTCCAAATTGTTATTGGTTTTTAGATATTCAATGATTTGCTTAGTTTTAGCATTGTACGGATCTTCCTGGGCAATTCTAAATGTTTTTGGACCTAGTTTGTCAAAAATAACTAACCTATTTTTCAAGATAAATTCCAGCGGCAATAATTGCAAAACTTTTTGGTCAACATTTCTATTGCGTAAAAAAATTACTGGCAAGTTACCTTTATCTAGGGACACAGCCTCTTTGCCACGACCAAGAACCTGAATCAAATCCTCAGGTGTGGTAATAAATAGTTCCAAAGTTAAATTTTTACTGGCGACTAAACTCTCCAACGTTTGATTTTGCGGCAAAAATAACTCTCCAGGATTTGCAATCGCCAAATTGAGTATTTGATTTTTTTTTGCAAAAGCCGCTACCTGGAACTTCTTAGCCAAGCGCTCTGGGACAACTTTTTTAACATCTTCCGGAATCGCAACGTTATGAAGTGAAATAAACGGCAGTTTTAATATGATGCTGTAGGCCTTGTTAATCGCCTCGCGAGAAATTAATTTATTTGATAATAAAAAACGTTCAATCGCAAGATTGTTTTGATATTTAGATTTAATCTTTTCACCATCGGCCGGCAGAACCAAGCCCTGAACTACAAATACGTCGATAATTGATTGAGAAGAAAGGGCCTGATAAAGACCGCTAAATTGCGAATTAATAATTGGAGAATTTTTTTTTTGACTATCCATATTTATAAATACAAATTTCTAAACTCTAATATCTAATTCCTAAACAATATCAAAATTAAAATGTTTTATCTTCTTTAATATTCAAGAATTTGATCATTTGGGTTTGTTTAGAATTTAGAATTTTGATATTATAATTTCATTTAAAGACTGGCAAATGGATCATCCCGTCCCTCCTTCGAGGTAGGTTCGGGGATTGGAATGCCAGAATTATTTTTTAAACCATCAAGAATTTTTTGAGCCCGAGTCTCAAGCCCGGCCACACTAATCGGCTGCAAGTTATCTGTTGTTTTGAAGCTATCTACTGACGGTCGGCTTGACCAGAACCACATCCAAACAAATGTGACAATAATTAGTACCAGCAAAGCCAAGCTTACCACTAGCATTGCCTTATCAGAAAAAGTATTTTGTTTCATTGTGACACCCCGATAGAGCTAGAAATTGCTGGACGGCTATAGACCTCAATTGTGATTGAGGCAGATAAGCCATTCTCTGAAGCAGACAAGCTCAAATTATTAATCTTTGAAAAACGAATTGAAGTTTCTAAGGAATTAATAAAGGTATTGATGTTCTGGAAGGTGCCAAAAACCGTTAGGCTGGTTAAGAAACTTTTGCCTGACGCGACACCCGATGCTCCACCAACAATAGCAGCAGATGGCGGCGACAAACTAGGCAACAGTACCTGGCTCTGGCTAGCAATTACTTCAATTTCGGTGATTAAATCAGGAGCATTAGCACTCTCAGGAACAGCAATTAACAGATTGTTTACCACCGATGACAATTCCGTCATTGATTTGTCAGCAGCAGAGATAGAGTCAAGCTTTTCATTGGCTGAGGTAATTTCTTGATCATATGCAGTAATTTTTGAGGTGTTGTCTGCAATTGTGGGCATAAAAAGATCACTGCAAATAAAATAGCTGGCAATGGCCAAAATGGCTGTTATGGCCGGCAATAATAGATTTAAATCTTTTTTATTCACTTGCACCTCCAACGCTACCAGCGCTATCGGCAGAATCAGTGTTAGAATCAGCCGACGAAGCAGTAGACCAATCTTTGATTTCTGCCGTCATGGAAAAACCGACCAAGCTAGAAGATTCGTCATCTGACTTGGTAAGGCCAACTATTTGAACATTTTTTAACTTTGGCGAAGCTCCAAGTGCCACGGCTAAGTCGGCGACAGAACGAAAATTTGTAGTAATGCCATCCATAGAAACCAGCCCTGCATCAGAAATTGATATTGAGTTTAACTTTGTATCTTTAGTAATTTTTGTTTTTAAGGCGTCAATAAAAGTTTTAAATGAGTATTTCGATTTTGATGCAACGGTTAGTATTCCGAGCGCAGAATTTAAGTTTTGAGCCTTAACAGTAATTGCTTTATTTTCACTGCTATTGATTTGATCCATCACGCTATTGAGCGCCTGCTGCTTGTCTTTAACCTCTGAATCAGTTCTATATTTATAGAAAATAAAAAATCCGGTAATTAAAACTACCAGAATTATTGAGGAGACAAAAACAATATTAGCCGCTCCTCCGCCTTCGTCTTCGCTAGTATTAATTTCCAAAAACGGCTCTTCTACTCGAGCACCGTGCTCATTTTCACCCGGCATTAACCCTCCTACAATTCATTTCTTCTATTATACAACAATAGTTTTTTGTTGTGCAACACTTTTAATACTTTTTATAAAAATACAGATTGCGCACAGAATAAAATTTTTTTTACCTACTTACTTATACTGGACAGTGGCTGCAAATCTCGAAATCCTGGCGGCCAAGTAGATTCATTTCTGCTATCTTGAGTAAAATTAATGTTCCCGCTCGAAGTAGGCGGAGCAACGGCGCAGGTGGTTGACGTTGTTGTCCAAGCGCCCCAAACGGGTCCAGGACAGGTAGATCTTCTACCTTGTGTTATAGCGCCTACCTGGCCAGCTGGGCAAGAGACTGTCTGCGTCTGATCGGGGAAAGCTACGCAAGGAGGTGCCTGAACGTTAACTAGAGCAATAGAAGTTGCCGGCGCAGCGGTACCTCTTTCAATGATAACTTTAGCATGAATGAAGCCGGTAGAGTAAATGTGTGAAACCGTCTTAGTCGTGCTAGATGTAGCATCATATTTCACTCCTTTGGCTGGATCAGAAGGATTGCCGCATGCGGCAATTGCGCTAGCTACACTTGTGGTTCCGTTATCGCAATCCCACCAGATAGAATAATTTAAGGTACCAGTAGCCGTACCTCCTGCGCTTGCAGTTAATGTTGTGCTCAGGGGCGATACACCGCTGGTCGGATTCGCTGATAAAGCGCTGGTTAATGTTGGCGCTGTTACTGTGACAGTAGTGGATGCCGTTACCGGGGTTGCTGCGCCACGCTCAATAATTACTTTAGGATGATATACTCCAGCTGATCCGTATGTACGAGAAACTGATTTTGTCAAAACATCAACAGCATCAAATTTGGCTCCTTTTGTCGGATCATTTGGGCTGCCACAAACTCCAGCCGCAGAAACTTCGCCAACGTTACTAGATGCACTTTCACAGTTCCACCAAAAAGTATAATTTAATGTGCCCTCGTCGGATCCACTGGCAGTGGCCGTTAAGGTAGTGCTTAGTGGAGCAATCCCACTGGCCGGGTCAGCTGACAAGCTTCCGATAAGTGATAGAGGCCCAACATAAATTCTTCCGCCGCCGCCAGCACCAGCATATGCCGCTCCGTTCCCACCATTCGCAGTAATATTGTCTGTCCCCCCATTAACATGGTCATTCATCGCGTTAATTGTCACCTGGCCATCATCGGCTTTCCACGCTAAATAATTCTGTGGGTTAACTCCTGCTTTAACAAAAGGTTGCTTTATTGAACCCTGGTTGAACTGTAGCGAAATTGAACCACCGGAACCGGCGCCGCCAGCAGTTTCACCACTACCAGTACCAGATAATCCGTTAGCAGAAATTTTGCTATCAGTTGACATTGAAATTTCTTTCGCCTGAATTTTTATTACACCACCACCGGCGCCACCATCGACTGGTTCGTTTAGCTGGTCATGATTTGCATAGCCGCCGCCAGAACCAAAATCACCAACGCTACCGTAGACAACACCTGGAGCCGGCATACCTGCCGGTACCTCGGTCTGTTCTCTAGTGCAATAGGCATCATCACAGGCAAAACCGGCTCCACCCTTACCGCCAAAGCCGCCGCCAGCACCGGCGCTGTGTTCGTTTGCGTAAGTTACTCTAGAAGCACCGCCGCCAGGGCCTTGACCACGCCCCCATAAATATACATCGGGGTTGGTGAAAAACGCTTGGGTGTGAGCATACCAGCCAGCACATGTACCATCCCCATAGCGCACACAAAATTGATTATATGGTAAATGTCCGCCACTGAAGCCAAGTCCGTCCGCTGAAATTGTGCCATTAACGGTAAGCTTCTCTTTGACCGTCAGGTCGATTATTTTATTTTGAGCACTTGGGTTCAACGGGTAACTGCTCCCAATACTATAAATGCCTCCTTGATAATCAACGCCCATAGAAAGTGCGTCGCTAGTGATAGTGGCACCATCGTCTACCGTTAGGTTATAAAAGGTATGAGGGCCTAAAATTTTTAGCGTGGTATTACCACTAACGCGCAAGCTAATGAGTGGAGCGGTAATACCATTGCCATAACTTCCCACCGGAATAGTTTGAATATCTGGAAATGCTGCAGGATTCTTGGCAATGGTCCAAATTTCTGTCCCGTCGGCTTCGTGGCCAGTTAAAGAAGCCGCCGCGCTAGCCTTTGTCGGCCCGACAAAAGAAATAACCAGTGGAGAAAACACCAGTATGGCAATGAACACTATTTTTTTTATTTGATTTAATTTACTCATCTTTTAATTCTGTCTAATTTTCCTAGCTAACTACCGACATCAAAGTCTTTAGCAATGAATGAGCCGATTAAGGTAATATTGCTACCAACAAGTTTAATTGTCCCCTGTGGGGCAAAAATAGATGCTCTGACTGTCATTAGACTAGCTGAATTGTTGGTAATTGTAACATTGCCGCTCTGAACGATTAAACCAAGGCTTGAATTCGGGCTGCTAGCAGAAGCTTTAACTGAGCTATCTATTTTCAAATCACCAGTTTGCACTATTATACTTGCTTTATTAGAATAAGTGACCCCACCATTTAGAATGAGAGGGCCTCTCGAATACCACACGCGGCCGTCTGAATACTGGTTGACCTCAGTGCAAGAATTATCAGAAAAAGATAGCGGATAGCATATCCCGTTAAACGAAGTTGTAATTAAATTAGACGTCCCTGCAGATAGCGCCTTTGCGTTTTGCATTAACCTGGCAATAGTGGCAGTCATTGTCTTATTGTTATTTGCGTCGGTGTTATCCCAATATGATTGAGCAGCTTGATTAAACTGATAACCTTTCATCTGCCAATAAGCATTGGAATCAGTAGAATTTGAAGGGTCTGTTTGACGTAAGTGCTGCCCCCAATAGGCAAAGTTACCAGACGAGTTAAATGAGTCACCGATAACATTTATCGATGGATATTTAATAACTGCAGTTGCCGATTTCAAGAAACCATTAGCGTATGTTCGGCTATTAAAAACTGTCGTCGAGCTTGGGCCGTTAAAATTGACACACTGCCCTACCGAAGTAAGGCTGGAGTCTTTAGCATCTAACAAACAGTTTTTATTGAAAATTAAATCAGGCAAAGTTGCTGGCGCGACGTTTCGAAAAACGTCAGTCGCATGAGAAATAGAAGCGTCAGGCGGCCCAGTTGTAATTCCTTGGTAGTAAGTTATGTAATTTTGACTGCCGTCCGTCCAGAACGCCGACGGACTGCCCCAATTTAGTGTTGGAGTTTCATTGCTAGCGTCGAGAGCAAACGCACAAATACTTGGCAAACAAAAGACTGCCAGCAAAAACAAAATCCCAATTGGCATCAAATATTTTTTCATTGATATTAATTACTTGACCAAAAGACTGTATTGAAGATCGACGGTTTCTTGTCCAGCAGCTGGAGTAAACGTCCAGGAGATGTCCGAAGTCGACGGAGTCATGGTGCACGACGAAAGGTCAACGCTAGCGCCACCGAGATGAGTTTTACAATCATTGCTGCTAGCGATTAACGTGAACTTGCTAATACCAGCGGCTGTACCATCACTGAAAAACTCGTCCCGTATTGTAATTGGCTGGCCAGCGACCAAATTGGTCACATGTAAAGTAACGCGTATTTTATCAGCAGGTTTTAGGTTATACGGCGACGTACCATCAAGCGGATAAATCTTGTCAATGATTTTGTGAATTCCAGCCATTGGTGGTTGGCTACCAACGATATTTACTATTCCGTATGAACCATCAACGCCACGCTCCGAATCACCTCCTGAAGCTGAAATTTTCAGAACATCAAATTGGCCAGGGCGGTTATTCCTAAACCAATCTGAGGCATTATAAAATGAAGGAGCCAGTGCTGTATTTTCTTTAGCCCTTAAACCCGCAACGCTACCGGACGTGGCAATGTAAATACTGCCGCCGCCGCCGCCAGGTGAAATAGTATGGTCCTCAGACTCATCTGAGCCTGCGCCCATAGCTTCGATTGCGCCGCCATACTGTGAGCCAGAATCTGCGTCTTGAATGATAATAGCTCCACCTGACCCACCAGGAGTTGGCTGATAAGAACGCCCAGCTGTCGAGTTGGCTGTAATAGCTGAGCCAGGAGATAAATTAACCACATTGGCTGATAGAGAGATGTATCCACCACCAAATCCAAGATAATAGTCAATGCCTCTAATACAGAGAGTATCAAGATAGCCTACGGATATTCTATAAGCGCAACCCATATCATCACTATTAAATCCACCAGCAGACCCAGGCAAAGTTGGTTGATTGCCGACAGCGTTATCGTAGCGAACAGTCGCATCATTTTGACCGCCGCCTAGCCCCGCATGAGAAGCCGCAGGAGAAGAGTTGTGGTCGCCATAGCCAGCTCCTGGACCCGCCCCAAAACGTGTTCTGCCACCGCTAGCGGTTATAAATGAGTTAGCAAAACCTTTGCCATTTACGTTTATTCTGCCAGTTCCCAAAATTGAAAGAGTTTCCGTAACCGTAATCTCGGTTCGCTTACCTGCCGTCGAAGGAAGATTGTGCATAGTTCTAAATAGTGACTGAGCAATAATCGGAAAACCCGCATTTGCGTTCCCCCGCCTTGCTAAAGGGGAAGTTGTATACCAATCAGTTTTAGGTAGAAAAAAAGCGTATTTAATGTCACCAACAGCGCTCGACCATTGGTATTGTTGGTCATCTGACAAAGCAACTGTCACAGGAGAATCCAGCATATTTTTGTCGTTCTGAAGATAAACCTTAGGATCAGAGAAAAAGTTGTAATTATCTGCAAAGTAGTAATCTTCATATAGATTATTTTTTCGGTGGGCAGAAACCCCGCTAATCAAATCGGCTTTGGAGATAGTCCAATTTTTATTGAAAATATTTACCAAATCTTGCTTCACAGCGCTAACATCTGTGTCAGTGCGGCTACCCTGCCAAGCCTGATAGGTCTCGATTGAACCGTCGGGCATACCAGCAAAAGTAGTTTCATTATCCACCGTTCGAACAAATGTGTGATTTCCTATTGTAGTTGAACATGCAGCAGCGCATGTTGAAACACCAAAGTAGTGCTGGCCGCCGCCACTATTTGCATAGACCAACTCGAAAGGTAGTATTGGACTTCCTGCGCTGGTTAAAGCATCAGAATACTGCTGAAATTTTCCGTTCGTTCCGTCATAAATGCTACCATAGTTGGTCATTGCATAACCAACTTCACCAGTAAACAAATCTGCAGATTTTTCAGTTGATTCTGAAACAGCCGGGTAGAAACGCATTACAGCTGTATCATCGACTCGAAAGGAATCAGGATGCCCGCTTACTGTGCCATCGGTTTCACTCGTCAGATAATAGTCTTTTGCGACGCCACCAGTGTTGATAAACCCTCGCATTATAAACACATAACGGTCGTTAGTAAGTTCAAATAACGATTTAGCGTCGCGAGCATCTGCTAAATTTTTTTCATAGTACATACCATCAACACCGTAGCGGTTGTAATCCGACGTCGTTAGTGTTCCTTGAACAGTCAAGTTCTTGAATGTATGTTTGCCATCAATTGCTGCGGGATTATCAGCAGAAGCAGTGACAGTGACATCGGTATTGGCCCAATCCCTGGAAGCATCATTTGGGCCAATGTAGCCACCGTCACCGAGAGTGTAACTGTCGGCATGAGCTTTTTTAGAATTGGCAAAAAAGTTCGCAGCCAAGCCAATAGCTGTGCCAAAAATTATAACTAAAACCACGCCGAAAATCATAATCCGGCGACGAGCAATAATATCAAAAATCCTAATAGGCTGCATATCCCCTCAACTTTATTAACCCTGATTTTCTTTATTATACCAACTAGATAAAAATCAAACAACTAGCTTTTACCGTAGAGCCCAGTCAGCTTAGCTTGACTTACAATATGTGGACCAACAGCAAGCAAAAAACTCTCCGATGATGAAGCGCTGATCCTGCCTGCGTCCAGGGCGTACAGAGTGAAAATGTAATGATGATTACCTGCGGGTGGGCAAGGCGCGATGTACGATGATTTTCCAGAAGAATTAATTAGCTCTTCTCCGACTATTTCGCCACTAGCAATGCTTAATGTGTCTACTGGAATATTTATTGCTATCCAGTGAACAAAACTGCCGTCAGGGGCGTCCGGGTCAACAAGAGTAATTGCCAGTGTTTTCGTATCCGGTGGAATTTCCGACCAGGTTAGAAGCGGCCGAGCTCCTTCACCATTGCAAGAAAATTTATCCGCCAGTTCTCCCCCATCTTCAAAATCAGTTGATGTTAATTGCATTGCCCTCCATTACCTGTGATCAAAATTTTTTTAAATAAGCTTCTTCTTCCCAACTGGAGATTCTGATCCGATATTCATTCCATTCCCGTCGCCTCGATTCACGCAACCTATCAAATATATGTTGTCCCAAAGCCAGTTCTACCAATTTACTCTTTTCGTAAACCGCTAAAGCTGACCCAAGTGAATCCGGCAAGGTTTTGATTTTTCGCAATTTTCGCTGATTATCATTCATCTCGTAGATGTTCTCTTCAACCGGTTTTGGCGGATCAAGCTTATCCTTAATCCCAGAGATACCAGCCAAAAGCATTGCAGAGAATGCCAAATAAGGATTGCACGACGGGTCTGGGCAGCGAAGCTCAATACGAGCAGCACTTTGGTTGTCAGCTGAAAAACGTGGGATGCGGATTAAAGCCGAACGATTAACTCTAGCCCAAGAAAGATAGACTGGTGCCTCATACCCCGGGACTAATCTTTTATATGAGTTTACCAAAGGCGAAGTCACAGCGCAAATCCCCGGAGCCTCTTTTAGCTGGCCAGCGATAAACTGTTTTGCTAAAGTCGAGAGAAAATATTTGTCCGATGCCGAAAAGAAAGCATTCTTGCCGCCTTTCCATAAGCTCTGATGAACGTGCATTCCTGATCCATTTATGCCAAACACTGGTTTTGGCATAAATGTTGCATGCAAACCGTAACGATCGGCAATTGCCTTAATGATAAATTTTAGTGTAATAACATTGTCAGCTGCTTGCAACGCATTTGAGTATTTAAAGTCTATCTCGTGCTGAGATGTTGAAACTTCATGATGAACCGTTTCAATTTCTATTCCCATCTGCTCTGCAGCATTTGAAATTTCTTTTCTGACCACCGACGCCCAGTCATCAGAGTAATCGAAATAGCCAGCGCTATCTGTCGGGCTTAAGTCAATTTCACCATCATCGTCTTTTCTAAATAAGAAAAATTCGAGTTCCGGACCGACAAAGTACTCGTAACCGGTTTTCTTAATCTCCAAAAGATTTCTTTTTAAAATCTGACGAGGATCACCAATAAACGGTGTTTTGTCCGGTGTCATAACATCACAAATAATTCGAGCAGATTTAATCCCCTCTTCCTGATCCCATGGAATTATGGCAAAAGTTAACAGGTCTGGCTGCAAAAACATATCCGACTCAGCAATACGGGCAAAACCTTCAATTGATGATCCGTCGAACCACTTGCCCTTCTCTAATGTGTCTGATAATTGAGAAATTGGAATTTCAACACTTTTTACGATTCCGTCTAAATCAGAGAATTGCAAATGGATAAATTTAATTTTTTCTTTCTTGCAAAGCTCCAAAACCTTCGTTTTCTCCATTTTTTCTCCATTTTTTTAATAATTTAGCTAAATCTTATCATATTTTAAAAAAAACAATACGTTTTTTAAAAATTTAACCAAAAATATCGTGTTTTTGATAAATTATCACTTATTAATCAAAAATTCCCCAAACAAATTGATTGAGGAATTTTTGGCAGGGGTACGAGGGCTCGAACCCCGATTAACGGTTTTGGAGACCGTCGTTCTACCATTGAACTATACCCCTAAGTGAAGCTATGTTTTATTTAGCTTCTTTGTGCTGAGTTTGTTTTTTGCAGCGTTTACAATATTTTTTCAAAAGTAATCGCTCTTTTTGCAATTTGGTATTTTTCTCAGTCTGATAATTTCTTTCCTTGCAGACTTCGCATTCCAAAGTTACAACATTGCGTGCATCTTTTGCCATATATTCCTTTCGGGTTTATTCTGTTTTTTAAAACGATTTAAATGGAGCCGATAGAGGGATTCGAACCCACGACCTTCACTTTACAAAAGTGTTGCTCTACCAACTGAGCTATATCGGCAAGTGGTGCTGGGAGTAGGACTCGGTCACCGATATCCCGATGCTTCGGGATTCGTCGACCCCGTCTCGGCGCCAGTCGCGCCTCCGACTTTCTCGCCTTCTTACTATTCAACTCACCAGCCAAAACCGCTAATTGAATTAGCAATTTTGGCTGGTGCTGGGAGTAGGACTCGAACCTACGAAGGCGTAAGCCGTTGGATTTACAGTCCAATGCGTTTGACCACTTCGCTATCCCAGCATATGCAATTTTAAAGGTGTTGTTATCAGCCGAGCCAATTCTGGCAATAATAATCTCCAGGTACTGGTACCACCCGAGACAATTTTGTCGAGGTGGAGCCGATGACCGGGATTGAACCGGTGACCTCATTCTTACCAAGAATGTGCTCTACCAACTGAGCTACATCGGCAAATTTACCCCTCAATATAAAAAATTACCCTCAACGCTCACTATTCTATCAGAATTTACATATAATTTCAACGAATTAACTAAGCTTTGATGCGCGTGAGTGCTCGCGATGTTTATCTTCAGCGAATGAGGCCAATTTTTTATATTCAACGTTCGAAATGTCGAGTGATGCCGCACGCTTCAATGATTTTGACGCCTTGCCATATTGTCGGACTTCCAAGTACGCTTTGCCTAACGCCGCCAAATACTGCGCGTCTGTGCGAGAAATATTTACTGCTTTGGAAAAAGCATCGATCGCTTTATTAAAATGAGCTTCAGAAAAATAAATTTGCCCGAGACCAAACCAAGCGCTGTCATTGCCGCGATCAATTTTGGTTGCCATAAGAAATGACTCGGTTGCGTCATTCAAATTCTTCCCAATCATTAAATACACATGACCCAGCCGCTCATATGCCCAAGCGCATTTGCTATCCTTGCAGATGGCATCGATTAAGATATTCTCTGCTGAAGCGTATTTCCCACTGTCGATTTTTTCCCTAGCAGATTTTAGAAGCTCAGATAATTCTTCATCATAAGCATCAAGTTCATCTGTCGGCTCAACTCCTGCGGGCAGAACCTCCGGTAAATCTTCGGGCGACTTTTCATTCAAAATCTTTTTTGCCTCAAGTATTGCCGCCTCATCGTCAAAAGATTTTTCCCGTTTTGCCAAAGATAAATTGCCCGTCTTCGGGAAACGAAAGGCAATTATGACAAAAACTGCTGCAACACATACTATTATAGCTATTTCTAGCACTCTACCTCCAATTTTGTTCCGTCTTCAACCTCGACCAAAACTTTCTTGGTTAATAAATTTTGCGAAATTACAAACCCTGGCCCCTTCTCAGTTTTAATTTTGTCGCCGATCTTTGGCATACTTTTAGCTGATTCTTCATATTCGCCCAACTCATACTTTAAGCAACACATTAACTTACCGCAACAGCCGGTAACTCTGGTAGATCCCATGGCTGCTAATCCTTGAATTTGCGCCATATCAATGGTAACAGAGTCTAAATCACCTTTTAGAAACCTCCGGCAACAAAGAGGCTGGCCACAACGACCACAGCCACCGATAAATCTAGCTTCGTCCCTAGCACCTATTTGCTGCAAGCGAATTAATTTTTTGAAAGTTGATGCCAAATCAGATACCAACGAGCGAAAATCTACTCGGCCTTCGGCTGAAAAATAGAAGGTTAATTTTTTTTCATCGAATGAAAGCTCAGCATCCATTAATTCCATCGGTAATTTATGAAACTCAATTTTTTTCTGGCATTCAGGAATCATACCTTGGGCAATTTTTTTGTATTCTTTATACTGCTCCAAATCTTTTTCTGACAATTTTCGAATAATTTCAATTTCCGGCTCGGCAGCTTCCCCGCTTTCCGATTTCGCAGTGTCCGAGTGGTCACCATCTGCGACAATTGCCACCTCTTTGCACTCACGCGTTTCTACCAACAGCCAATCGCCAGTAGAAAAATCAAATTTTCCACTGTCAACTTCAATAATCTGACCTGTACTTTTTATTTTAACTGCTACTTTTGCCATATTTAATTTCCATAAATAAATTTTCTAAAACTAATCTTTTGCTAGTGGTAATTTTTAAATTTCGCCTCGCCATCAATATTGATTTGATAACTCTAACTTTGTTAATGTTAGGGTCATCTGGCAATTGATTACGCAATGATGAAAGAATTGTATTCAATCGCTGGTCCAAGTCGGCACTGGTGCTCATTTTATCAGCACTTTTAAACGACTTGCCCAAGTTGCCGCGAATTATCTCCCGAAATTCAGCTAATACTTCCTCGTCAGCATCAGTGGTTTTATCATCAAAACGGACTATTTGGCAACGCGAACGAATAGTTGGCAACAATCTAAGATCGGCCGACAATAGAATAATTGTAGCCGTTCTTGGCGGCTCCTCCAAGGTTTTAAGCAGCGTATTTGCCGCCTCAAGCCCCAATCGATCAGCTTCTTTGATTATCGCCAGTTTACCGCTGCCATGGCCTGGAGTCAAGTTTATTTGCCGAATCATTTCACGAACCGCTTTAACACCAATTTCACCCTTGGAATTTTTCTCCCCTACCTCCGGCTCAATTTCTACTGTATCAAATTCGGAAATGCCGGCATTTTTGGCAAAATCTTTGACCGCTAAATAAGAAGCTTCCGAATTCGAACCATAATAAATATAAGATGATACTTTTTTATCAGCCAAATTTTGTGCTTCGGAATTTTTATCCATCTACTCCAAAATTTAACAGATTTGCCCTGAATTGACAATGAAACCATTTGACGGTACGATTTATGTAATGGCAACAAGCGAAAAACAATTCGAGGATCAAGTTCTGGTCTGCAAGGACTGCGGCGACAAATTCATTTGGACCGTCGGAGAGCAGCAGTTTTTCTATGATAAGGGATTGCAAAATGTGCCCAAGCGCTGCAAACCTTGTGCCGAGAAATTCAAATCACAACTGCGCGAAAAACACCCAATGAACTGGATTAAGTGCAAAAAGTGCGGCAAAAAGGCCGAAGTTCCTTTTGAACCAAAATCTGAAAATATTCTTTGTGAAGATTGTTTCAATAAAGAAATCGTAAAACGCAACGAAAAAATCTACGAAAAAGGGCTAACCCTCCCGGAATAGTTTCTTTGTTTTGTCATTGCAAGCCCGAAGGGCGCGGTCTATCGAAGATGATCCTGCGGACAATCTAAATCAATATTATTAATGGCTTGCAAGCCATTTTTTTGATATATATTAGTTGATCCAACAATTCTGCATCCAGTGGGAGTGTATTGACATATGATAGCCCAATTGTCGCCAGAAGATTCGGCCGCACTCTACCTACTCATCGCCATGAACTGCGAGCTTGATGTAGTTAGGCGGTCTCTGCAAGGTCGACCGATCACAGTTCGGTACCGAGGGTGGGGTAAAGATGAGTCACTGACCGGCAAGATCTTCAGTACAAACCCAGCCTTTGGCATGGGCACCAGCGACACAGTACTCCGCGTCGAGTACGCCGACGACGAAGGAGAATGGGCAATTCGGGGGTTTAGCGTCAAGGACATTATCCGTCCAGGTACAATCGACGTCGACCTGTCGGACATCTCCCCGATATTTCCACAAATCGATGCCAGAGTCCTGAAACTGCTTCGATTGATGTATGGTGATTGTGATCAGCGAGACAGCCTGCGGAACGCAGAAATCCTCTTCGCTGATGACCCCGGCCACATCAAGGGAGCTCGCAAGGCGCCCAAGTCCGAGGAGATGATGATCGATATCTCCTACAAAGACGATCATCAAGACTGGCACAAGCCAATGACAGTCGCGGCGCTACTTCAGGGAACATTCGCGCCACTGATCGATCACCTGTCCGACCCTGCGACACAGCCAAGGAAACCGATAGCCGGGCTTGAAATCCCGGTACAGGCTGAGACCTAACCGGCCCCACCAACAACCAAGCACTGCCTGCCGTCCGTGGCAGGCTTTTTTTATTGACAAATATATAATTTTATGCTACAATTCTGACCATCCGCCGCACAAAGCGCGTGAATTGAGAGCTTCGACTTGACGAAGCCAGATCATATTTGCACAGAAAGTGTAATCATGGAACAGGGCAAGCGCCGCCAGCATTACCGAAAGTCAGACGTACTAGCAGTGGTGGTCGAAATCGAGGCGCTCCACGAGCGCTTCGGCCGCGCCACTATTGTCGAGTGTCTCAGCGGCGAAGGGGCCAACCAGGGAGCAAAGGTCTTCATTGGCCCCGACACGCGCAAGAAGTTGATGGGCGACCCTCATGGCAATTGGTTGCCGTCCGACCAAGTCGCTCTGACGGTGAAGCCAACTGATGGCCCTCACCAGAGCGAGACGCCCTGGACAGCAATTGATGCTGATCTGAAACACGAGAAGTGTCAGCGGGTCCAGCGACCGACCGTTGGCCAAGCTGCCGACAGCCTGATCGCCAACTCCCGACCGATCTTCTCCGAGCGGATCAAGAAGATCGTCGACGAGGCCGTTGAAGCAGGACTCACCATGGATGAAATCCGGGGCAACCAGATCGTCAAGGAAACGCTGGCTGAAATCGAGTCAGCGCTTCGCTCGGGCGCCGACGACCGGATCGTCACCGCCAACCAGGCATTCAAGCGATTGAAGCATCGGCTCAATGAGCTAGTTGCCTTGCGTCGGTCGGCTGGCATGGATGCCACCGACGCCGACAGGATCCATGCGTTGCTCGAGGGCCCTGCCGACGAAGTCGCTGCTGTGTAGCACTGGCAACGGCTCAATCACGAACACAACCCCTGCCGGTCTTACCACCGGCAGGGCGTTTTTTATTCTGTCATTGCTGTGCAAACAGGAATCTTAGATCACCGATGATGATAATGCTAAAATATCGCCGTGTATGTTCCTTTAGCCGCAAACGAGAGTACACGGATTATTGGCTCCATAAAACGGACTAAAAACGGAAAGCCAAAAACATTGCTGGCAATTATTAAAGCGAATAAGATTATTGGACCGTATCGCTCAAAACTCATTCGGGCGTTAAAACTAATAAACTGAAAAATTATTTTCGAACCGTCGAGTGGTGGAATTGGTATAATATTGAAAGCAATTAAAATCAAATTCATTTCCAGCACAAATTCAATTGCCATTAACCACATATTTGAATTAATTGCGACGTGGCTAAGTGTAGCAATCCGTAGCGGGATACCAAGAATTAAGGCAAATATTAGGTTAGCAAAAACTCCAGCCAGTGCAACCTTAACTTCATCAGCATCGGATTTTAAATTTGATGGATTGTACGGCACCGGTTTTCCCCAACCAAAACCAGCAACCAATAAAAATAATGTTCCCAGGGGATCCAAATGTTTAAAAGGATTTAATGTCAGCCGCCCAAGTTTTTTTGCCGTCGGATCGCCTAAGTAATTGGCCATCCAAGCATGAGCAAACTCATGAACCGTGATTGCCAAAAGCAAACCAACAATGGCTGCAACGGCAAAAAATGGCGAAGAAATTAGGTTAAGTAGAAACATAATAATTAACTAATAGCTAAAAGTGAATAACAAATAGTTTTGGAAAGTTGAATTTTTAAAACATTTATGTTAGAATTCTTAAGTATTGTAACAAATTTGATTCAATTTTGGAAGTTGAATTGTTATAAGTTGCGGTTGTTAGTTATTCGTTATTAGTTTTAAACTAAATATCATGGCCATTTGCTCAATCTGTGGAAAAGCCAAGGTTGTCGGCTCGAATGTTTCCCATTCACAGCGACATACCAAACGTCTTTTCAAGCCAAATCTACAAAAAGTTAACGGTACAGTTCTCTGCACCCGTTGTTTGCGTACCGCTGTCAAATCTGACAAGTAGAAAATCGCCTGACAGCCTAACTGTATTTCGGGCGATTTTTTAATTCTGGAGCATCTTAAAAGTTAAAATAGTTTCTGCTAATATTAATGATGTTCTATCCGATTCAATAAATTGGACCACAATTTTTTTAACGTCGGGATCCCAAATAGCCGCAAGGTTATGCGGGGCGCTGATCTGTGTCGCAAGATATGGAAAGGTTGGCTCAATATTGCGCTAGGACCGTGGTCTTGGTGCTGAGGCACCCACTTTTATCACTAGTCCAATTTATTCACCCCGTACCGAGCTTTGCTCTGGTGCTGGGGCTTACGGGTAGAACATTACGGAGAGTAGCATAGTCCGGTTAATGCGTCGGGCTGGGGGTCCGAAGATCGGAGGTTCGAATCCTCTCTCTCCGACCAAGACAAAAACTCATGTTGGGTTTGGTTCAAAAACGCTTCAAGAAGCAAGCGAAACTTGATCCTGGTGTCTATATCTGCCATGCTGATGAAAAGAGTTAAAAATAATTTAAAGAATCGAGGATAAAATGGAAGTTGACCAAATTCGAAACCGAATCGCTGAGTTAGAAAAAAACCAAAAAGAAATTAAGGCCGCTAAAGACGCTATTAAGCAGCAGCTCGAAAATGATTTGGAATATGTTCAGGCTCGCGAAGAAGCAAAAACTGCCAATATTAAAAAGAAGCAAGTAAAAGACACAATTCTAAACCTGCCAGAGAATCAAAAATACGTTGAGGAAATTAAAAACAACACTCAAGACCTTAGTGTTCTAAAAGATATTCTATCGGCTGAACTTTTGGATTTTTATCAAAAATCCAACAAAGAAGAATTTCTAGACTCAGAAGGAAAAATTCGCAAATTTAAGATTGGCGCCACCTTGGTTAAAGGCGCTGAAAGATACGAGGAGCAGGGTGGTTTCGGCCAGAGCAATAAAGGCGAGTAATGCACAAGCGAGGGGTAAAAAAACTTGAGAACTTTATAGGTTTGAGCAGTGCTGATGTGCATATCCACAGTAATTTTTCTGATGGCCGGCCAACAATTGAACAAATTTTGGAATATGTTCAAAATTACACTGATCTGAACGTTATCGCTATTACTGATCACGACACTATTGAAGGCGCGCAACAGGCGGTAAAAATCGCAGAAAGAAATAATTACCGTTTTGATGTAATAATTGGAGAAGAAATATCTTCGAAACACGGCCATATTCTTGGCCTTTTTTTGAAGGAAGCAATTGAACCTGGACATTCAGCTCATACAACTCTGGAACAAATTCACAAGCAAGGCGGAATTGCTGTCCCCTCTCATCCTTTTATGCACACCAATTTTAATGACCCGACGCAAGCAACCATGGACGGCATTGGCGCAAAACAATTGATAAGTAATAAATATTTAATAGATGCTGTTGAGGTTGTAAATGGGACACCAACTCTGGCCGATGAAAATCTAGCCGCATCAGCACTAAATAAGACTATTCTTTTTCGTGGCGAAACCGGCGGATCTGATGCCCATATTGTTGAGGCAATTGGCCGAGCATACACGGTTTTTGAAGGCAAAACTGCCGCCGATTTAAAACGGGCGCTAAAAAACCACCAAACCAAAGCAATTTACGGAACTTGGTCAGTTCTAGCCCTGATAAAATATTTGTTTTTCTATATTCCTTTAGGGCTACGCCTAACTTGGCACACATTCATCAGAAATTTAGATCTTTAACCACCTTGTTAAAAAACCTTAGGCGTTTTTACCGTCGCGTAGTTTGACAATCTTCTTGCAGGCTTCAGCGACTTCCATATTGTGAGTAACAATTAAAAAGGTTTTGTTATCTTCTCTGTTAAGTTTCTTTAATATATCCATGATCTCCATGGATGTTTTTGAATCAAGCTCCCCTGTTGGCTCATCGGCTAATATAATTGCCGGATCATTCATTAAAGCCCGAGCGATTGCCACTCTTTGCTGTTGGCCACCAGAAAGCTCGCTTGGCTTGTGATTAATACGATCAGTCAAGCCAAGCATCTTCAAAAGTTCTTTTGCTCGATTCAGCCTGGCAGCTTTTTTCATTCCACCATAACGGCCAGCAAGGACAACATTTTCTATCGCAGTTAAGGTTGGAATCAAATTAAATCCTTGAAAAATAAAGCCGATCTTTTTTGCCCGCATTTTGAAAGCTTGTTTCTCTGGTAATTTTGTCATATCAATTCCATCAATCTTGAGAACTCCTGAGTCTGGACGATCTAGCAAACCTAATATATGCATTAGAGTTGATTTGCCACAACCAGAAGGGCCAATTATCGCCGAGAAATCACCTTCTTTCACCTCAATATCAACACCACAAAGGGCGCAAACAACATTTTGCTTTGACATTTTATAACTTTTTTCTATGCCCTTAGCTTCAACAACTATTTTATTCATAATATTTCCTTTTTTCAGATTGTCATCCTGAACTTGATTCAGGATCTAATTACTTTTGATAGAGATTCCGGATCAAGTCCGGAATGACAAAACATTTATAGTTCGCGTATAGCCTCAACCACTTTCAGTTTTGATGCTCTAACCGCTGGAATTACCCCAGCAATAATTCCAACAACAAACGAGAATACTATTACCGCAATTAGAAAGCTAGGTTCTAATAAAAATATTTCCGCCCCTTTTTCCGCCAATTTGTTATTTATTATAGTAGCAGCCAAAACTCCGAACCCCATGCCAATTGCTCCGCCAACCAGGCCAATAATACCGGCCTCCATTGTGTACTCCCAGGCGATGGAAGAAGGCGATGCGCCAATAGCTTTTTTAATTCCAATTTCCTTAGTTCGTTCAGAAATTGACATTACCATAGTATTTACTATTGAGAATAGGCCAACGATTAACGCCAGCATTGCACTACCTAGAATAATTGCGTTCATAGTTGCAGACGCTTTATCGATTAACTCACCCATTTTCACTGGCGACATAACAGTTACATCCTTACCAAATTTATTTTTGATTTCATTGGCTACTTTTTCTGAATCAGCACCATCTTTCCAGGAAACTGCCGCCATGGAATTAACATCTTCAAGTTTTAATTTTCCGCTGGCGTAAAGTGATTTCATGAACGGATTTGATTCAATTAGCATTTCCCTTGCCGGTGTAATTGCCATAAATACATAGCTATCTGGCCCAGTCATTGTTTTGTCGACAATGCCGATAACGTTAAAATCTTTTCCGCGAATTTTATAACTGTCGCCGATGCCAAGTTTCTTGTCAGTGGCAATATTTACCCCGACTGCAATATCGCTGTCTTTTGAATCTTTGTCAGGCATTTTTCCTGACTTCATAGTCATGGTTTCCCAATTGCGGTTTTTGAAATCGGAATTTAGATCCTGACCGTACACTGATGGTGGCTCGCTCATATTCATTGACATATTATCAGGGTCCATGTCCTCAACTAAAAGCGAAACCAGCGCTCCGACCTTATCAACACCATCAATCTCAGAAATTTTATTTAATGTATCAATTGGCAATGTCCCAGTTGCAGTTCCGTAGCCAGCTGAACCTTTTGGCGAAACTGATATTTGACCGGTGACATACTTTTTTCCACCATCGATCATTTTGTTCAACTTTAGAGCCATTGAACCCATAACGGTAAATGCAAAGATTCCGATAACAATTCCAAAAATTGTCAAAGCTGTTCTAAACTTCCTCCGCCACATGTTTCTTAAAATTTCCATTTGTCTCCTTTTACCCTGTTAAATAATCTGCCCTGCAGATTGCGCTAACGGCGCATTTAACAGGGTTGATCATGATTTGTATAATATCATATGTGGTAAAATTATGGTAGATAAAAGTAAGCATGGAGGAATTATGTCAAAAAGAGACATCGTTAAAGTCGGCGGTAAAAAGAACTTTTATGCCGTTCGTGACAAAGACGGCAAGTTTGAGAAGATTGTTAATATTGGTGATTCAATTCAAGAAGATTCAAGAAATCATGCCAAGAAAATCGTGAAACCCGGCCACGGCCACGAAGGCGATTTGGCAAAGTAGTTTTTCGGATAAAAAAAGCGACGGTTCAAACTGCGAACCGCCGCCAGCAAATATCACCGTCGGCGCCTTACTTGACTGCCAGGAATGCCAATTCGATGCTGTCGGCCTCGATCTCGAAGTCCAGACCCGGAACGGTCAGCTCGATCTTTCCGTTGGCGGTTTGGCGAACATCCACTACATGTCCAGCATGGATGAGCTTATCCAACGGACCATACGAGTCAGGTGAGTAGCCCATCCACCACGTCGGGAACAGACCATTAACACCATACATCTGCTCAAAGGTCCACGGCCCGAACATCAAACTCAAATTGAGCTGGGCCAATGCATCCCAGATTGTACCGGCCTCAGCCCAGGTACCGGCGACATCGAACCCGAGATCTGGTTCGCAGCGCCGATGACAAAGTGCGGCAACGCGCGAATTGCCGCCCCGCGTCGTGAGCACCAACTTCTTACCATCAGCAAGCGCTTCCTGAATCTTCGCCATATTCATGGCTTATCACGTCCTCTCGTTAGCAACTTCATTGGTAAGCTGAATTGCTAAGATAGAATATCATTAATTGAATATTTTGTCAACGTTTTCTGTGGCTTGATTGACTTCTAAAAAATCTGTTAGAATGAATGCATACACATATGTCAGATAAAAATCTTGTAGCTGGAATAGGGGCTATTGCGACCAAGGGAAAGCACAAGGAACGATTTCTCTTCGTTGGAACAATCGAGCCAAAGGACACTTTGGATCGCTTTTTCTATTTAATTGAAATCGACTCCCCCTGGGTTGATGGTGAAAAAATCAAAAATGCTATCGTCGGAACTTTGGGAGATGATTGGCACCTGGGTGCCGACAAAGCCGAGAGTTTCGAAACTGTAATTAAAAAAATAAACGCCGCGCTTGGTGAAGTTTCACAGTCCGGCGAACATGAATGGGTTGGAAAGCTAAACGCTATTATTGGCTTGATATCTGGCGACGAGCTTATTTTTTCCCAAACAGGCCGAATTTCCGGCTATCTTTTCCGTGGCAATAAAATCTCTCACATTACTGAAAAACCAGTCGAGGGCGAAGAAGCACATCCACTTAAAACCTTTGTTTCAATTATCGATGGTAGCGTAGCGGCGTTAGATAAAGTAATAATTGCAAACACCGAGTTTTATTCGCACTTGTCGTTAGATAGACTAAGGCAGATTTTTGCGACTTTTTCTTACAAAGACGCAATTACTGAAATTACAAAAAATCTTCGCAAGTCCAAAATTCGTGACGTTAACTTAATGGTTTTTGATTTACGAGACATTGAGAGCCAACTTGAAGAAGATGAGAAGCCAGATATTATTTTTCTTGACGACATCCCCGACTCCGTGCCACTTCATTACACAAAAATGTTTTTTAAGAGCTTAAGCAGTGGAGCCAAGGCTACTGGCCGAGGTGCTAGAAAAGCCGGAGAATTTTGGGCTAAAAACATTCAGCCGAAAATTTATTCCGGGGCCGAAAAAGTTGGCAGCAAAATCAAAGACACCTCCGGGAAAACCTTGCGACCGGTTACTGAACGTCTTGGCAGTGTGCCAAAAGTAAATTACTTTAATAGAAAAACAAATAGCGGGTCCAGCTTTCTATCAAATATAGTTTATTTCTTTTCAAATTTGGCACTTTGGTCCAAGGCCTTAATCAAACCAAAGAGCAGAAAATACTTGTACATCGCCATTTTAGTTTTGCTCCTTGTAGTTGGTTTTATTAAGATCCAAATGAACAGCAAAAAAAACCAAAGCGTTGGCGTTTCTGGCGAAAACATCGCCAGCCTGGATTCTGCTAGAAGTTTGTACTCTAAAGCGCTGGACGATTTAGGGCTGAAAAAAACCAACGGTAAAGACAAATTAATTTCCGCTCGCGATGCCGCCGCTAAAGCAACCTCAACCCCAGCGATTGCTGATGAAGCCAAGAATTTGCTATCACAAATACAGGCAAAATTAGACACGCTTAACATGGCAACCAGAATTACCACTGGGGTAAGCCCGATATTCTCTTTTTCCGATAACTCAATTGAAACCTATGCCGTCGGCGCTAATCTTTTCTCAGTATCGGCAGACGGTAAAATTGCCGAGTACGACACCAGGGCAAAAACCTCCGAAAGCTATGGACAGGTGAGCGCAGAGCTAGGAAAGGTTACTGACGCCGTATATAACGATAGTGATAGTTCACTACTAATGCTAACCGATAAACCGACGGTGGTTAAATTAGATATTAGCGCTAAATCCATAGCCGAAACCAAGCTGGCTGCCGACGCGACTTGGGAAAAATCAACTGGCATTGCCGTTTATTCCTCAAATATTTATTTACTTGATGGTGACGCAGGACAAATTTGGAAACACACCTTATCTTCCGGCAGTTATTCAAAAGGTGTAAGTTATATTACCAAACAGCCAATTTCACTCAAGGCTAGCACTAGCGTGGCAGTTGACGGTAACGTCTGGGTCTTGAAATCAGACGGGGCAGTTGTGAAAATCGCCAAATCAGTAGAAGACTCAACTTTCGCCGTTTCCGAAATCCCCACACCAGACACAAAAATTACCACTCCGACAAAGTTCTTCACCGACCAAAGTTCTAACTCACTATATATTTTGGACAAATCAGCCAACCGTGTTCTGCAATTCGCCAAAACAGGCGCTTATCAAAAACAATATGTTTTAGATGGTATGAATTTGACCAGTTTCGCTGTCAACGAAAAACTAAAAAAACTTTGGCTCATCTCCGACACCAAAGTCTTCGAACTCGATACTTAGGAATTTTTACTTAGATCTCTGAGAAAAAGGGGATTTTTTTGTGTTCGGAAAATGGATTTAGATCCTTTGGCATGAATTCTATGTCGCCGAATTCTTCTTCAGTGAAAAACTGATATCTCTCTTCCGGTTTTTTGTCGATTTGCTCGTCAATAGTTCCTTCAAAAAATAGTTCCAATTGACGCGTACCGGAAGAAAAGCGAATATCTTGAACAAAGATCAGTTCCCCTACTTCGCCGGAGTATCCGGTTTCTTCTCGTAGTTCCCGCAGCAACGTGTCTTTAACAGTTTCGTTTTCTTCTACTCCGCCGCCAGGTGCTGACCAAAAATCCTGATTGTTTCTTTCAAGCTTGACCAAAAGAACGCGATTGTTCGCGTCCTTAAAAATGCCTTTAACTGAAATTCGAAGTTTATGTTCACTCATATTACATCTTCTCTGGGGCTGATATCCCCATTAACATCAGAGATATTTTCAACACATTGCGAGTTGCTAAGACTAAAAGCAGACGAGAGCAAGTTAACTCTTTATCGTCCGAAAGTACATGACAGTTGGCATAGAAGTTATGGAAGCCCCTGGCAATTTCGGTTGCGAAGTGGGGGAGAGCCTGAATTTGAAATTCGCTGGAGGCCTTTTCCAACGCCTCAGAGAGCCCAGCCAAAGTTTTGATTAGCGCAATTTCCTTTTTATCGGTCAGTTTTTCCAGATCGACCGACTTAACCGTCCCCTGTCCGTTTGCAATTTTTTCCAACTCTGCAATGCCCCCTTTTTCAGCATTGCGCAATATACTGCAAATTCTGGCATAAGCATATTGCAAGTAGTAGACTGGGTTTTTATCCGAACGCTCAAGAGCTAAATCTAAATCAAAATCAATTATTGAAGAAGTCGCCTGAGAAATAATTGTGTATTTAAAGACATCGGCCGGAACTTTTAATTTGGTAATTAAATCAGCAATATTGATAAAGTTCCCCAGCCGCTTACCCATTTGTTTAGTTTCACCATCTTTTTTCAACCGAACATTTTGGTAAAGAATAATCGATAATTTACTTTCGTCACAGCCAATGGCTTTCATCGCACTTTTCAACCGGGCAATATGTCCGTGATGATTAGCACCCCAAACGTCGATTGAACGATCATTCCCCCGCTCAAATTTATCTTTATGGTAAGCAATGTCGGTGGCAAAATATGTCGGCGTTTTTTCGGCATCGGAACGCAGCAACACAGTTTCGCGATCATTAGGGTCCAAATCATTTGATGTAAACCAAAGAGCACCCTCCCTACTGTCGGTATGCCCATCGGCCTTCAGCTGATCGACTATTTCCATACTTTTGCCGGAGTTTAAAAAATCACTTTCATAAACAAAGCGATCAAATGAAATCCCAAGGGCCTCAATATCTTCTTTAATTCGGCGAATAGTTTTTTCCAGCCCCACCTTAGCAAAAAAGCCCGACAATTCATGATCATGAAGATCGGAAAGCTCAGTTTTGTACTCAGTCTGTATTTCTTCCGAAACTTCCTTCAAGAAGTCGCCCGGATAGCCACCTTCAGGAAAATGAAACTTTGGATCAGATTTGACTGTGTAATAATAAGACAACGTATCAGCAAACTTTTTAATTTGGTTACCGGTATCATTAACGTAGAATTCTTTTTCAACGGTGTAGCCCTGCCAAGCGAGGATATTGGACAACACTTCGCCGATTGGGCCACCACGAGCATTTCCAATATGCAGTGGGCCGGTTGGATTAGCTGAAATAAATTCAACTAAAACTTTTTGCCCCTTGCCTACATCACTTTTTCCGTAATTACTACCTATTTGCAAAACTGATGCTAGATAATTATGAAAAAACTTATTCGATAATTTTATATTAATAAATCCCGGACCGGCAATTTCAACTTTTTCTATTTCAGCTGATTTTAGCTCACCAACAATCTTCTCAGCGGTTTCTTTGGGATTTTCATTATTCATCGAAGCGATAGTCAGAGCAACGGAAGTAGAATAATCACCCAGATCGTCCTTTGGCGGTACAGATAAATCAAAATTATCCGGAAGATCATATCCGACATTCTTGATTGCGTCTTCAATTTGTTTTTTTAATTCTTCCATTTTTCACGCTTGACAGTCCACAAATTGTGGCATAAAATATTAAAGTTTTCACAAACAGCGATTAACTATTTTACATAGTACCGACAAACGATTATAATGTAAAGAGAAGGAAAAATATGGCATTTAATTTTGGACTGCTAAATCCACTAAAGCTGCGCTCAAAGTCGAATAGTGCAAAGAAAAAGCGCAAGCCAATTGATAAAAAGCGGGTACTAATAATTACCGGCTACTCCCTGCTGGCGGTTTTGCTGTCTATTTCACTGGTTTTTGCTTGGTATTCCAAAGATCTCCCAACCCCAAATAAAATTTCTAAAATGAAGCCGTCGCAATCGACGAAGATCTTTGATAGAAACGGAGTTTTACTCTATGAGACTGGTGATCTAAAACGTACAATTATTACCTCTGATCAAATGCCGCAAAACATTAAAGATGCTACTGTTTCAGTTGAAGATCAATCATTCTACCAAAATCATGGTTTGAATTTTAAAGGCATCGCCAGAGCAGCAATTCACGATATTTTTCACATTGGAGCTGGATCACAGGGTGGATCAACAATTACTCAACAATATGTTAAGAATGCCCTACTATATTCCAACCAAACAATTTCTAGAAAAATTAAAGAAGCAATCTTGGCAGTTGAACTTGAATTCATGTACTCCAAAGATCAAATTATGACTATGTACCTAAATGAAATCCCATACGGCGGACAGATTGCTGGCGTCGAAGCTGCGGCAACAATGTATTACGGTAAGCCAGCCAAAGACTTAGATTTGGCACAAGCAGCAACTCTCGCAGCTATTCCACAATCACCGACTTACTATAATCCATACGGAACACACACCGACAAACTTATTTACCGCAGAAACTACGTCCTTGACCAAATGGTAAAAATGAAATATATCACCAAGGATCAAGCTGATACAGCCAAAAAACAAGATACAACAACGGTTGGTACCGCTGTCAAACCGAGGAAAATGTCTATGCTCGCACCACATTTTTCAATGTACGTTTTGGAACAGGCAGCGGCACAGTTTGGCGAACAACGAGCTGAAAAAGAAGGACTTTCAATTTATACATCGCTTGATTATAATACTCAAAAACTCGCTGAACAAGCAGTCACCGACGGCATGGCGAAAGTTTCAAAATATGGTGGATCAAACGGCGCACTGGTAGCAATTGATCCCAAGACCGGTGAAGTCTTATCGATGGTCGGGAGTAAAGATTTTTTTGATACCGGAATCGATGGCAATGTTAATGTAGCAACTTCGCTTCGCCAGCCGGGGTCATCGTTCAAACCGTATATTTACGCCACGGCACTTAAGCGAAAAGATTTTTCACCCAGCAAAATACTATTTGATTTTACAACCGACTTTGGCGGTGGCTACATTCCCCATAACTATGACGGCAGAACTCACGGACCAATAACTGCAAGACTAGCACTCGATAACTCTCTAAATATTCCTGCGGTTAAAACTACTGCGATCGACGGCATTGAAAACGTCTTGACTACCACATCTGATATGGGAATCACATCACTGACACAAAAAGATCGCTACGGCCTGTCCCTTGGCCTGGGCGTAGGCGAGGTTTCGCCACTAGAACATACTAACGGCTTTGCTACTTTTGCCAACAACGGCGTTTATCACGACTTACATCCAATACTTAAAGTCCTCGACAATGGCGGTAAGATAATTTACGAATACAAACCCGAAGAAGACAAGGGGAAGCAGGCCCTGGACCCACAAATCGCTTATCAAATGCAAAATATTCTTTCAGACAACAACGCCAGGTCATTGGTCTTTGGGACCAGAACGCCTTTGTATTTTTCTGATAGACCAGTCGCAACAAAAACCGGGACGACCTCCGATTTTCGCGATGCTTGGACAATGGGGTTCACTCCTTCTTTGGCAGTTGGTGTATGGACCGGAAACAACAGTAGCAAGCCTATGAGTAGCGGAGCTGATGGCTCTATTATTGCCGCTCCAATTTTCCACCAATTTATGGCGGCAGCGATGAGCGGAAAACCAGTGGAACAATTTGTGGCTCCAGCTGGAATTCAAACTCTAACTGTTGAAAAATGGTCAAATAAATTACCAACAGAATTCTCAAAGGAAACCACGACTGATATTTTTGCATCGTGGCAAGTGCCAACCGAAAAAGATGATGTCAATGTGGCGGTTCGGGTTTGTAAATCCAATGGCCTTAAGGCCCCGGATGGGACACCAGACAACCTAATTAACACAGTAATTTTTTCAAACATTCATTCAGAAATGCCAAATAATCCTAGCTGGGAGGGCCCAGTGCATGATTGGGCAGTTGCCAATGGGCTCTACAACCCTGAGCCAGCAGGAACTTGTGATATTGGCCCCAGTATTTCAGTTTCAATTAACTCACCGACTGCTGATCAAACCTTAAGTGGCAACTCAACACTTAGTGTATCGACTAATTCACCAGGAGATACTTCAAGAGTCGAGTTCTTTATTGATGCCACCTCAATCGGCTCCGACACTGTAGCACCGTATTCAATGAGTTTTAACTTTAACTCGGTAGCATCTGGCCGACACGTACTTAAGGTGACAGCTACCGGCAACAATGGCACAGCTGACACCAAAGAGGTCTCTTTCTTCTCTATTGACAATAGTTTCACTATTTCGGGTACTTCATCCGGGGGTATAACTAGCACGGACGCAACTATTGCTTGGTCAACTTCCGCCGGCGGCACTAGCCAAGTTTTCTACGATACAATCGGCCACGATAATTATAACGATTACACCAAATCAAGTTCCAAAAATTCATCTCTGATTGCCAACCATTCAATAGCTCTGTCAGCCCTGATACCAAATACAACCTACCATTTTCGAGTTGTATCAATAAATTCTACAGGCGATATAGTTAGCTCGAACGACTACTCTTTCAAAACTACTCTCTAGTAGAAGTCAAAATAAATTCTTCTCTAGTGCTGCACTAATATTCTTGTAGCCGAAATAGACACTAAATCCTAATGCTTCGGCTTCTTTCTTGCGTTTATCACTAGCCATAACCTTTTTGAGTTCACCGGTTAGCCCCACTTCACCGAAATAAACGGATTTTACCGGCAATGATTTATTTTTATATGATGAGGCAATAGCCAACGCTACTGCCAGATCAGCTGCAGGTTCCCTGGCCGAAAGTCCACCAGCAACTGAAATGTAGATATCCTGATTACCAAGATTCAAGCCAGCTCGTTTCGTCAAAACCCCGATAATAATATTCAAACGATTCAAATCGAATCCTGATGCCGTTCTTCTTGGATAACCAAAAGTTGTTGGTGTAACCAGTGCTTGAATTTCAACTAATAATGGCCGCGTGCCTTCGAGCAGAACTGTGGTCGCGCTCCCTGGTAGATTATCACCTTCTGAGAGAAAAAATGCACCCGGATTTTTTATTTCAACTAAACCTGATTCAGCCATCTTTAAAACTGCAATTTCATCAGTGTTACCAAAACGATTTTTAACAGTTCTTAAAATTCTAGCATCATTGCTGCGCTCGCCCTCCAAATAAACTACAACATCAACTAAGTGCTCGAGCATTCGCGGGCCGGCAACTGTCCCCTCTTTTGTGACATGTCCGACGATGATTACGGCAACTTCGTGCTTTTTTGCCAGTTGCTGTAAAACCAGGCCAGACTCTTTAATTTGCACCTGACTGCCAGCAGTACCCGCGATCCTGGAATCAGACACTGTTTGAATCGAATCAACCACGACTACTTTTGGCTGGAGTTCTATAATAGCCGCCTCTAAGGCTGCGATATCAACAGCACTTGAAACCTCAATATTTTTACCTGATAATTTTAAGCGCTCAGCACGAAGTTTTAATTGTTGGCCGGATTCTTCTCCGGAAATATAAAGAGTTCTAGGAAGATTGTCAACAATTTGCAAAAGCAATGTAGACTTGCCAATACCTGGCTCCCCGCCCAAAAGAATAACCGATCCATCAACAATTCCACCACCAAAAACTCGATCAACTTCCGGAAAACCAGTTTTGATTCTAGTTTTTGCTGTAATAGAAAAACTATTTAAATTTGTAGCTGAAATTTTTTCTGATGAATGTGAAACTGCCGCCGGCTTAAATTCCTTCAATGAATTCCACTCTCCGCAAGCTGAGCACTTTCCAGCCCAACTCGAAAATTCATTACCGCAGTTGTCACAAACAAAAATTGTTCTATCATTTTTTTTTGTCATTAATTCTCCGATGCCTTTAAATCAACAACTCTTAAATCCAACCAATTTTTTCCGTTCCAAAAGTTTACACCCGGTTGATATACAATGTCATAATTATCTCCGCTAACCAATTTTCCAATTTCAATCTCATGATTAAATATTACCCCTTTTATTTCCGAAATTCCATTGGAAAATTTCAGCTGCAAGTGGCTGCTATCACGACCCACTAATCGATGAGACAACAGTTTCAAGCCAGAAGTTAAAAATACTGGCTTTGGGTTACCCATTCCAAACGGCTCAAGTTTCTCCAACTCTTTGAAGAGACTAATATTTATTCTTCTTTTCTGCAATTCTAAATCAATTTTTAATTTGGGTAACAAATCGGTGTCAGAAATGTTTTTGTTTGCATAAGTCGTAATACTCTTTACAAAGTCACTATAATTGTCAATCTTTAAATGAAGCCCGGCAGCTCCGGAATGGCCGCCAAAACCAACCAAATATTTCGATGATGATGTTAGCGCAGCTGTAATATTAAAGCTAGAGATACTACGACAACTTCCATCAACGAATCCATCAGATTCAGACATTATTATGACTGGACGAGAATATTTTTCAACCAACCGGCTAGCCACTGGGCCGATAACACCCTTCTGCCAGCCAGGATGTTTGACCAAAATAATTTTGTTCACAATTAGATTGTCTCGATCGATTATTTTTGACGCCATCTCGAAAATTTTATCCATTTCAGCTTGCCTCTTTTCATTCTGCATCTGTAAATGTTGGGCAGAATTATACGCATCAGTACGATTTGATGTCACCAAAAGTTTAAACGATTCACCAGCATTATCCAGCCGCCCGGGGGCGTTAATTCTTGGACCAATCTGAAAACCTATCACGTAGGTATCAATTTTATTTTGGTCAATGTTTGATATTTTGTAGAGTTCCTGCAAACCAGTATTTTTTGTTTTCTTCAAGACCATTAACCCAAATTTAGTGATTACTCGATTTTCGGAAACCAAAGGTACGACATCAGAAATAGTTGAGATTGCTACCAAATCTAAATTCCATTTCAAGAATTTCTCATTGATAATTTGAGGATATTGCTTCGCCAGCCCCTGAACTATTTTAAAAACCACGCCGGCGCCACAAAGTTCACGAAACGGATATTTTGAATCAGATCTCTTGGGGTTAACTACCGCCATTGCGCTTGGCAACTCATCGCCTGGCTCATGATGGTCTGTAATGATAAGATCGATTTTTTTCTCCGAAATATATTTTGCAAATTTTAATTCTCTAATACCTAAATCAACGCTAATAATCAATTGACAGCCCTTGGCAATCAAATAATCAATCCCATCATTATTGAAACCATAGCCATCAATTCTAGCTGGAATATAAATTTCTGGCTCTAAACCAATGGCTGACAGTGCGCGATATAATAATGCGGCGCCAGGAATTCCATCGGCATCATAATCAGCGTATATCCCAACTTTTTCTTTTTGATCTAAGGCTTTTATGATTCGGCCGATGGCAATAGTGAAATCCGGCAATAATTCCGGATCAAAAAAATCCCGATTGAAATCAGGATTCAAAAATTTATCTAGATCACCCTCAGCAGCATTGTCACCGATTATTCCACGGTTATACAAAAGCTGCTGCATAATATCTTCATACTTTTTTTCTTTGAGTTCCCAAATCTTTTTCATAAGAAGATAATGACAAATATTTATGCTGCTGCCGCATCTTTTGGCCCACCAGATTCATCCGCTTCGTCGTTTTGATCGGCATTAAATTCAAACTCAGAGTATTTCGAAGCCAGTGCAGCAAGTTGATCAATTAAAACTCGAGTCTCTTCTCTGCCAGAATACTTTTCTTGTGGATCTTTTTTCAAATCAATTTTTAAATCAAGCGGTTGGTTTAAGACATCTAAAAAGTGCTTTCTAATTGCTTCTGCAAGCTTGCCAGCATTTTCTTTATCAGTAGTATCACTTACCTCGCTAATTAGAACTTCTAGTTACACGTTAATATCCCTTAATTCGTCTGACTCGATCGGCATCTTAACATATCCGAGGAGTCTCTCGGTTGCTTCGATAACCCTACCGAATTCCACGCCAACTAGGGCTGGATCCCCTGCTTCATTTACCATAATTCCTCCAATTTATTTCTATATCTTATTTATAGTATGCCCAACCGTTAATTCGAACATCGACATATTCACGGATACTTGGGCGATAAGTCACAATAATATCCTTTAAGTCACCGAGCTGCTTGTCAACAGAGCGTGCTGTGTCAAACTTAACATAAAAACCAGCATCAGTCTGCACATAGAGGTCAAAAGTTGTCTCAGTTATATAATAACCGGTAATGTGTGCGTTGGTTTTATCAAAAAAGTTTGTACTAACATTATTAGCAAAATTAATAAATCCCGATGATAACAATCGCTCACCAATATTTACCTGCATATTTTTTTGATCGGAAATATGTATTAAGTTGGTATATTCTGAAACATCCACTTGCTTGTCAACAATACCAGCGTCATCTAATAAATAATAGTTTCCCCCAGACAGCCAAACCATCTGCGGCTTTCTCTCCAGCACCACAATTTTCAAAGCGTTGGGTATACCACGATAAATCGCAGTATCAGCAATTATGGGGTTGCTTGCAATAATCTTATCGCGAGCTAGCGGAATGTTAAAACGAAAAATATTCTGGCGCAAATTAATATTTTTAGAAATTTGATCCGCTAACACTAAAGAGTTACCCTCGACAATTATTTCCTTTATCTGAAAAAAGCGAGAATAAAAAACGAACCAGATAGCCGCAACTGCGAGAACTATTAGCCCGATATTACCCCAGAACTTGACTGGAAAATTTATTATTGGGTTGTGAGCATATTTAACTTTTGGCGCCACAAAAACCTTGCCACTACCTTGCGGCACATTTTCACGATTGCGATATTTCGAATAAGAATATTTTTCGTTTGCTCGCATTTCCCCTCAACTAAATTAGAATTACCACTTACCAATATATTCAACCTCTTCCTCGAGAATAGTCCGAAATTCTGCCCTGACGGCATCCTTCATTTGACCTGCTAACCTACGGATATCATCTGCTGTTGCTTTGTTCTTATTGACAACAAAATTAGCATGCAATTTTGAAACACAAGCATCGCCAACCTTGAATCGCTTAGCGCCGGATCGATCCAAAAGAAATCCCGCCGATTGCTCTTTCCCGGCGCCAGGGTTTCTAAAGAAGCAGCCAGCGCTTTTAACACCTAGCGGCTGCGACGATCGCTTAGTCTTTAGATTTTCTTGCATTTTGCGCAATATAACGTCTTTTCTGCTCTGACAAAGTTGGAGTTTAACAGAAAGTATAACTGGGCTGTTATCATGAGGATGCAATCTTGTGTGCTCCTTTAATTTTGACGTTCGGTTGCCAAATTCAAACCATTTGGAAGTATGGCGAACGATTTTTGTATCACGATCAACCCCACCGGGGATTAATAATGTAGCCGATTTTACAAAATCACCTATTGCATGACCAAAGGCACCAGCACTACCATAAACCGCACCACCGACAGTCCCAGGAATTCCAAATAAAAATTCTAAACCACCGAAATCTCGCGAAGCGCTATCCATTAGTAGGCGTCCAATTTCAACTCCGGAACCGACAATAACCTCTGTGCTGTCGGCGGAGAAAACCATGTCCTTAACTTCATTTTTTATTACCACGCCCGGAAAACCCATATCAGAAACAACAACGTTGTAACCACCACCAAGGACAAAGTAGGGAATCTGATTTTTGGATAAATAAGAAATTGCGCCGACCAAGTCATCGACTTTCTGCGCCCGATAAAAGTAATCGGCAACGCCACCAACCCCCATTGAAGTAAAATCCCTCAAAAGCACGTTTTCTTCCAACTTGGGGCCAAGATTTTCTCGGAGCTCATCGATATTTAGCATTTTCCCTTTCCTAAATAAGCATCAGCAATTTTATAGACCGGAGGAATTCCGACAGTCACCAAAATCCAATCCGGGGCTAGACATTCTTCTAATTTCTTTACAATTTCTGTGTCATTATCAATAAACTCCGCTTTGCCCTCGTCTGTATTATTTATTAAGTCAACAATATCTTTACCAGAAACATCTAATTTCGTGTCACGACCCGGAACGAAAAATATTTCTTTAATAATTACCTTGTCTGCGTCAACAAAAGCCGCGGGAAATTTTTCAAGCAAATCTTTTGTTCGCCGGTATTGATGCGGCCAAAATACTGCCATAACTTTTTTCTTCGGATATTTTTCTTTGACACCGGAAATCAAGGCAGCAATCTCAGTTGGGTGGTGCCCATAATCATCAATTACCAGGACACCGTTTTTTTCACCTTTAATCTCAAACCGACGATTGGCACCATGAAAATCAGAAATTGCTGTCTCGACTACATCTTCCGATATATTCAAAACCTTGGCAACAGCAATTGTTGCCAATGCATTTCGCCGATTGTGATCCCCGGGTATTGATAACTCGAATGGCAAGTTTTTAATGTCATTGGTTTTTCCTAAACCATATTTAATAATTTCCAATTTTTTATTCTCTATTTTTGCAACCGTATCTGACGCATTTTTGTCATCGCCGCAAAAAATTACTGTTCCCCCATCGACAGTCTGCGAGGCAAATTTAGCAAAGGTCGACTCAATTTCCGCCAGCCCACCAGGATAGTGATCCAAATGCTCTTCTTCAATATTTGTGATGATTGTAATATTCGGGTAAAAATTAAGAAAATTTCTGTCATATTCGCAAGCCTCGACAACTGCCCACTCACCGGACCCAAACCTAACTACGCCGCCCAATTTTGCAACTTCTTCGCCAACAATAATTAGTGGGTCAAGTCCGGCCTCAATTAATGTTAATCCAATCATTGAGGTGGTTGTGGTTTTCCCGTGAGCTCCAGAAACAGCAATGACCTTGTAATCATTAACCAACTGCGCCAACATTTCTCCACGTTTAAGTAATTTAATGCCTTTTTTCTTTGCTTCTTGAATTTCAACCCAGCCGGCGGAATTCGGGGTAACAGCTGAGGTGTAAATCACCGCATCAATATCATCGGCAATATTGGAGGCCGAGTGGCCGGATAGCTTCAAATCCGAGCCTGTGACTTTGTGGCCTCGTTGCTCTAAAATTTGAGCGATCGCCTTCATTGAAACTCCAGATATTCCGATTAAGTGATACCACATTATTTCCTCATAAATTTAAATAATTCTTCTCGGATAATTTTTTCTCCCCCTGGCCTGACAGCTTGGCGCAAGTTTTCACCCAATTCCTTTTTTCTCTTTTCTGATGATAATATTTTAGAAATTGCTGAATAGAGTATTGTTGGTGACAAATCTTTCTCATCAAGCATTATCGCAGCATTATGCCGGGCAAAATATTTGGCATTGGCCATCTGATGATCCAAACTGGCATATGGGTAAGGTATCAAAATTGTCGGTTTTTCAAAAGCCGCAAATTCGAAGATTGATGATGATGACCTAGAAACTATTAAATCAGCACTAGCAATTACGTTAAAATCATCTTCAACAAATGATAGTGGCCGGTAGTTATCTGCAATTTCCTTTGGCAGCTCAGCTTTTTTAATTTCAGCAGTTTTAATATCAGTAGATCCGGTCTGGTGTATAACAATATAACCCGACGCTAGCTCTTTCAAAGCGGCAAAAATTATTTCATTAATCCCATGTGCTCCTTGGCTACCTCCAAGGATCAAAACTGTTGGCAACTTATTTTTCTGATTCAGGTCAATCTTTTTGCTATACTCTGAGCGCAGAATCGGTCCGGAATATACTAAATTCTTGCCAGAAATATTAAAGATCTCAAGCGGATAACTGACGAAAAGTTTTTTAGCAAACTTGGAAATTAATCTGTTGCTCTTGCCGATTATCGCATCAGATTCGTGAGCAAGAACCGGAACTCCGAGAAGCCTGGCGGCATAAGCCACTGGCACAGTAGCATAATTTCCTTTAAGAAATACTACTTTCGGCCGATATTTTATGATTAATCCGATTGACTGAAAAAAACCAACCCCGGATTTTAAAACTGCAACAAAATTATTCCAAGCATTTCTAAACTGAAATTTACCGGCAATAATAATCTTATATTCGACATTGGACAATTTCGAATAAAACTTTTTTTCGATTGCCGAACCAACACCAACGACGATGACTCTGATATTTTTGTCTTTTGATAAATCACCCGCCAAAGCAAAAACAGGCACGACATGACCGCCCGTATCCGCCCCAACCAAAAATATTGTATTTTTTCTCATTGTTCCGCCGTATGTTTAGAAATATTAAGCAGTATACCAATTGCAGCCAAAAAAGCAATCAGTGAGGTGCCACCGTAGCTGATAAACGGCAGTGGCACTCCTGTCAGCGGCAGCAGAGCCATCATGGCACCAAGGTTGACAAAAGTTTGCCAAATTAACCAGGTGGTAATGCCGACTGCTACAAGCTGAGAGAATGAATCCGGGGCTTTCCTAGCGATAGTATAACCACGATAAGCTATAATCGCGTATACCACTATAACAGCGCCAGCTCTTAGAAAGCCTAACTCTTCCGCTATAATCGGAAAAATCGCATCCGTCTGCGCTTCCGGCAAATAAAGATATTTTTGCACGCTCTGCCCAAATCCTAACCCCCAAAGTCCGCCAGAACCGATAGCAATAAGCGCGTTCCTAATTTGGTATGTTGCAGACAGGGCACCTTGATCTGGATTTAAAAAGGCTGTTAATCGCTGCATGCGGTACGGTTCAATTTTTATCGCCAGCCATGTAAGAATCACGCCTAACGAACCGCCAATTGCTATGTTTGATAATTTTGCTCCTGCGGCGAAAAAAATCATGGCAGCAATAACTAGGATGACGCTAAGTGTTCCTAAATCTTTTTGTACCAACATTAGAAGCGAAACCCCACCGACAAACAGTAAAAATGGCACAAAAGATTCATTAATATCGCCAGATTCTTTTTTGCTTGCCAACCAACCAGACAAATAAAGAATCATTGATAACTTTGCAAATTCCGAAGGCTGAAAACCTAGCCCAAACAAATTAACCCAGCGGGACCCACCTTCTCCACGGAAAATAAACACCGATGAGAGCAAGATAATTGTCACCCAAAGCATTTTACTGGTGTGTTTTTGCCAAAATTTATAATCGATAGCCTGAAATACCGCCCAAGCTACCAGGCCGATTCCCAGTGAAACCAGCTGTCTAACTAAATAGTATTTATCACTAGCTTGGTTGGTAATTTGCAATGATAGATACTTCGAAACTGAGTAAATCATAATCAAGCCGAAGGCAATCAGGGCAAAAACCAAAACCATCAAAACATAGTCAGCTGTTTTTCTTTTTTTGTATGAATAATTCATAAATTATTTACAGCCAGCTTAAATTTTTCACCTCGATCTTTATAATTTTTGAACATACCAAACGATGCGCAAGCCGGTGACAACAATACTATTTCCCCATTATCTGTATGCTTAATCGCAGCTTCAACAATATCTTCCATGCTTTTCCCACCATTCAAAATATTGATTTTTGTCAATGATTTTATTATCTCTTGACGAATTTTTTGCCCTTCAATACCGATAACCAATACGTTTTTTACTGATGATGTTTTTATGACATCAGCCAACTCAGAGAAATCAGCGCCTTTGGATGATCCTCCTAAAATAATTGTAATCGGAGCAGAAAATGATTTGATGGCAGCAATCGTTGGTGTTGGGTTAGTAGAAAATGAATCATTGTAAAATTTGACACCATCAAATTCACGAATAAACTCCAGTCGATGCGGCAAACCATCAAATTCCTTCACTGCTTGGCTGATAAGTTCATTAGGGACATTTAACAACTTGCCGACAATAGCCGCAGAGGCAATATTCTCTAAATTATGACGGCCGATCAATTTTAGTTCATTTTGCGAACATATTTTATGCTCTTCCCCATCAAATGCCAGCAAAACATCGCCATCTTCATCGGCATAGGCGCCACTCGTGATTTTTTCTTTTGATGAAAAATAATATTTTTTGGCTTTACCGAATTCTGCCAGTTTCTTCGACTCTGGATAATCGAAGTTTATAACAGCAAAATCACATTCATTCTGGTGCTTCAATATATTTTGTTTCGTCGTTCTGTACTCCGCAACTGTCTGATGATAATCCAAGTGGTCATCTGCCAAATTCACAACTACTGCAATATGCGGCGACTTGTCTAAATCTTGAAGCTGAAAACTAGAAAGTTCAAAAACTATTAAGTCGTCAGGCTTTATTTTTTCAATAACTTCGAATGGGGCAATCCCAATATTTCCGATTAAATAAACTTTTGCCGATTGAACCGTTTTTTTTAAATTCTGCTCAATAATTGCCGTGATTATTGAAGCTGTGGTTCCCTTACCTTTTGTCCCGGTGACCCCAACAATTTGAGCAGGACAGAAATCAAAAAATAATTTTGTTGATGACGTAATTTCTGAACCGGATTTTTTTGCTGACTGAATTTCCGGCGTTAGAAATGGAACTCCAGGTGATCGGATAATAATATCGAACCAACTAAGATCTTTGAGATATTCTTCCCCGCTTTTAACTTGCAACTTGTGACTTGTAACTAATTTTTGTCCGTCATCAATCATTTTTTCGACTGGAACACGATCAAGTATAATAAAATCGATCTGATTCTTTAAAAAAAGCTTGGCAACAGCGATGTTTTCGATGCCAAAACCAAGAAGCGCGATACTTTTGCCCCTAAATCTGGTTAAATCCATAGTTCTATTTTATATTAAACGAGTCTAATTTGAAATAGACGAATCATTGTCATTGAACTCGGCCAAACGATGCATACCGTCGCAAAATGGTTTGTTATTTGATTTTCCACAACGACAAAGAGTGACGCGGTTACGTTTTTCATATTTTCCCCCCTTCGCTGATTCAACCTCAACCCCACCCTTAACCCAAAGCGGGCCACTGACCCCACGATCAGGTTCCTGAGTGGCAGAAATTGACTCCTCAAATTGGGGCTCCGTAGCTTTTTTTTGTTTATCTTCTGCAACCAAACGTCCAGACGGGCAGTTGCCACACTGCTCCTTGGCAACCACAAAATCCGACTCTAAATTGCTCTCCGATAAAACCCAGGTCCCACCAGCCCGGTGACAAAAACCAGCGCCAGAACACAACTCCTCCGCGTCATGCAAATCCATCAGCGGACCATCATAAACATTTTCCATGTCAGCAAAGGCTTTTTTGGGATCAGCCAATTCCTCGCCATCAAATTCTGCTTTTACATGGCTTCCATCACAAAAAGGTTTATTTTTTGATTTGCCACAGCGACAAAGTGCATATTCCGATTCTGCTGGAAAATCTTTAGTCTTTTTCCAATCCAGAGGATCGCCGTTCCCATCAACAACAATTTCTTCCTCGTGCAGTGGAATCGCTCCGGAAACTTCGTATGGTCCGTCTTTTGTAACCTTAATTTTTCCCATCAACCCTCTTCATCCAAATTCTTTTTATGAAAGGCAATGTTAATGTCGAGAGTAAAAAACCAACAGTTGGAACAATAGCGTTTAACCAGGGCCGATCAATATTTATTGCCCACATATATATTCCAATTGACAGATAAGTAAAAACTGCCACAAACAATCTGCGAACCCAGTTAGTCTCCCAGGCTTTATCAGTTTGAACAGAAGAATTGCGATTTTTTATCGCATTAATTTCTTGTTCTAATTTTGAAATTCTTTCGTCCATTTTAAAAAATTAATTAGAACCCGCGACCAAAGAGCGCTACCGCCAAACCAATTACAGCGGATACAGCGCTGATAACCCAGAAACGCATTACAATCTTCTGCTCGGGCCAGCCAATAGCTTCCAGGTGGTGATGAATTGGCGAAGATAAAAATAGCTTCCTCTTAAAGGTGATTCTCCAAAATCGCTGTATTAGAAACGACAACCCTTCAATAGTAAATATCAAAGTGATAATAGGAAAAACAATAATGGAATTTGTCAGGAAAGCAATAACTCCGAGCGTGATTCCCAAACCCATTGAGCCAGTATCTCCCATAAAAAATCTTGCTGGTTGGATATTGAACCAAAGAAATGCTAACAGCGCGCCCATGACTGTGCCACAGAATAATGCAAGACCGGTTTTCCCTTGAGCCAAGCAGATTATTGCATATGCACCATATGACGTAGCAAAAACACCTCCAGCCAAACCATCAAGCCCATCAGTTGCATTTGATGCAAACGCTGCCCAAACCAAAGCAATGATAAAGAGTGGTATGTACCAACCACCGATGATATAATCTCCTCCACCAGGAATATGAATCGAATTCCAACCAAGTTTGGAGTAAAACCACCAACCGCCAACAGCGGCAATGGCAATATAGAGCGGAAGTTTCTCGCGGAATCTAAGTCCTCCGCCATGAACACCAATACCATAAACGTTCATTAAATCATCTACTAGACCTATTATAGATGCGCTAACTAGAGAAAAAAGTGGCAACCAAGTTGCTTGGCGCTCCAAATTAAAAATAATTGTCAAAACCGCTGTCGTTACCCAAATTAAAATTCCGCCAATAGCCGGTGTGCCGGCTTTATGAGCGTGAAGTTTGGAATAAATTGGAGTGTTTTTATCCACACGAATTCTTTTCCCTAATTTATATTTGTAAAGAAAGTTAGTTAAAAGCGGCGTCCAAATCATAGCGATTAAAAATGACAGCCCCGTCAACCAGAAAAAACGAATAAAATCGTTTTTATACAGTACAATCATTTCAATTTTGTCCATCAGTCTCCTTCAGTTAAGTATTTATCTAATATTATTTATCTTGCCACTTTTTTTCTTGCCGAACAAGATTTTTTGCCGCAAGTTCATCATCTTTTAACAGATATTTAACAAGCCGTTCCAACCGAACACGATTTTGTGATCCTTTAACCAGGATCAGGTCACTAGGTCTGATTATACCATCAATTTTGGCAATTAATGCTTCAGTTGTTGCGAAGCTAATATTTTTTTCTGCCGCTAATCCAGCATCTTTAGCACCATCAACCAAATATTTTGCGTTATCACCAACAGCGATTAAAATATCAACAACCTTCACCGCCGCCTTACCAACTCGGATATGGGCGTCCTTAGTGTAGCCACCGAGCTCGTTCATATTACCAAGAATAGCGATTTTTCGCCCATCATGTTTTATTGATAAGAGAGCCGACAATGATTCTTCAGCCGATTTCGGATTAGAGTTATAACTGTCGTCGATTATTGTAATTTGATTTTCGATTTCAATAATATTCATTCGGCCATTTTCCGGCACAATTTGTTCCAATGATTGTTTTATCTCTTCGGGGTCAATATCAAATTGATTCGCGGTGGCGGCAGCTATTAGTAAGCTTTGAATGGAGTGTTGGCCGATTAATTTTGAATTGATGGAAATTTTCTTGTCGAAGATTTTTAGATCAAATTTCGTCCCACTGGTTGTGACTTCAGTGTTTGATGCTGAAATATCTCCATCAGCGGAACCAAAAGTAATTTTCTTGGCTTCGGCGGGAACTTTTAGATCAACAGAATTTTCATCATTAGCATTTGTAATCGCAATGCCTTTTTTGCTTAGCGATTCAACCAATAAGCTTTTTTCTTTTTTTACACCTTGCAAATTTTTCAAGCCCTCCAGGTGTGTTTCAGATATTCCAGTGACGATGGCAATGTCAGGTATGGCAACAGATAATAATTGCGACATTTCGCCTGGCTTATCAATTCCCATCTCCAGTACTAATATTTTAGGTAATTTATAAAATAAAAAGTTCCATTTTGCCTGAATAATATTCCCAACTAGGCCAATACCAAATGAATATTTTTTGAGCCCTAAAACTGCCAGCGGTAGGCCCAAAACTGAATTCATATTCCCCCAGTTTTTACCAACATCCGACCCAAATTTTTTTGACAAGACAAAATAAACCGCTTCCTTTGCAGAAGTTTTGCCGTATGATCCAGTAATCGCTACAATTTTCGGTTTGGCCCAGCGAACTTTTGTTCGGGCTAAAAACTGCAGATAACTTTCGATCAGTTTTAAAAGAATATTTTTCATTGTACTTTACTAATTTTATAAACTTTCAACTTTATTATCAGCGATTCGGTGCTATTCGATAATAGTAGTTTAGCAAGTAAGATGCAATGTTTCCAAACACTGGCGCCGCAGTTGATTCAGCATATTTGGCATTTTTAGGCTTATTTAGTTCAACCAGGAGTGCAAAACGCGGATTATCAGCCGGCGCAAAACCAGCGAAAGAGTGATTAAAAATTCCTTCAGTATACTTTCCGGTCGCGGGGTCAACCATCTGTGCTGTTCCCGTTTTCCCTGCAACCCAAAAACCCTTAACCCCAGCCTTTTTACCGTAACCATTTTCGACAACCTGCACCAACATTTGGTTTATTTCGGCTGAAGTTTTTTCAGAAATTACTGAACCAATAGTCACTGGGTCAACTGCCGAAGTGCTGCCATTATCATTTATTATTTTATCAACAACCTCTGGCTTCATCATTACCCCTTTGTTTGCCAACGCGCCATAGGCCATAACTAACTGAATTGGCGTGACAGAAATTCCCTGGCCAAAAGTTATAGTTGCCTGACCAATTTGTCCCCAATTTTTAAGCGGCTGTATAATACCTACTCCTTCACCTGACAAATCAACCCCTGTTTTATCGGCAAAACCAAACTTGCGGATATACTGATTCATAATATCGCTACCGATCTGCTGGCCAACCCAAACCATGCCAACGTTGTCAGAGTTGCGCAAAATATCACCAATCTTTTCTGCTCCAAAGCCTTTACCTTCGGCAGTATGGATAGTAAAACCGGAAATATCTACCGAAGCACCAAAGGTCGATCCTGAATCCGGAGTAATTTTTCCACTGTCGAGTCCAGAAGCGACAACGATAGGCTTAAAGATACTGCCAGGTTCATAAGCAGTCGAAATGACAGGATTTTTAAATAAGCTGGTTTGGTCGCTGTTGGCATACTGTGAGAAGTTATTTGGATCAAATGATGGCAGTGATGCCATGCCGACAACCTTTCCTGTCTTGATATCGACTGCAACAGCCATTGCTGATTCTGATTCATAGGTTTGCATTGCCAGGCGCAATTGTTGATACATATAAAAATTGACTGAGCGGTCGACTGATAAAAGATAACTGGCACCGTTCTTGGGCGTATCTTCGGAAAGCAGGTTAATCATCCTTCCAAGAGTATCTCGCTCGCCAGTAATGCTCCCCGCCGAGCCCTGAAGCTCTTTATCATAAAATCCTTCAAAACCATACTTCCCTTTACCTTCGTTGTCTACAAAACCCAAAAGCTGAGAAGAAAAATCTGATTCCGGATAATACCTTTTGTATTCAGGTAAAACATAAACACCAGTTAGACCAAGGGCCTCTATCTTGTCAGCATCATCATAGGTTAAACCCTTTTTCAACGGTGGTAAATAACTTTTATCATTGTTTATTTGAGCAAAAACCTCCATGGATGATATCCCAACAAATGAAGCCAATTTCGAAGCCGTGTCTTGCTTGTCCTTCAGATTTCTTGGAACGACTAAAAGATCAAAACTTTTGGTATCATAGGCCATAGCATAACTTCCAGCTAAGTTGTCAGATGAGTCATGAAAATATACTTTTCCTCTTTGAGGCAGCACAATTTTCGAAAATTGCTGCTGGCCCTTGGCCTGCGCCACATAGCTTTTTCCTTCAACTATTTGTTTTTGGAACAATCTGGCCACTAGAATAACCGACAACAACAAAAAAAGCGCTGCAACAAACTTTATTCGCGCAACTATTTTTTCGTCGTTCATTATTTATCCTTGGGAAATTGAAAAAACCAACTAACAATATTCTACCGAATTCAGCGCTAGTTATTTTATCGTATTATCGCTAGGTATATAATTAACTTGGCTGCTCGGCTGCATTTGCCCTACACTTGCCGCAGTTGGATTTATCGATTTATCAATTTCGTTCAAAGATTCGAGGCGAGATGATTCAACTTGCAATCGGTCTCGTTGCTCCGTTAGAGCTGTTTTTTGAGAAGATAAATCTCGCAGCTTATAACTTCGGTCGGCTCCTTGAGTTGATTGAGTTAGATACAAAAGTCCGAGCGCACCAAAAATTATTATAGCAATAAATCTAGCAGCTTTGGGACCTATAAAAACTTTCCTGCCAACTGTTCGTTTCTTGGTGCCGATATTTGATGAATTTGAACTCGTTGCGACAAAATCTCTACCCATTATTTACCTCCGGTAAAAAACTCTAAATTCTAATTTCTAAACTCTAAACAATTTTCTAAATTCAAATATTCAAAACTTTTGAAAATTTGGTCATTTGGGCTTGCTTAGGATTTAGAGCTTAGGATTTAGGATTTGTTATTAATTTTCTTTGATCAGTAGCCAGCTTTTTTGTTTTTGTTTTTAACATCCGGTAAAGAACACCGAATGTAACAGCGTCCGCCAAAGGCGGATCGGCCTATGGCCGAAAAAGCTGACTTGTAATAAACCTTTGCCCCTCCAATCCAGCTGACAATGACATTTCTCATTGCCGGTCGTGTACTGGCTACTGGTCAAAAAAGATAAATCCAAATGTTAAAGTTCAAATTTCAAATGAAACCTAAATGACTAAATTTTTAATTTAATCCTTCAGTTTTTGACATTCATTTGACATTTGAGCTTTGAATTTTGAGCTTTTTCAGAAACCAATCTCAGACAGGCTCTCAGCTACTTCAGAGCTGTTTTCTTCCATTTCTTTTTTAAAGTTCTCCCAAACTTCCGTTGGCCAAATCTCAATTCTGTTATATATCCCAATAAACACAACGTCTTTTTTAATTTCTGCATACTCTCTTAAATAACTAGGCAGATTTATGCGGCCAACACGATCAAGATCGACATCAGATGCACCAGCCAACATTAGTCTAGAGAAGCTTCTGGCATTTTTCTGGGTGATAGGAAGTTCAGCGATTTTCTCAGCCAAGTTCTGCCACTCTCCAAGCGGATAAACCCATAAACATTTGTCTAGACCGCGGGTAACGACGCAACCAGAAGCTAAATCCCCGCGAAATTTTGAAGGAATTGATGCACGACCCTTTTCATCTATTGTATGTCGGTACTCTCCGATGAACATGGCTTTCCAATCTCCCTCACACGATAATTAAGCGAAACAAATTTTTAAGGTAACAGCTTTACTTTTGTTTACTACTTTTATTTTTTTTGTTTTTGGTTTAATCATTTTTTACCTGTGTCCAATCTGTGTGGAATATCAGTAGACTTATTTCCCACTTCTTCCCACATATTCCCATTTTATGGCAATAATCTTGTCAGGTCAACAACTTGCTGACCTATCTTGTGAATAATATATTCCATAATAAAAAATTGCTAGTCCAGAACTAGCAATTTTTTATTGATTATTTCGGCTATCTCAAATTATCGCTCGGAATTGATCTTTTCAAACAAATAATTATTAACCTCGGAATTTTTTATTCGCTCCTGCTTCATGCTATCACGCTCGCGAATAGTTACAGTTTCGTCTTCAAGAGTTTGGTAATCGATTGTAACACAGTACGGCGTTCCAATTTCGTCATGACGACGGTAGCGACGGCCAATTGAGCCCGATTCATCGTATGATGCCGGAAAACAACTTTTAACTGTTGAGTAAACCTCTTTCGCTTTGTCGCCAACACCATCTTTTTTCACCAACGGAAAAACCCCACATTTAAACGGTGCTAACTTTGGCGATAGATGCAATGTAACTTCACCCTTCTCTCGCCCATCAGTGCCGTCAGATTCGTCGTATGCATCACAGAGGAAAGCCAATGCCGCCCTGTCGATTCCCATTGATGGTTCGACAACGTACGGGATAAACTTTTTGCCGGATTCCTCGTCAAAATAATCTAAGTTTTTGCCTGAGAATTTTTGGTGCTGGGTTAAATCGTAATCCGTGCGCTGGGCAATACCAGCAAGTTCCGACTGGCCAAAAGGATATTTGTATTCAATGTCCGAAGTGCCGATTGAATAATGAGATAATTTCTCCTTAGCGTGCGGTACAACTTCCAGGTTCTCTGACTTGATTCCTAAATCAATGTAGAAGTTTTTGTATTGATCTATCCAGTAATCGTACCACTTGGCTGATTCTTCTTTGTTTGGATTGATAAAAAATTCAATTTCTCCCTGTTCAAATTCACGAGTCCTAAAAATGAAATTCCCAGGCGTTATTTCATTGCGGAATGCTTTACCAATTTGGGCAATACCAAAAGGCAATTTCATCCGGCTTGATTCCAAAACATTTTTAAAGTTAACGAAAATCCCCTGCGCCGTTTCACCACGAAGGTAAGTTAAGGTTGATGAATCCTCAACCGGTCCTAAATGAGTTTTGACTAAAATGTTAAATGTTTTTTCTTCAGTAAGTTCATGCTCTCCACCCTCTTTGCATTTACCAGCAGTATCTAGTTGATCAGCGCGGAATCGCAGATTACATTTTTTACATTCAACAAGTGGATCAGTAAAAGCAGTGGTGTGGCCAGATGCTTCCCAAACTTTGGCGTTCATAATAATTCCGGAGTCCATACCAACCATATCTTCACGCGATAAGACAAAACGTTTCCACCACTCTTCTCGCAGATTTCGCTTTAGTTCAGCACCAAGTGGCCCGAAATCATAAATACCACCAATTCCGCCGTATATTTCTGAGGACTGAAAAATAAACCCTCTTCGCTTACAAAGCGAAACAATCTTTTCCATGATTTTTTTGTCATCCTGAACTTGATTCAGTCTACGTAGTGACCCTGTGGGGATCTCGTCTTTCTTTTCCGCCATAGTTTTTCCTTTAGTGCTGATTTTTATTTATCTTATCACGCTGGAGCTATTTTTTCCACTCAAAATGCCAAAATTCGCCTTTGGTTCCGACTGAAAATCCTACCAAGGTCATTGTCTCAATTAAAATGTCTTGCAATCGCTGAAATTCCTTCGATTGTGGATCTTTTTTCTTTCGATAGTTGTCTATTAAATACGCCTCCGGATCGTCTTTCGAATCGCGCATTTTCAACTCTTCGCCAGTTTTTAAGTCGATGAGCCCAATATCAACTGCCAGCCCAGTTGCGTGCGGCATGCGAATCATGTTTAGCAGTTTGTCAGTCTTATCTTTGCCCTGATATTCGTACAATTTTGTCTCTGCTAGCTTATATAATTCCGGGGTTCTGTGGGCGTCTTTAACTATTAATTCCATCCCTAGATTTAATAATTTTTCATTGGCTTTTTGCAATGGCGCAATGAGTTTTTTATCCAAATAAGCATTACCATCAAAAACACCAGCATTTTCAAGCTCATCTTTGCTGATTTTGTACCGTTCGCTACGTGTCCAATAATAATTGGCGCCTTTAATACCAAAATCAGCAATATTTACCAAATTTTCAGACTGATGCTTTTCGCTCATAACACTAATTTAGCACATTTTCACGCTCAAATTCAATGCCATTTTGTACGCAATTCTGGCGCTTCGCCTGATTTTGCGCTTGACTTTGAGCGTATTTTATGATAGAATGCATTCGCACCCAGTAAAGGGTAGCATCTACTCCGAGGAGGCAAACGAACATGTTGTCTGCAAAGCTAACGCTGTTGTCCGATGCCACACAGTTGTTCCTGGAGGAAATCGGCATTGATGCCGATCCAATCGCCGAAAAGGAAGCGTTCCGAAAAGCCTGCGAGCAGGCCAACCCGCGCTACAAGGGTGGCCGAGATCTCGTTCGCTTCCAACTGGAGGAAGATTCCACACAGTGGAAGCCGCAGCAGCTGCGTGCCACTATGATCCTGGCCCGCGAACTCGGCATGTTCAATGAGAAGCGCCTCGAAGGCAACTATGACGCGATCATCGCCCTGGGAGGCGCCCGTCGTTCTCCTTTGCACCGCGCCTGCTACGCGGCTGAAGCCATCGCCCGCGGCAAAGCTGCGACCAAGGTTCTGGTGATCGCTGGTTCCAATCGACCTGTCAATGAGGCTGAGCAGAAGACCGTACGTGACTTTGCGCCCGAGGCAGATGAAGAGATCAAGATCTGCGAAGGCGCGGCCGAGGTCATCAAGAAGCGATACCCCGACATCCGCGTCGTCACGATCTGCAACCCTGACCCCAAGTCCGGCAATCGCGGCGTCATCCAGCGCGTAATGGCCGAACTGGACGGGTTATTCCACGACAAGATCCGCAAGGTGGCAACTGTCACCACAGGGATCTATCGGACTGCCCTGATGTTTGACATGATGATGGAGTCACCGGAACATGGTTGGACCTACTTCGACGCCGCTGGTCACCCCAGCGATCCAGAGATGGTCTTCAATCGGACAACCTCAACGTACTGCGCTGAGAACCTGACCACGCTGGGTAAGGCATCTGACGTTGCCGCTATCGGACTGTAGACTGAATCAGCCCCGTTTCGCTCATTGTGACACACGACCGACGCCGTTGTCCCAAACTGGGGACAACGGCGCTTTTTTATTTTATGATTATTTTTCACTACCATACTTCCCACTGGGTAAACTCCGTATGGAAGTGAACTATTTAGCCATGTCTTTCATAAACTTTTTACTTTTGAGCTCGCGCTCCAGTACACCTTCAATATAGTTCTCTAAAACTGCAGCAGTTTGGTTCTTGTATTTGTCGTTAATATTAATTTTTGAGCCAACAATAAACTCTGGTGAAAAAACCAATCTCAAAATTTTTATTACATCATTTTCAATTTCTCGCCCATGACCAAATTTATCGTGGCACTTTTGACAAATCACTCCGCCTTCAATATCATCCCAGTAATTTTGCTCCGGCAATAACTTGCTTTCGCAATGCAAACAATTTTGTGTTACAGGTTTAAAACCTAAGTTTTCCAAAATTTTAGCCGAAAAAACCGGGATCAAGATTGGATCGTCAGCATTTTCTAGGTTTTCCAAATATTTTGCAAACAATTCAAAAACCTCAGGGTGATTTTGCTTCTCCTCGAGAAATTTGTCCAAAAGTTCGCCAATATAGAAGGCTTTGGAAGTTTTATCAATATCAGTATGGATTTTTTCAAAATGCTTAACCACAGATGCTGATGTTACAATATAGAAACTTCGGCCTTCATGGAAAATAAAATCAACCAAACAAAACGGCTCAAGAGAGCCGCCAAGTTTGGAGAGTATTTTACGGGATCCTTTAGCTATTGCCTTAATTTTTCCGTGGTCTTGTGTCAGCACAGTTAAAATCCTATCGGCTTCACCGTAGTTCATCCGCTTTATAACTATCCCCTTAGTTTTTAGATTCATCTATCCTTTAATATTTTCTCTACTTTTTCAAGTTGCTCCGGTGTGTTCACGCCCAGGACTTCATCCTCAGTTTCAGTTTTAATGCTGACAATTTTCTTGCCTTGCTTGGTCGCGATTGACAACAAATCCGGGAGATAATACTCTTTCTGAACATTATCTGTGCCAATTCTGCCCAGGTTATCCCAAAGCCAATCAGCGTCAAACATGTAAAAACTCGGATTACATTCTTTGATTTTCCGCTCCTCCTCCGTCGCATCTTTCTGCTCAACGGTCGCGATAATTTCCCCTTCGTTGTTCCTAATTACCCGACTATAAGCCCAAAAATCCGGATCGCCCAAATCAACAGTTACCATTGCAATAGTTGGCTTCTCAGTGTTAAATTTTTCGATCAGCTTCTTGATTGTTTCAGTTTTATACAGTGGCATATCGCCATAACTTACAATTACCGCCTTTGATTTTCCTTTCAATAGATCCTTTGCCATCATAACGGCATGACCTGTGCCTTTCTGTTCAAATTGTTCAACATACTGAACCCGGTCTTTGAAATAATCGCGAACCTGCTCTTGCATAAAACCAACAACTAAAACGACATCAGGAACATCAGCAGCTTCCACACTATCAATTAAATATTCAACAATCGGTTTGCCGAGCGCCCGATACATTACTTTCGGTCGATCCGCCGCACCCATCCTTGTCCCCTTACCCGCCGCCAAAACTACTGCGATAATGTCTTTCATAGTTCTCCTTTTATATTATTTTTGACACTTGTCACAAAAATGTGTCCCACGGCCGTTTAATCGAATCTTTTTAATTATGCCATCACAACGCTTGCACGGCTTGCCTTCTTGGGCGTAAACTTGAAAATGTTCTTGGGCTTGGCCTTTGGTGCCGTCAATTTTGTAATATGTATTTTCTGATGAACCGCCATATTTCAAACCAATTTCCAGTGATTTGATAATAGATTCACGCAGCTTAACAATTTCTTCGTCGGATATTTCTCCCGCCAGTCGTGTCGGCAAAATTCCCGCCCAAAAAAGTGACTCGTCAGCGTAGATATTTCCAATGCCAGAAATTAAACTTTGATCAGTTAAAACTTTTTTAATATTCCAGCGCGGTTTGCTGCTGATTATTTTTGCAAGTTCTGCATTAGTAAATTCCTTATCGAACGGCTCAACCCCAAGCTCTTCCGACAATTTACTTGCCAGTTCGCCAGAATTAAAAACTTTTATCCAGCCAAATCGCCGCATGTCGTTAAAGAATAATTTTGAACCATCAGAAAAATCAAAGATTATGTGGGTTGTGGTATTCGGCAAAACCGCTGTCCAGTCTTTGCTCGGATGTCCTCCGGCTGTTTGATCTTTCCATAATTCATTATTCATAATTCCTGATTCATGCTTTGGTCTGTAAATTAGCTGGCCTGTCATCTTTAGGTGAATCAGCATATCATTGTCGCCCTCGACATCGATGATGATCTGCTTAGCCCGGCGGTTCACATCAACAATTTTTTTATTGGTGATATCATTTTTGTCGCCATGAAAAAGTTTTGGAACTCGAATATCAACACCGGCAATTGTTTTTCCAACAATGGCTTTTTTCAAACCTAACCGTATTGTTTCTACCTCAGGAAGCTCTGGCATTATTGACTCGTCATCCTGAACTTGATTCAGGATCTAATAATTTGTATAGATTCCGGATCAAGTCCGGAATGACAAAAAAGTTATGCAGCTCTGGCGATACATGACGATGCATCCGACTCAACTCTCCAGCCCTTTTTAGCAGCGCTCTCAGTAAATATCGACTCAGTGTATTCCCGCTCTGGCTGCGATAATTGATCCACAGTTCGCTCATCCCCTTGTTCTTCCAGCAAACCCTCAATCGGAACTGCGCCAACGTTCTCGACATATTCATCAGCGCTTCCGTCGGACATTATGCCTTCGAGTTGTTCAAAGTTAATAATACTGGCCTCCGGCTTTTCCGGTGTCTTAGCTTGTGGCTCAACACTTGGCATCTGCATATTTTCTGGATCGTTCGGACCTAATATTTCTGACATTATTTCTCCACCGGCTTAAATGTAATTATCGGTCCTTCGCTAGTATTTAAAACATCGATATTATCTGCATGATCTTCTTTCACTCTTTGGACCGCAAGTTCAATATTTGTTCTAATGTCTCGTGGAACTTTTGCCCAAGAAGTTGGCACTTTTTTCTTTTTTAAGTTCGAATAAGCCAAAGTGATTAAATCTTCAGAGGTTATTGAATTAACTCCAGTTTCGTTACCGGAATCAACAATATCATCAACATGTGCGAACAAAGTAACTTCAATGTCATCGGCAGGGAGAACTGATTCGCCGTCTTCATCTCGCCTTGTGCCTTCGACATCGAACATTATCTCACAAAGCTCCCTTACTCGATCAAGTGGCCTATCTTCCTCATCTCTGCGATCAATAACAGCTTTTGCCGCCTCAATAAACCCAGCAATCTCTGCCGCTTCGGGCGTCGATAAATTTTCTCTATCATCAAACGGGGTAACGATAACAAGAAGTTCTTTATATAACCCTGGCAAATCTTCAGGAGAAGCGGCGACAATTTTTGCAATTGCATCTTCATTCATTGTCAAACCAGTGCCAGATTTTTCATTCAGTCGGTCGATCATTGTTTGAACATTATCCAAATACTCAGCTGGAATATCTAGCCCGCGGGCCTCAGCAACTTTCAAGGAATTCCTAGTCAAAAAATCGGCAGCAGCTTCATTCTCTGCACGATATTCTTCAAAAAACTTTCCCCGCTGGGACATCGAAACACGACCAACAACATTTATCAGTCTTTCCTGCGCCTCTGGCGTCCGGACGATTTCTTTTTTTTGTGGTTCTAGTGAAACTGCCATGTCAGTGGCAGGAGCAACGGTTTTTTCGATATCAGTCTTGTTTAGCTCTGTGTCATCGCTCATAATTTCTCCTCGATTATTTCAAGAGTATTATAGCAAATTACTTTTCATCTTGATATTTTAAGGCTAAAGGGATAAAATGAAAACCTAGACAAGAAAATTTCATTCATATTTTTGTTTTTATCTGTGTTTAATCTGTGTAAAGGATCTGTGTAGTGAAGTTTGAAGACGAAAAATATTGGAAGTCGTTAATAAATCAAGGCTTGATTCGGTTTTTTCTATTGAAAGTTCTTTATGCCGATAAAGAGGCTCATGGTTACGGCTTGGTAAAACGGATAGAAGAAATATCTGAAGGGCTTTGCCGCCCAACCGAGTCAACGGTTTATCCGGCCCTGGAACAACTAATGTCTGGCGGGTACTTGGATGTTAACAAGGTTTCTGCTGGCAAAAAAGTCCGTAAAATTTATTCGCTAAATGATAAAGGCCGCTCGGCTTTCCGCGCCGCCGCTAAGGCTTACGGCGAAATAATCCCGGTTCTCCGCCAAGCAATTATGCTCTAGCTCCTAAACTAAAAAATCCGCGAGTCCGCGGATTTTTTAGTTTCTAGAGTGTGTTATCGCTGAACAACTGGGTTGGTCCGAATAATAATTGAGCTTTGATATGTAACACCAGTTGTCATATCCTGCCACGATAGAGTGACTGTTTCACTCCCTTCTTTAACAAAACTAAACACGTAATTACTAGGTCCACCAGCAGTTGTAGCTACCACGACCAAACTCGGATCAGAAAATTTCATTGTAAAACCTTTGAACGCAGAAGGAGCAGAAGTATTCCAGGCAACGCTGAGGGAAATAGTTTTATTTAAATCAGCAGTGTAAACACCATTAACCATCGGAACTTCAGCGCCTGATGTCATGGCTTTAATACTAAAAGAGTTAGATTGGTCTGAACTTAATCCTCGAGCTTGGCGGGCAATATCGATTTCTTTCAATGTGCCATTAGTCGAACACAGCGCCGTGGTTCCGTAGACTTGAACAATGGTTCCATTGTAAGTAGCTCCTGTAATCGCAGGACCTTTAACCCACAACTTGTTTTTGTAGACCAAATAGTTATTTAGATTAATGGAAGGATTGCTGAACTTTGTAGCTGTTTTAGTGTCCGCTAATAAATAGTGATAGCCGTCAAATGCTAGAATGTAGCCGGTCGGAACAGCCGGCTTGGTCAGGTATTTGTTGCCATCGGTAAAATAAATATTACCGTTGCTATAAACAAATACACCGTCAGGTGATGCTTTTTCGCCGATGGTTAAAGCGCTTACAAACGTTGCTTCTGTAGCGTTTCCATTTCCTTGTGGAAATATTACAGTCTTAGTATTTAGTTTAGAGGTTCTGCACGTACTGGCTCCAACAACTACATCGTAGATACTATCAGCCGAAATTCCTAACTGCTTTCCAAATCCAAAATAACCGACGGCGACAATAGCAATCAACGACACCAGAGTCCATAATAGCCCTTTTGTACTTCTTTTCATCCCGCCTCCATTATTTAATAACGCAAAAAACACGCAAAAAAACTTGAAAAAAAATTATTTTTTATCTTCGCTGCCGGCGATCATAAATAGCGCTACAATGGCAGCAACAGCAATTAGCAAAAATCCAGCTGCTGTTAGCAAAACATAGAGCGACGAGTTAGAAGTAACAGTCGTTACATCAGCTCCGACTTGAGCTGTTCTGCCAAATACCACTGTCATGATGCCTGCAGCCGCTAGAGCCACTGGCAAAATTATTGTTGCACGTGTTTTCATAAGATTATTATAACATAATAAAAGTTGAAAGTTTATAAAGTCCGTAAAGTTTTTAAAGTACAAGGGATTAACTATAATAGTAAAACTCCAGGTACTTGTTACTTTATGAACTAAAAAATAGCATTGTGTTGGCGCTGTCCTACTCTCCCGGAACCTTGCGGCTCAAGTACCATCGGGGCTGAAGTGCTTAACGACTCTGTTCGGAATGGGAAGAGGTGTACCCACTTCGCTATAAGCACCAACACAATACTATCTTTTTAAGTAACAAGTTATCAAGTCACAAGTCAATCAAGTTCAAAGAATTTACTTGATTCGCTTGAAAAACTTTTTAACTTCTTCAACTAAATATAGTAAATTTCAATCAGTAATTGCTAGTCAAAGCAAAAGTTAAAGTCAGAATGATCAATTAGTACTCCACGGCTACAGACATCACTGCCCTTACACCTAGAGCCTATCAACCCAGTGGTCTACTGGGGATCAAAAATCTAATCTTGTGGCCGGCTTCATGCTTATATGCTTTCAGCATTTATCCGAACCGAACGTGGCTACCCAGCAATGGGTGAGATTCACCCAACTGGCACACCAGAGGTTCGTCCATCCCGGTCCTCTCGTACTAGGGACAGACCCACTCAAATTTTTGCGCCTACAGCAGATTAGGACCGAACTGTCTCACGACGTTCTGAACCCAGCTCGCGTACCCTTTTAATTGGCGAACAGCCAAACCCTTGGGACCTTCTTCAGCCCCAGGATAGGACGAGCCGACATCGAGGTGCCAAACCGCATCGTCTATGTGGGCTATTGGATGCGATCAGCCTGTTATCCCCGGGGTAACTTTTATCCGATGAGCGGTCCGATTATCATAAATACGGACCGGATCACTAAATCCTGGTTTCCCACCTGTTCGACTTGTAAGTCTCACAGTCAAGCACACTTATGCTTTTATACTTTCACTCCGATTTCCATCCGGAGTAAGTGTACCTTTGAACGCCTCCGTTACAATTTAGGAGGCAACCGCCCCAGTTAAACTACCCATCAGATACTGTCTCTCTCGATCGATTCAGGTCGAGGGGTTAGAAGCCAGAAAGTAGAAGAGTGGTATTTCACTGGTGCCGAAGCTCCCACCTATTCTACACATCTAAATCCTAGATTCAATATCTAACTATAGTAAAGCTCCACGGGGTCTTTCCGTCTTGCTGCAGGTAGCCGGCATCTTTACCGGCATTGTAATTTCACCGGATCCCTCGTTGAGACAGTGCCCAGATCGTTACGCCATTCGTGCGGGTCGGAACTTACCCGACAAGGAATTTCGCTACCATAGGACCGTTATAGTTACGGCCGCCATTCACTGGGGCTTAGCCCACTAGCTCATACACGACGAATCGTGCAATCACCGGTGGATTTGACCTTCCAGCATTGGGCAGGCGTCAGTCCCTATACTTCAGCTTTCGCTTTAGCAGAGACCTGTGTTTTTGTTAAACAGTCGCCTGGGCTCTTTCGCTGCGGCCTATCTTGCGATAGGCAGTCTTTATCCCGAAGTTACAGACGCTTATTTGCCGAGTTCCTTAACGAGGGTTCTTCCGATCACCTGAGGCTTCTCGCCTCATCCACCTGAGTCGGTTTGCGGTACGGTTCCATGCACATTAAGTATCTGGCTTTTCTTGTCACTGTTATTCCTTGTAGAAATAAATCATGATTTTCTACAAATCTTTACAGCGCGCACCAGGGAACAAGTTGCACGGAGTGCTGGAATATGAACCAGCTGGCCATCGCCTACGCTTTTACGCCTCGGCTTAGGGCCGACTAACCCTGGGACGATTAACGTTGCCCAGGAAACCTCGGATATTCGGTGGCCAGGTTTCTCGCCTGGCTAATTCGTTACTTATGCCAACATTCTCACTTCTCCGCGCTCCAGCAAACCTCACGATTCACCTTCATCGCACGAAGAACGCTCCTCTACCACACTGCGCTTCGCGCAGAAACTCTAAATTCTAATTTCTAAACTCTAAACATTCGGAATTTTGATCATTTGGGTTTGTTTAGGATTTAGGATTTTGATAATTAGGATTTCAGTGCGAAGCACAGCATCCATGTCTTCGGTATCTAGCTTGAGCCCCGTTACATTTTCGGCGCAGAATCTCTGTTAGATCAGTGAGCTATTACGCACTCTTTAAAGGATGGCTGCTTCTAAGCCAACCTCCTGATTGTTTAGGAGATTCCACTTCCTTTTCCACTTAGCTAGAATTTAGGGACCTTAGACGATGGTCCGGGCTGTTTCCCTTTCGACCATGAAGCTTAGCCCCCACAGTCTGACTCCCTGCCAACACACATGGGAATTCGGAGTTTATTTGGGGCCGACGGCCGAGGCCGCCGGAACCCATCCAGTGCTCTACCTCCCATGCTCTGAGACAGAGGCTATACCTAAATATATTTCGAGGAGAACCAGATATTTCCGAGTTCGATTAGCATTTCACCACTATCCACAGCTCATCCAAACACTTTGTAACGTGAACTGGTTCGGGCCTCCTCACACCGGTTAAGGTGGACTCACCCTGGCCATGGATAGATCACTCGGTTTCGGGTCTAGTACGTACGACTAATCGCCCTATTCAGGCTCGCTTTCACTACGCCTCCAGGTTTTATCCCTTAAGCTTGCCGCACATAGCTAACTCGTTGGCTCATTCTACAAAAGGCACGCCGTCACCACCACATCTCGCTACGCTCGATGTTGGCAAGTAAAAAGTTATAAAGTTTTTCAAGTTTATAAAGTACAAGGTATTAACTATTATAGTTATTCCATGCACTTTTAACTTTACGAACTTGTAACTTGATGAACTTGCGCATCGAATGCAATGAGATGCGGCGGCTCCGACTTCTTGTAAGTATATGGTTTCAGGTTCTATTTCACTCCCCTTGCGGGGTTCTTTTAACCTTTCCCTCACGGTACTAGTTCACTATCGGTGAGAAGTAGTATTTAGTCTTGGAGTATGATCACCCCAGCTTCCCACGAGGTTTCACGTGTCTCGTGGTACTCGGGAACACCAACTCTCTGTTACTCGGATTTCGGATACGCGACTGTCACGCGCTATGGTCGTCCTTTCCAGGCTCGTTCTCCTATCCTTTCACGTCAATTATATGGGTCCCACAACCCCGGTAAAAACCGGTTTGGACTTTTCCCTGTTCGCTCGCCACTACTAAGGGAATCTCTTACGATTTCTTTTCCTCTGCTTACTAAGATGTTTCAGTTCAGCAGGTGCCCTTCAACCCGACTCACGTCGGGAGATTCCTGGTCTTTAAACCAGGAAGATTTCTCAATTCGGACATCCTCGGATCAAAGCTTGTTTGGCAGCTCCCCGAGGCTTTTCGCAGCCTACTACGTCCT